>JAJDVB010000167.1 GCA_022826345.1 Alphaproteobacteria bacterium
GCGCAGGCGAAGATCCGCATCAGGTCGCCCGCCAGGCGTTCCATCTCCCGGTAGTAGGCCTCCCACAGCGGGCGCATCCCCGCCGGCCGGTCGGGCCAGAGATTGGCGGCGAAGAAGCGCCAGCCAGCGGGGCCGTAGTGATACTCGTCGTAGTCGTGGTCGTGCGGACCGATGACGAAGCTCTCGCGCCAGTCGGGCGCGTTCTCTTCCTCGTCCATGCTGTAGGCCGTGTCCTCGCTGCCGACGGTCATCAGCCCGCGGTAGCGGTCGGGCGGCATCTTGACCCGGAGCTTCTCCCAGTGCGGCAGCTCGAAGAAGGCACGGGTCACGCGGCGCATCTCGTCGATCTGCGCCTGGGCCACGCCGTGGCCCGCGATCACGAGGAAGCCGATCTCGCGGCAGGCGGCGTCCACCTCGGCGGCGATGCGCGCCTTGTCTTCAGCATCGCCCGCGAGAAACGGCGCGATGTCGACGACCGGGACCAGGGACTGTGCCATCGTCAGCGCTCCACCAAGTGGCCCTTCGGTGCGCGACTTTAGCAGCCGCAGCGCCAGCCACGCGAGTGGACCGGTTGACGCGGCCGGGATCGTGCCCAGATTCTCCGGGAGAATTCGGGCACCCTCGCGTAATATGCAGCGTGGCGTGCGGCTCGGGAGCCGTCGCGCGCCCGCGGAGTGGAAGCCATGCTGATCGACCCGTTCGAGCGCCACGTCACCTATCTGCGCGTCTCCGTCACCGACCGCTGCGACTTCCGCTGCGTCTATTGCATGTCGGAGCACATGAGCTTCCTGCCCAAGGCGGAGCTGCTGACGCTGGAGGAGCTGGATCGCCTGTGCAGCGCCTTCGTGGGGCTCGGCGTGCGCAAGCTCCGCATCACCGGCGGCGAGCCGCTGGTCCGCAAGGGCGTCATCGGCCTCTTCGAGAGCCTGGGCCGCCACCTGAGGAGCGGCGCGCTCGACGAGCTCACGCTCACCACCAACGGCAGCCAGCTGCCGCGCCATGCGGAGCGGCTCTATGCCGCGGGCGTGCGCCGGGTGAACATCTCCCTCGACACCCGCGATCCCGACAAGTTCGCGCAGATCACCCGCTGGGGCCGGCTGGAGCAGGTGATGGCGGGGATCGAGGCGGCGCAGGCGGCGGGACTCAAGGTCAAGATCAATACCGTGGCGCTGCGCGGCGTCAACGAGGACGAGATCGAGAACCTGATCGAGTGGTGCGCCGCCGACGGCCACGACATCACCTTCATCGAGACCATGCCGCTCGGCGATATCGACGGCGACCGCACCGAGCACTACCTGCCGCTCTCCCTCGTCCGCGCGCAGCTCCGCAAGCGCTGGACGCTGGACGAGAGCGACCATCGCACCGGCGGGCCCGCGCGCTACGTCACCGTGCGCGAGACCGGCCAGCGGATCGGCTTCATCACGCCGCTCACCCACAACTTCTGCGAATCCTGCAACCGGGTCCGGCTCACCTGCACCGGCACGCTCTACATGTGCCTGGGCCAGGAGGACGCGGCCGACCTGCGCACGCCGCTCCGCCGGAGCGAGAGCGACGAGGCGCTGGTCGACGCGATCCACGAGGCGATCGGGCGCAAGCCCAAGGGCCACGACTTCATCATCGACCGCCGGCATACCGGCCCAGCGGTCGGCCGTCACATGAGCGTGACCGGCGGCTGACCCGCCGCCGCCCAACCCGCGCTCCGCGCCGCGTCGGCGCAGTCCATCGGGAGACCCCATGCGTTATCGGAGGATGGCCGCCGTCGCGTCGACCGCCGCCGATGCCCAGGCGGCGCTGACCGAGATCGCCGCACGCTATTCCCTGACCGAGCCGGCGGACGCCGACGTCATCATCGCGCTCGGCGGCGACGGCTTCATGCTGGAGACCCAGCATCGCCTGCTCCGCCAGGGCAAGCCGATCTACGGCATGAGCCGGGGCACGGTCGGCTTTTTGATGAATGAATTCTCCCTCGACGACCTGCCCGCGCGGCTGGAGCAGGCCCACAGCACGGTCCTGCACCCGCTCAGCATGCGGGCCGAGACGATCCACGGCGAGACGCAGGAGGCGCTCGCCATCAACGAGGTCTCGATGCTGCGGGAGACCCGCCAGGCCGCCAAGATCAGGATCAGCGTGGACGGCGTCGTGCGGGTGGAAGAACTGATCTGCGACGGCGTGATCGTGGCGACGCCCGCCGGCAGCACCGCCTACAACCTCTCTGCCCACGGCCCGATCATCCCGCTCGGGGCCAACATCCTGGCGCTCACGCCGATCAGCGCCTTCCGCCCGCGTCGCTGGCGGGGCGCTCTGCTGCTGCACGAGGCCACCGTGCGGCTCGAGGTGATCGAGCACGACAAGCGCCCGGTCAGCGCGGTCGCCGACTACACCGAGGTGCGCGACGTGGCGTCGGTCGAGGTCGCGGTCGATCACGCGACGGCCATCAACCTCCTGTTCGATCCCGAGCACAGCCTCACCGAGCGCATCCTCACCGAGCAGTTCACCCCCTGAGGGGTGTGACGCCGCGAGCCGGGGGCGGCCCGTGAAACCGTTCGACATCCCATTCGGCCCGCGCTGGCAGGCCGCGCGGCTGCGCATCGCCGGCTTGCGCTTCGCGCTCGCTGTCGGCCTCGGCACCGTGGGCGGGGCAATCTTCTTCGCTCTCGCGCTACCGCTCCCCTGGATGCTGGGCGCCATGACCGTGGCGACAGGGGCGGCGCTCGCCGGCGCGCCGATCATGGTCCCCGCCCAGGTCCGCAACGTCATGATCGCAATTCTGGGTGTGCTGCTGGGCAGCCAGTTCACCATCGACCTCTTCGGCCGGATCGCGGAGTGGTACGTCGGCCTTTCGGGCGTGGTGCTCTCCACGGCATTGGCGGCGGGCATGGCCTATGTCGTCTTCCGCAAGCTGGGGGGCTACGACCGGGTTTCCGCCTACTTCTCGTCGATGCCGGGCGGGCTCAGCGAGATGATGGTGCTGGGCGAGAGCATGGGCGGCGACGGGCGCACGATCTCGCTCACCCACGCCACGCGCATCCTCGTCGCCGTCTTTTTGATTGCCTTCTACTTCCGGCTGGTCGAGGGGGTTGCGCCGGTGGGGCTGCCGGTTCCCGCCGGCGAGGCGGCAGACTGGATCGACATCCTCGCACTGATAGCTTGTGCGCTGGTGGGCTACCCGGCGGCGAAGGCACTCAAGGTGCCGGCAGCGCAACTGGTGGGGCCGATGGTGCTGAGCGCCGCCCTGCACTTGAGCGGGCTGGTCTCGGCGCAGCCGCCCGGCGAGTTGATCGCGGCCGCCCAGGTGGTGCTCGGCGCTACCATCGGCGCGCGCTTCGTCGGCATGGCGTTCAGCGAGCTCAGGCGAATCATGCTGCTGGCTGGGCTGGTGGGGGTGATGATGGTACTGGTCACGGCCGGCGCGGCTTACGGCCTCGCCGCCGTCGCAGGCCAGTCGGGCCCGGTCCTGTTCCTCGCGTTCGCCCCCGGTGGGCTCGCCGAGATGAGCCTGATCGCGCTCACCATGGGGAGCGCCGCCGCCTTCGTCTCGACCCATCACATCGCGCGGATCATGCTGATCGTGATCGTAGCCCCTTTGATATTTCGTCTCGCCCAGGCGCGCCGGCGCTCGCTAAGTTAGGCCGGCCATGGACTTCAACCTTTCCGAAGAGCAGGAGGCCTTCCGCGAGCTCGCGCAGAGCTTTGCCGAAAACGAGCTCGCCCCTTACGCCACCGAGTGGGACCGGGACTGCACCTTCCCGGTGGAGACCCTGCGCAAGGCCGCCGCCCTCGGCTTCGGCGGCATCTACGTGGGCGACGACGTCGGTGGGTCCAACCTGACGCGACTCGATGCCGCGTTGGTCTTCGAGGGGCTGGCGCGGGGCTGCGCGTCGACCGCGGCCTACATTTCGATCCACAACATGGCGTCCTGGATGATCGACCGCTTCGGCGGCGAAGCCCAGCGCCGGCGCTTCCTGCCGCGCCTCGCGAGCATGGGGCACTTCGCGAGCTATTGCCTGACCGAGCCGGGGTCGGGCTCCGACGCCGCCTCACTCAAGACCAGCGCCCGCCGCGACGGCGAGCACTACGTGCTCAACGGCACCAAGGCGTTCATCTCCGGCGGCGGCCACGCGGATGTCTACGTCTGCATGGTGCGCACTGGCGGGCCGGGGCCGGGCGGCATCTCCTGCATCGCGGTCGAGCGCGACACGCCGGGCCTGAGCTTCGGCGCGCAGGAGAAGAAGCTCGGCTGGCACAGTCAGCCGACGGCGATGGTGATCTTCGAGGACTGCCGGGTGCCGGCGGAGAACCTCATCGGCTCTGAAGGCCAGGGCTTCAAGATCGCCATGGCGGGGCTCGACGGCGGGCGCATCAACATCGGGGCCTGCTCGATCGGCGCGGCCCAGGCGAGCCTGGAGATCGCCCGCGATCACCTGCTCCAGCGCGAGCAGTTCGGCCGCAGGCTCGCCGACTTTCAGGCGCTCCAGTTCACGCTCGCCGACATGGCGACGAACCTGGAGGCTGCCCGCCTGATGATCCACCGGGCGGCGGCCGCGCTCGACGCGCGGGAGGACAGTGCGACCTCCACCATCGCCATGGCCAAGCGCTTCGCCACCGATACGGGCTTCGAGGTCTGCAACCAGGCGCTCCAGCTGCTCGGCGGCTACGGCTATCTGATGGATTTTCCCGTGGAGCGCCATCTCAGGGACCTGCGGGTCCACCAGATTCTCGAAGGCACCAACGAGATCATGCGCCTCATCATCGCGCGCCGCCTGCTGGCGGAGTGAGGCTCGGGCGCCTATTTCCCCACCGAGGCGTAGTCCTTAGGATGCGGCGCCGAATGAGCGAGGCGGAGCCATCGTGAGCGACGAGATCATCCTGGAGCGGAAGGGCCGGGTCGGCAGCGTTACGCTGAACCGGGCGAAGGCGCTGAACGCGCTGACCCAGCCCATGGTCCTGGACTTGCACGCAAGGCTCGAGGAATGGGCGGAGGATCCCGCCATCGCCGCCGTGGTGGTGCGGGGTGCGGCGCGGGAGGACGGGCGCGCGCCCTTCTGCGCCGGCGGCGACATCCGCCTCCTCTACGGCGAGCGGGACGACCCGGAGCGCGACTTCGCCACCGTCTTCTACGCCCAGGAATACCGCCTCAACACCTTCATCTTCCGCTACCCGAAGCCCTATGTGGCGCTGATCGACGGCGTCGTCATGGGGGGTGGGGTGGGGATCTCGATCCACGGTTCGCACCGCGTGATGACCGAGCGCGCCCTCTTCGCCATGCCGGAGACCGGCATCGGGCTCTTCCCCGATGTCGGCGCGACGTACTTTCTGCCCAGGCTCAGGGGCAAAGCCGGGCTCTATCTCGGCCTCACGGGCGCGCGTATCGGCGCGGCGGACTCGCTCTACCTCGGGCTCGCGACCCACGTGGTGGCGAGCGACGCCCTGCAGGCGCTGGACGAGACGCTGCTGGCGGCGGACCTCGGCGGCGACGCGCACGCGGCGATCGATCGGACGCTCGCGGAGAGTGCCGCGAACCTCGGCCCCGCCCCACTCGCCGCCCACCAGGCGGAGATCGACCGCTGCTTCGAAGCGGGCTCCGTGGAGGAGATCGTCGCCAAGCTGGAGTCCGAGGGCTCGGACTGGGCGGCGGAGACGCTGGAAACACTTCACCAGAAGTCGCCGACCAGCCTCAAGGTCTCGTACAAGCAGCTCACGGAGTACGGCGAGCGGGACTTCGAGGAGGCGATGGAGTTGGAGTACCGCCTCGCTATGCACTGCAATCTAGGCGCCGACTTCTTCGAGGGTATCCGCGCCCAGATCGTCGACAAGGACCGCAACCCGGCCTGGCGCCCGGCGCGTCTGGAGGAGGTGACGGCGGCGGCGGTCGATGCCTATTTCGAGGAACCGCCCAAGGGCGACATGACGTGGTAAGAGGCCGCCAGCGGCACCCCCGCCGCTGACGGATGCGGGAGGGAGATTCCGACATGGCTGACGTGGGTTTCATCGGACTCGGCAACATGGGAGGGCCGATGGCCGCCAACCTGGCGAAGGCCGGCCACGCCGTCGCTGCCTTCGACATCAGCGCGGATGCCGTGGAGAAGGCCCGCGAGGCAGGCTGCGCAACGGCGAGCACGGTGGCCGAGGCCGCAGCGGGGCGCGAGGTGGTCGTCACGATGTTGCCTGCCGGCGCCGAGGTGTCCGAGGTCTACCGCGGCGAGGGCGGAGTCCTCTCGGCCGCCGCGCCCGGCACGCTCTTCATCGACTGTTCGACCATCGACGTCGATACCGCGCGCGATGTCGCTGCGACGGCGGCGGAAGGTGGCTGGGCGTTGCTGGATGCGCCGGTCTCGGGTGGCGTGGCGGGTGCTGCGGCGGGCACGCTGACCTTCATGGTGGGCGGCGAGGCCGAAGCAGTGGAGCGTGCGCGTGCGGTGCTGGGCGACATGGGCAAGGCGGTGATCCACGCCGGCGCATCGGGTGCCGGGCAGACCGCCAAGGTCTGCAACAACCTGATCCTCGCGGTCTCGATGATCGGCGTCTGCGAGGCCTTCGGGATGGCGGACAGGCTCGGACTCGAGCGCCAGACCCTCTTCGACATCGTTTCCAAGGCGACCGGCCAGTGCTGGGCGCTCACCTCCTACTGCCCGGTGCCGGGGCCGGTGCCGAATGCGCCCTCCAACCGCGATTACGCGCCGGGGTTCACCGCCGCCATGATGCTGAAGGACCTGCGCCTCGCCCAGGCCGCCGCAGCCTCGGCCGGCGCGGCATCGCCGCTCGGTGCGGAGGCTGCGGCGCTCTACACGCTCTTCTGCAACGCCGGCTTCGGGGCGGACGACTTCTCCGGCATCATGAAGATGATCGGCCAGGGCAACTGACGCTCCCGCGCCCGCGACCCTTCGGGCGCGGGCGACCCCGGACCATGGTGCGGTGCACGTTGCGGCGCGGGCACATCAATATGGCGCCATGTGCGGCTCCGCTTCTCCCCGCAAAACCCAACCGACTTGCGCGACCCTGCTCATGCACCCGCGACCCCTCTGGCGCGGGCTGCATCCCACTCATCCCACGGAATCCCGCTTATCCCACTTAGTCCCACGGAATCCCGTTTGTCCCACTTAATCCCACCGAATCCCGGCAAGAAAACCGGGCCACTGCCCGCGTCGCGCGTGCGCCCAACCGCGATGGGACGGTCGGGCTAAAGGATCTCCAGGGGCGCGCCGCCCTCGGGCGGCGGGAAGTCCTTGTCCAGGGCAGCAAGCTCGTCATCCGTGAGCGCGATGTCGAGCGCGCCCAGGTTGGCGTCGACATGAGCGATGCGGCTCGCCTTGGGCACGACGAACACGTCCTCGTGCCGGAGCACCCAGGCGAGCGCCACCTGCATCGTCGTCACGCCGCGGGCGGCGGCGACGGCACCGAGCGCACCGCCCGACGGCAGCCTGCCCTGCTCCAGCGGTGAATAAATCATCAGCGGCTGCCTGTGGCGCCGGGACCACGGCATGAGCGACGCCTCCGGCCAGCGCCGCGTCAGGTTGTAGAGGATCTGGTTGGTCTGGCAGCCTTGACCATCCGGGGTCTCCCACAGCTCTTCCATGTCGTCGGTGTCGAAATTGCTGACCCCGAAGCGGCGAATCTTGCCGGCCTCCTGCAACGCGAGGAAGCCTTCGATGGTCTCGTCGAGGGGGACGCCGCTGCGCCAGTGCAACAGGTAGAGGTCGAGATAGTCGGTGCCGAGGCACTTCAGGCTCTTCTCACAGGCACGCTTCATGGCCCTTCGCCCGGCGTTTGATGGCAGCACCTTGCTGACTAGATAGACCTTGTCGCGCTGCCCGCGGATGGCTTCGCCGATCACCTTCTCGGCGCCGCCGGAGCCGTACATCTCCGCCGTGTCGATGAGCGTCATGCCGCAGGCGATGCCGTGTTGGAGCGCCGCTACTTCGTCCTTGCGCGCTCCTCGGCGCTCGCCCATGCGCCACGTGCCCTGGCCGAGGGCCACCACCTCGTCGCCTCCCGGCAGTCTCACCATTCTCATCATGGCGTGCCCACCTTATTCAAGTTTTTTCAATGGCTCGCTGCGTTATTCAAATTTACGGCGCAAACTTGAATAACGTGCCCACCGTTGCCCCCATAACGCCGTGTCTAATCGGGGATTGCGGCGGCGCCGGGCAGCATGGCACCGAACTCGCGCTCCCCAGCCTTGGGATCGTTCCGCATCAGCGCCTCGGTGTACAGCGAGTGGGCGCCGATGCAGACGTCCTCCACGCCTTGCTCCAGCGCGTCGCAGATGCCGTCCGCGACCGCCTCGGGCGGCTGCTTCTCGCCGCCGAAGCCTGCGACCATCGGCGTGTCGGTGGAGCTTGGGAAGACCGCGAGCACGTGGGTGCCCTGGGCTGCGAGCTCGGCCCGCATGCACTGGGTGGCGGACCAGACCGCCGCCTTGCTCGCGGAGTAGGAGCCGCAAAAGGGCGCGTTGACCCGCGCCACCTCGGAGAGAACGTTGGCCATCGCGCCGCCGCCGTTCCGCGCCAGCACCGGAGCGAAGGCGCGGGCCACGTGCAGATAGCCCCAGTAGTTGATCTCGAACACGGTGCGCGCGGTGGCGAGTGTGGACGCGCTCATCACGCCCTCCCAGGCGACGATGGCGGCATTGTTGATCACTAGCGTGACGCCTGCGCATTGCTCTGCAGCGCGCTGCACCGCCGCCTCGTCGGTCACGTCGAGGGCCAAAGGCTCCACGCCCGCGCCTTCCGGGAACGCCGCCTTCGCAAGCGCCGCCGGCAGGTCCACGGCGTGGATGCGCCGGGCGCCGCGCGCGGCCAGCGCCGCCACCAGGGGGGTGCCGATGCCGCCGGCGGCGCCGGTGACGAAGGCCTCGCATCCGTTGATCTGCATGGGCTCAGTCGCTCTTGCTGGGGTCGCGGACATCGCTCTTCACCGTGGTGAGTTCCGTGTAGCTGAAGATGAGGCCGGCGGCGTCGAAGCCGCCGTCCACGTTGACGACGCTGCCGGTGAGGTACGCCGCCTCGTCGCTGGCGAGGAAGAGCGCCGTGCCTGCGATGTCGCGGGCGTGGCCGAAGCGCTCCAGCGGGATCCGCTCCAGGTAGCGGCGCTCCTGATCCGGCCCCATGCTGGTGATGCCGGTGTCGATGGGGCCGGGCGCGATGGCGTTGACCGTGATGCCGCGCGGGCCGAGCTCCACCGCCATGATCCGGGTCATCTGGTGGATTCCCGCCTTGGTGACGCCGTAGGCGGTGCGCCCGTAGCTGCCGCGCTGGCCCGAGATCGAGCCGATGTTGACGATGCGCCCGCCGCCATCCGCCGCCATGATCCGCGCTGCGCCCTGCGCGCAGAGGAAGGCGCTGGTCAGGTTGTTGCGCAGCACCCGCTCCCAATCCTCGAACGAGAGATCCAGGAAGGCGCCGTGATGGGCGATGCCGGCGTTGTTGATAAGGATGTCGAGGCGCTCGCTGAAGCACGCCTGCGCCTGCTCGAACATGTGCCGGACGCCTTCGGGCTCTCCGAGATCGGCAGTGCAGGGCGTGGCCTGACCGCCGGCGGAGACGATCTCGTCGGCCACAGCCTCCGCCCGGTCGCCGTCGATATCGGCGAGCAGCACGTGCGCGCCCTCGGCAGCAAAGCGGCAGCCGGTCTCGCGCCCGATGCCGCGCCCGCCACCGGTGACGATGGCCGTCTTGCCTTCGAGCTTCATCACGCCCCTTCCTGTATGCGGTCCGGCCTATCGGCTGGCGGGGCGCGGAGTCAACCCTCGCGGGCCCAGGGCCACCGGGCTATCCTGCGGCGGCCATGAGGGTGGGCGGAGACGCATGAGACTCAAGGGCAAGACCGCGGTCGTCACCGGCGCTGGCTCAGGGATAGGCCGCGCCACGGCGCTCCGCTTCGCCAGGGAAGGCGCGGCCGTCGCTTGCGCAGGCCTCAGTGCCGACGACAACGTCGCCACCGTGCGCGCGATCGAGAAGGCGGGCGGCAGCGCCGTCGCCATCGAAGCCGACGTCATGCAGGACGAGGACGTGGCTGGGATGGTGGCAGCCGCCATCGAGGCCCTGGGTCACGTCGATATACTGGTCAACAATGCGGGCCAGGCGGTGATCGGCAGCGTGGAGGAGGTCGAGCGGGCGGACTGGGACCGCCAGATGGATGTCAACGTCACCAGCGTCTACCGGGGCGCCAAGGCGGTCTGGGGCCACATGCGCGAGCGCGGTGGCGGCGCGATCCTCAACACCGCCTCGATATCCGGCCTCATCGGCACGCCGGGGCAGGTGGCCTACGCCACCTCCAAGGGCGCCGTGGTCATGCTGACCAAGTGCCTCGCGCTCGACGGCGCCAAGGACCAGATCAGGGTCAACTGCGTCTGCCCCGGCTGGGTGCGGACGCCGATGGTGGACTATCACCTCTCCCAGCTCGACGATCCGGATGGGTTCAAGGAGCGGCTCGCGCGGCTGCACCCGCTTGGCGTGGGCGATCCGGCGGATATCGCAGGCGGCTTCGTCTACCTCGCCTCGGACGAGGCGCGCTGGGTCACCGGCATCGCGCTCACCATCGACGGCGGCGTGAGCTGCGGGCTCGTGCCTGAGTGACGGCCGGCGCCTTCTCCACCCATCTGCGGAGACGAGCATGAGCGACAAGCCCGCCGGGCTCCGGCGCAAGCTCACCGACTACGGCGATCCCAGCTTCTCGCTCTTCCTGCGCAAGGCCTTCGCCAAGTCGATGGGCTACACCGAGGCGGAGCTGGACCGCCCCGTCGTCGGCATCGCGAACACAGGTAGCGGCCTCGTGAGCTGCCACGGCACGGTGCCGACCCTGATCGAGGCGGTGGAGCGCGGGGTGACAGCCGCCGGCGGACTGCCGCTGACCTTCCCCACAATCTCGCTCGGCGAGCCCTTCATGCACCCGACGACCATGCTCTTCCGCAACCTCATGGCGATGGACACGGAGGAGATGATCCGCGCCCATCCCATCGACGCGGTGGTGCTGATCGGTGGCTGCGACAAGACCGTGCCGGCGCAGCTCATGGCGGCGTCGAGCGCGGGCGTGCCCGCGATCCAGCTGGTCACCGGGCCGATGCTGACCGGGAGCCACCGGGGCGAGCGGCTCGGCGCCTGTACCGACTGCCGGCGCTACTGGGGCGCCCACCGGGGCGGTCGGGTCGACGAGGACGAGATCGCCGAGGTCGGCGGCCGGCTCATGCCGTCTGCCGGCACCTGCATGGTGATGGGCACCGCCAGCACCATGGCCTGCGCGGCGGAAGCGCTCGGCATGATGCTGCCGGGGAGCGCCGCGATCCCCGCCGTGCTGGCCGACCGCCAGCGCATCGCGCGCGAGAGCGGTGCGCGCGCCGTGGCGCTCGCGGCCGAGGGGCTCACGCCGGAGCAAATCCTTACGCCTGCCGCCTTCACTAACGCACTCACCGTGCTGCTCGCGGTCGGCGGCTCCACCAACGCCGTCATCCACCTTGCGGCCGTCGCCGGGCGCTGCGGCTTTGATCTCGACCTGGGCCACCTCGACCGGCTGAGCCGCGAGACCCCGGTGCTGGTCGATCTCAAGCCCTCGGGCCAGCACTACATGGAGGACCTGAACAAGGCCGGCGGGCTCACGCCGGTCCTTCGCGCTTTGGCCGATCAACTCGATCTCGATTGTATGACCGTGACCGGGCGCACGCTGGGCGAGGAGATCGCCGCGGCGCCGGACCCTTGGACCCAGGACGTGGTGCGCGAGCGCGACGACCCCATCTACCCCGAGGGCGGCATCGCGGTGCTGCGCGGCAACCTCGCGCCGGACGGCGCCATCATCAAGCAGTCGGCGGCGACGCCCGCGCTCTGCCAGCACAGCGGCCGCGCGGTGGTGTTCGATTCCGTCGCCGACCTCACGGCGCGGATCGACGACCCCACCCTCGACGTGGCGCCGGAGGACGTGCTGGTGCTGCGCAATGCCGGCCCCAAGGGCGCGCCGGGCATGCCCGAGGCTGGCTACATCCCGATACCCCGCAAGCTCGCGACCCAGGGTGTGACCGATATGGTGCGGCTCTCGGACGCGCGGATGAGCGGCACCGCCTTCGGCACCATCGTCCTCCATGCCTGCCCGGAGGCTGCCATCGGCGGCCCACTCGGGTTGGTGGAGAACGGCGATCGGATCACGCTGGACGTGGCGGGACGTTCGCTCATGCTGGACGTGCCGCAGGCGACCCTGGATGCGCGCCGGGCGGCGTGGCGCCCCCCGCCCCCGCCTGAAGGAGCGGAGCGCGGCTATCTTGCACTCCACCTCGCCCACGTCGAGCAGGCGGATCGCGGTTGCGACCTCGATTTCCTGACGGCCCCGCGCTCTGGCCAGGCGGTGCCAGTCCTATAGCCCGGACCATGGTGCGGTGCACGGTGCGCGGCGGGTGCGTCATATTCGCGCCATGCAATGCAAGAGCCCGCCGCCTGCCGCCCGCACAATTGCCAGCGCTTGTCCCGTCGAATCCCACTTAATCCCGCCAGGTCCGGCCGAATCCCACTTAATCTCGCCAAGTCCCGCTGATCCCATTTGTCCGGCCTGATCCCATTTGATCCCACCGAGTACCGCTTAGAAATGTTTGCGGGATGGACAGCGAACTGCGTCTCACCTGTCGAGCACGGCCGCGAGGTCGGGCAGGCTGGGGACCACGGCGAGCGGCGTGCCCTTGGCGAAGAACGCCGACTCGCCGATGCCGACGAAGGGGATGCCGGCCAACGCAGCCTCGCGCATGTCGGCTTGGGAATCGCCCACGAAGAGCGCGTCCGCAGGCGCGATGGCGCGGGCCTCCAGGAACCGCCCCATGTGGACGTGCTTCGGTGCCTCGCGTGTAGCGCCGTGAACCGAGGCGAGGAAGGGCGCGAGGCCCAGGCGCTCGAGTTGCCGCGTGGCCTCCTCCTGCGGCACGCCGGTCACCACGGCGACCAGCCGCTGCGCCGCCTGGCCCTCGACGAACTCGTGGACGCCGGGGAAGAGGCGGATGGCCGCGTTGATGGCGTCGATGCGGTCGAGAAACGCGCCGAGGATGCGCCGGCGCGTAGCCTCGTCGAGAGGTTCCCCGATCAGGTCCTCGTAGATGCGGTCGAAGATCAGCTCCCGGCCGCTCCCGGCATGGCGCCTGAAGCCGTCGGCGACCCCGGCACGATCCTGGGTGTAGGGTGCGAAGGCATCGGCCAGGGCCTCCGCCTTGGCCCCCATGCTGTCGGCGATCACGCCGTCGTAGTCGAGAAACAGCACGCTTGCGGTCATGGATCGCGCTCCGCTCTCGCCGTTTGACCTGCGCGCCATAGTGCCGCAAAACCGCACCCCTGCCGAACGGAGTGCACGATGACGGCACCTCACGAGAGGCTGCGGGCGAGGCTCGGCGACCCGGCGCTCTACCTCGACGACCCCGCCGACACGGCCCGCTACGGGCGGGACTGGATCGGCAAGTACGTCAGCACGGCGCCGCTGGTGGTGCGCCCGCGCTCGACCGAGGAGGTGGCGCAAGTGCTCCGCACCTGCACCGAGCTCGACGTGCCCGTGGTGCCGCAAGCGGGCAACACCGGGATGGTGGGCGGCGGGGTGCCGCGTGCGGGAGAGGTGGTGCTGAGCGTCGAGCGTCTCAATGCGATCGAGGCCTTCGACGAGGCCTCGGCCACCGTCACCGTCCAGGCCGGCGTCGTGCTGGAGACGCTGCAGACCTATCTTGCCGAGCGTGGCTACGACATGCCGGTGGACCTCGGCGGGCGCGGGTCATGCCAGATCGGCGGCATGATCGCGACCAACGCCGGCGGGGTGAAGGTGCTGCGCTATGGCCACATGCGCGAGCAGGTGCGGGGGCTCGAGGTGGTGCTGGCCGACGGCACCGTGGTGAGCGGACTCAACATCCTGAAAAAGAACAACACCGGCCTCGACCTCAAGCAGGTTTTCATCGGCTCGGAGGGCACGTTGGGGGTCATCACCCGTGCCGTGCTCCAGGTGCAGCCCGCGCCCGAGGCTTTCCAGACCGCGCTCGCCGGCCTCGCCCGTCGCGACCTCCTGCCCGCGCTGCTGCAGGCCGCGCGGGCGTGCTTCCCCCGTCTCTCCTCTCTGGAGTTCATCGACGGCAAGACCGTGGCCTACGTGAAGGCGGAAGACCCCGAGCTCCGCATCCCGCTCGCGGGCGACCACGAAAGCCTCGTCGTAATCGAGGAAGAATCCGCGTCGGGCGAGGCCGCGGGCGAGGCCTTCGCCACGGGGTTGGAGAGCCTGCTGACGGACGGGTTGATCGCCGACGCCGTGGTTGCGGGCTCCGAGGCGCAGGCGCGGGCGATCTGGCGCGTGCGCGAGGCGCCGACGGAGGCGGTGAGCCGCCACGGGCTCACCCACAAGTTCGACGTGACCGTGCCGCCCGGCGTGATCCCCCCCTTCCTCGGTGAGATGGAGGCGCTCGCCGAGGGGTTCGCGGGCGTGAGGGTGGTGCTCTTCGGCCATCTCGGCGACGGCAACGTCCACGTCAACATAGCGCAGGAGCCGGGGCTCGCGGACGACGACTTTCTCGCCATGGAGTCCGCGCTGGCGGACGCGATCTACGGCGCCGTGCACGCGCGCCAGGGCAGCATCAGCGCCGAGCACGGCATCGGCGTGATGAAGCGCGCCTACCTTCCGCTCGCGCGCACGCCCGAGGAGATCGCCCTGATGCGCACGCTCAAGACCGCCCTCGACCCCAAGGGCATCCTCAACCCCGGCGTGATCCTGGAGGTTTGAGGCCGCTGCCAGCGTGCGCCTGCACCCCCTCCTCACCCCGACCCTCTCCTCCCCAGGGAGGAGAGGGAGAAAAGACTGGCGCCGTCTACATCCCCCTCCACCCTCCGGGGGGAGGGGGACAGGGGGAGGTGGGCGTGTTTCGGCGTCTATCCGTGTGGGCGGACCGGCCTTGGTCAGCCGAGGTTGCGGTCCGCCATCACCTCACGGATCGCCTGCTCCGCGACATCCACGCAGCGATCCACCATCTCGCGGGTGGCGATGAGCGCAGGCCCGAACTCAATGGCCGTGCCCTCCTCGCCGCCGAGCACACCGAGATCGGCCATGCGCCGCGTGATCGCCTTCACCGTGTCGTCGGTGAACGGTGCCTTGGTCTTCTTATCGGCCGTGAAGTCGATGCAGGTCCACATGCCGAGCCCGCGCACGTCGCCCACGATAGGAAGGTCGAGCAGTCGCTGCATCCGGTCGAGGAAGTAGGCGCCGGTCTCGGCCCCGCGCTCGATCAGGTTGTCGCTCTCCAAAATGTCGATGGTTGCGAGCGCCGCGGCGCAGGCGCCGGGGTGGCCGTTGTAGGTCTGCACGTGAGTGAACACGGGCAGTGCGTCGGCCACCTTGCGGCTCGCC
This sequence comes from Alphaproteobacteria bacterium, assembly GCA_022826345.1. Next base: position 15,337 of record JAJDVB010000167.1, read on the forward strand.
GTCGACGCGCCGAGCGGGAAGTAGCCGGCGGTGATCGCCTTCGCGGTGCTCATGATGTCGCATTCGACGCCCCAGTGCTCCAGCGCGAACCAGCGCCCGGTGCGGCCGAAGCCGCAGATCACCTCGTCACCGATGAGGAGAACGTCGTACTTGTCGCAGACCTCCCGCACCCGAGGGAAATAATCGTCCGGCGGCACCTGCACGCCGTCGCCTTGCATCACCGGCTCGGCAATGAAGGCGGCGACCGTCTCCGGCCCCTCGTGAACGATGTGCTGCTCCAGAAAATCCACGCAGAAGTCGCAGACCTCGGAGGGGTCCATGCCGAAGGGCGTGCGGTAGAGATTTGGCGCCGGGATGCGGCTGAAGCCGGGCACGCCGGGCTCGGTGATGGCGCGGGTGCCGAGATAGTCGGTGCTGCCGATCACACCCATCGTGGCGCCGTGATAGGAGTCCCAGCGCGAGATGATCTTGTGCGCGCGCGGCTTGTCGCCCTTGGCCGCGTGATACTGCTTGGCGAGCTTGATCGACATCTCGTTCGCCTCCGACCCGCTGCCGGCGAACACCGTCGCCGTAAGTGAGCCGGGCGCGAGATCGGCGATCTTGGCCGAGAGCCGGATGGTCGTGTCGGCGACATTGGCGAAGGTGCCGGCGTAGTGGAGCGACATCAGCTGGTCGTAGATGGCGCGCGCGACGCGCTCCTGCCCGTAGCCGAGCGAGCTCGCCCTGGTCTGGGTGCTCATCATGTCGAGGTAGGTCTTGCCGCCTGCGTCGGTGATCTCCATCCCCTCGGCGCTGGAAAAGATCATCGGACCGTCCGTCCGCATGTCCTGCTTGGTCGCGAGCGGGAACAGGTAGTAATCGAGCGCGTCGCGGGTCAGCGCGTCGAGATTGGGGGCGTCCATCCGGTTTCTCCTCAGGCGCGGCGGTTTGAGTGCGGGCGATCTTGGGGTGCCGTGGTGCTGCGCGCAAGCGGGGTGCCGCTCCCGCTCAAGCCGCGTCGTCGCTCTGGCGGAAGGGGCCGTGCCGCTCCAGCACAGCGATCTCGCGGTCGATCTCCCGCGTCTCGTGATCGAGATAGTGGGCGACCGCATCGCGCAGGCTCTCGTTGGCGACCCAATGCGCGGAATAGGTGGGCACCGGCAGGTAGCCGCGCGCGAGCTTGTGCGGTCCCTGGGCGCCGGCCTCGACCCTCTTGAGCCCGTGGTCGATGGCAAAATCGATGGCGCGGTAATAGCAGGCCTCAAAGTGTAGGAAGCGATGGTCCTCGATCGCGCCCCAGTTGCGGCCATAGAGCGCATCCGAACCCGCGAGATTGAGCGCGCCCGCGATGGGCTGGCCCTCCCGCTCCACCATCACCAGCACCACCGCATCGGCCATCCGCTCGCCCAACAGGCTGAAGAACTCGCGGGTGAGGTAGGGCACCCCCCACTTGCGGCTGCCGGTCGCCTGGTAGAAGGCGAAGAAGGCGTCCCAGTGGCGCTCCTCGATCTCGCCGCCGGTCAGCGCGGTGATCGTGAGGCCGGAGTCTGCAACCGCCTGCCGCTCCTTGCGGATCTGCTTGCGCTTGCGCGAGGCGAGGCTTGCGAGGAAATCGTCGAAGCTCTCATAGCCCTCGTTGAGCCAGTGAAACTGGATGCCGGTTCGCTGCAGGAGCCCGGCGTCGCCCATCAGGTCGAACTCGTCCTCGGTGGGGAAGGTGATATGCACCGAGGAGACGCCGATCTGGTCGCAGATGCCGACACAGGTGGAGAGCAGCGCCGTCCGTACCGCTTCCGCGCCCGGCCCCGGCGGCGCCAGCAGGCGCGGCCCGGTCACCGGTGTGAACGGGACCGAGACCTGGAGCTTGGGGTAGTAGCGCCCGCCCGCCCGCTCGAACGCGTCCGCCCAGCCGTGGTCAAAGACGTATTCGCCGTAGGAATGGTTCTTGAGATACATCGGCACGGCGCCGAGGATGGCGCCCTGCGGGGTCTTGAGGACGATGTGCCGGGGGTGCCAACCGGTCTCCGTCGTGCTCGATCCGCTCTCCTCCAACGCGGCGAGAAAGGCGTGGCGCACGAAGGGGTTGTCTGGCCCCGCGCAACGGTCCCAGACGGCCGCATCCACTTGCGTGATGGAGCTTAGAACATGGGCTTCGACCGGCGCTTCTTCTGGCGCCGGGCCATCTTCGCCGGCCTCGGTCGCGTCGTCCGTTTCGTCGTGGCCGGCGGCCATGATCAGTGCATCTTGGCGCCCGAGGCCGCGAGGTCGCGTATGTCGGTCTTGAGATGGATCAGCGCGGGGCCGTCGGCGGCCAGCGCCCCCTCCAGGGCAGGCGCGAAAGCCTCGGTGGTCTCGACCGTCCAGGCGTCCGCGCCCCAGGCGCGCGCGGCGGCCGCAAAATCGGGGCTGTTGAGGGCGACGCCGTAGGTCGCATCGGCGCCGTAGCGGTTGTACTGGTGCATGGCGATGGTGCCGTAGATGCCGTTGTCGCAGACCAGCACGACGATCGGGAGCCGATTGCCGACCACCGTGATCAGCTCTTGGCCGGTCATGCCGAAGCCGCCGTCGCCTGCGAGCGCCACGACCCGCTTGCCGGGCCTGGCGAGCTGGGCGCCGATGGCGCCGGGCACGCCGTAGCCCATCGCGCCTACCGACGGCGCAGCCTGGGCCAGCGGATGCTCGTAGGGGAAGTGGCGCAGCAGCCAGGTGGAGAAGTTGCCCGCGTCGTTGACGATGGTGGCGTCCTGCGGCACCCGGTCTGCGAGCGTCTGCACCACGGCGGCGAGATCGACGGTGCCGAGCGCCGGCCCGGCGGACTCCTGCCGGAACCCGTCGAACGCCGCGCGCTGCGTCGCGCGCCACGCGCTGCGGGGGGCAGGCGGTGCCTCCGGCGCTGCTGCGACGAGGCCCTCCAGCACCGGCGCGATATCGGCGCAGACCTGCAGGCCGGCCCCGGCGGCGGCCAGCGCGTCCGCGTCCGGATAGACGTGGACCACGAAGCGGGCCTCGTGGATCACACGGTCGTCGACCGTGGTGGCGAGGTCGAGCCGGGTGCCGAGCGCGAGCAATAGGTCCGCCTCGGCCAGCAGGGCCTCCTGATAGGGCGGGAGCGCGAGGCCGAGCGTCCCCAGATAGGCGGGGTGCGCGCACGGCACCACGCCCTGCTGGCGGAAGGAGCTGAACACGCCTACGCCATGGGCCTCAGCGAATGTGGCAAGCGCCTCGTTGGCGCCCTCGAAGCCCACCATCTCGCCCGCGATCGCGACAGGACGCTCGGCCTGCTCGATCCGCTCCGCGATGGCACGGATGTCGTCGGGTGAGGGCAGCACGGCGCGGCGCGGGCGGGGCTGCGGCACCGGTGTGTCGTCGGTCTCGCCTTCGGTCACGTCCTCCGGCAGCGCGACCGCGACCGGCCCCGGCCTGCCGTCCACGGCAATGGCGAAGGCTTCAGCCGCCGCCGCCGCAACCTCGTGCGGCGTGTGGGGCTCGAACACCGCCTTGGTCATCGGCCCCAACATGCGGTGGTAATCGATCTCCTGAAATGACTCGCGGCCCCGCTGATCCGACGGGACCTGGCCGATGAAGAGCACAAGCGGCACCGAATCCTGGCGCGCGGTGTGGATGCCGATGGAGGCATTGGTGGCGCCGGGCCCGCGGGTCACGAAGGCGACGCCCGGCTTGCGCGCGAGCCGGGCGTAGGCGCAGGCGGCGAAGGTGGCGCCTGACTCGTGGCGCGTGATGACGAAGCGGAGCCGGTCCTGCGCCGCCCGCAGCGCCTCCAGCACGGCGAGATAGCTCTCGCCCGGCACGCCGAATGCGGTATCGACGCCGTGTTCGAGAAGGGTCGCGACCAGCGCGTCGCCGCCGGTGTAGGCACGGTTCGCCAGGTTCTCCCGCTGCGCGGGGTCCGCGCCGGCCCACTGCCGACGTCTGGTCTTTCGCGCCTGGATCGTGCTCGCCATGGCCCTCCTCCGCTGAAGCCGCGCGAGGATACAGGGAGCGGTCCGACGGAGAAAGCGAGGGGCCCTCTCCCGATACCACCTTGCGCCCAGCCCCTGCGCGCCCGACGATGTGCGCCCGCACACTGCAACGGAGGACGACGCGCCATGGGACTCGCAAGACGTGACCTCCTCATCGGCCTCGCCGGGCTGCCGCTCGCAGCGGTTCTCGCCGACCGTCGGCTCGCCCGCGCCGCCGCTGAAAGCCTCGAGACCGTCACCATCACCACTGCAGGCGGCCGTTCCGTCTCGGCGGCGCTCGGCGCGCCCGCCGCGCTGCCGGCGCCGGCCGTCATGCTGGTGCACGAGTGGTGGGGGCTGAACGACCAGATCAAGTCGGTCGCCGCCGCGCTGGCGGATGCCGGTTATCTGGCGCTCGCTATCGACCTTTACGACGGCAACGTCACCGCCGATCCCGCCGTGGCGCGGGAGCTGGCGACCGGGGTCAAGCCGAAGGCCGCCACTGATACCTGCGCCTCATGGATCGACTGGCTGCGGAACCACGAGAGCGGCAGCGGCAAGGTCGGCACCGTGGGCTGGTGCTTCGGTGGCCGCTGGTCGCTCAACGCCTCGCTTGCGGCGCCGGTCGACGCGACCATCGTTTACTACGGCAACGTGAAGAGGACGCGGGAGCAGCTCGCGGTGCTGGCTGGGCCGGTGCTGGGCCATTTCGCCACCCGCGACAGGTGGATCAACCAGGAGATGGTGGACGGCTTCGAGGCGGAGATGGCGGCGGCCGGCAAGAGCGCCGAGAACCACTGGTACGAGGCGGACCACGGCTTCGCCAACCCGACCAGCGCGCGCTACGACGAAGAGGACACCGCGCTCGCCTGGCGCCGGACTCTGGCTTTCTTCGAGGCCCACCTCATGTGAGGGGAAGAGCGCGTCCGTTTTTGACGGACGCGCCACAGGCCGCGACCGCGGCCCGCCGCTCCTGCGGCGCCCTCGCGGAGGCGCCGGCTGTAGGCCGGCGGCCGTGAGCGAAAAGGGGCTAAGCGCTCCTGAGCCGCGGACGGGATTCGAAAGCGCGCTCGTCGCGCGGTTGCTCGTCGAAGAGCTCGGCGAGTTTTTCGGTCATCGTGCCGCCGAGCTGCTCTGCATCGGTCAGGGTGACGGCGCGGCGGTAGTAGCGCGTCACGTCGTGTCCGATGCCGATGGCCAGCAACTGGACCGGCGAGAAGGTCTCGACCCAGTCGATGGCCGAGCGCAGGTGCCGCTCCAGATAGTTGCGCGCGTTGACCGAGAGCGTGCTGTCGTCGACCGGCGCGCCGTCGGAGATCACCATCAGAATGCGCCGCTCCTCGGACCGGCCCAGCAGGCGCTCGTGGGCCCAGAGCAGCGCCTCGCCGTCGATATTCTCCTTGAGCAGACCCTCGCGCAGCATGAGGCCGAGGCTCTTGCGCGCCCGGCGCCAGGGCTCGTCGGCGTTCTTGTAGATGATGTGGCGGAGGTCGTTGAGGCGCCCCGGATTACGCGAGCGCCCTTCGGCCAGCCAGCGCTCGCGTGACTGGCCGCCTTTCCAGGCGCGTGTGGTGAAGCCCAGGATCTCGACCTTCACGCCGCAGCGCTCCAGCGTCCGCGCCAGGATGTCGCCGCTCATGGCGGCGACCATGATCGGCCGCCCGCGCATGGAGCCCGAATTGTCGATGAGCAGCGTCACCACCGTATCCCGGAACGAGGTCTCCTTCTCCATCTTGTAGGAGAGCGGATGGAGCGGGTTGGTGACGACGCGGGAGAGCCGCGCGGTGTCCAGCAGGCCTTCCTCCAGGTCGAACTCCCAGGACCGCGTCTGGCGTGCGAGCAGGCGCCGCTGCAGCCGGTTGGCGAGCCGGCTGATGACCCCGTGTAGCTGGGCGAGCTGCTGGTCGAGCTGGGTGCGCAAGCGGGCCAGCTCCTCGGCATCGCAAAGCTCCGAGGCGTTGACGACCTCGTCGAACTGCGTGGTGTACGCCTTGTAGGGTGGCTCCTTGGCGCCCGGTCCCCCTCCCGACTGCAGGCGCCGGCGGCCAGCCTCCTCGTCGTCCTCGCCCTCGCTCATGGAGGCGTCAGCATCTTCGTCTGACGCCTCCTGCGCCTCGGCATCCGCGTCCGCGTCGACATCCGCCTCCCGGTCGCTGTCCGCATCCATCTCGTCGCCGCGCTCCGCATCGCCGGGCTGGCTCGCGTCGTCGTCGTCGGTCTGCTCGGGGCTCGACTGGTCCTCGGCGTCGTCCGGGTCTTCGGCGTCCTCGTCGGGCAGGTCCAGGTCCTTAATCAGGCGGCGGCAAAGCGTGGAGAATTGGTCTTGATCGTTGATTGCGCGCACGAGCTGCGCCGTGTGCCGCGCGCCCTTGGTCTCGAACCAGGGGCGCCAAAGGTCGGCCATGTGGCGCGCCGACTGCGGCAGGTGCCGGCCGGTGAGCTTCTCGCGCATGATCATGGCGAGCGCTTCGGCGACCGGCACCTCCTCGGGCGCCGTGCAGTGGTCGTAGCCCTTGCGCCGGCAACGCTGCTCCAGCGCGGAATCGAGGTTCGCCGCCACCCCGGCTAGTCGGCCGGCGCCCAGCGCCTCAACCCGTGTCTGCTCGATCGCATCGTAGATCGCGCGCGCCGTCTTGCCGCGCGGCTGCTCGCGCACGTGGGCGCCTTGATCGTGATAGCGCAGCCTGAGCGCCAGCGCATCGGCCGAGCCTCGCACCAGCTCCACGTCGAGCGCGTTGAGGTCCCGCGCTGGGAACGGCAGCTGAACCTGATCGCCCGCGACCTGCGGCTGATCCGCGCCGAAGGAGACCTGAAGCTCCTCGCCCGCATCGCCCGCGATGGCCCGCAACGCCGAGCCGACGGCGCGCTGGAAGGTCTCGACGGGGGATTCCTCCTGGGCCACGCGGCGTGCTCCGGCTCAGGCGGTCGGCTGCAGCGGCGCCGACGATTCGGGAAGCTCCATGCCGAGGCAGCGCTGGAAGTACTCAGCGATGATCGGCCGCTCCATCTCGTCGCACTTGTTCACGAAAGTCGTGCGGAAGGCGTAGCCCACGTCGCCGAAGATCTCGGCGTTCTCGGCCCAGTGGATGACCGTGCGCGGCGACATGACGGTGGAGACGTCGCCGGCCATAAAGCCTGAGCGAGAGAGCGCCGCCACCTCGACCATCGCGTGAATCAGCTTGAGCTTCTCCTCCTTTTCATAAGAAGGCACCTTCGACAGCACGATCTTCACCTCGTCGTCGTGGGGGAGGTAGTTCAGCGTCGCGACAAGGTTCCAGCGGTCCATTTGGCCCTGGTTGATCTGCTGCGTGCCGTGATAGAGGCCCGTCGTATCGCCGAGGCCGACGGTATTGGTGGTAGAGAAGATGCGGAAGGCGGGGTGCGGCCGCACCACCCGATTCTGATCGAGCAGGGTGAGCTTGCCGTCGACCTCGAGGATGCGCTGGATCACGAACATTACGTCCGGCCGGCCGGCATCATACTCGTCGAAGACCAGCGCCGTCGGGTGCTGCAGCGCCCAGGGCAGCAGGCCTTCGCGAAACTCGGTCACCTGCACGCCGTCGCGAATCACGATAGCGTCCTTGCCGATCAGGTCGATGCGGCTGATGTGGCTGTCGAGGTTGATGCGAATGCAGGGCCAGTTGAGGCGCGCTGCCACCTGCTCTATGTGGGTGGACTTTCCGGTACCGTGATAGCCCTGGATCATCACCCGGCGGTTGTGCGCGAAGCCCGCGAGAATGGTCAGTGTGGTGTCGCGGTCGAAGTGATACGCGGTGTCGATGTCCGGCACATGGTCCGTGGGCTCCGAAAACGCCGGCACTTCCATGTCGGTGTCGATGCCGAAGGTCTGGCTGACGGAAACCTGGATATCCGGCACTCCGTCATTGGTGACAGCCGCCCCTGCCTCGCTAGTTTGCATTGCGCGCTTCCCTCCGCACGAATAAGGCCGCCATCGGCGGCCGCTCCTGCGCCAGTCCGATCGACAATGCCTTCGTCTATGAGCACTCCTTCTTCAGGTAGTTATAGGCGTGATTGATGTGTTTCAAAAGCTCCTCTGATTCGCGCGAGCCCCCGTTTGCATCGGGGTGGTGCCGCTTGACCAGCGACTTGTAGCGCCGCTTGAGCGCATCGAGGTCGAAGGGCGGCGTGAGGTCGAAGAGGGCCAGCGCTTCGAGCCTGGCCTCGGAGATCGTTTCCGTGCCAGTCCGCCTTTTTCCGTTTGGGGCTTCCTCGCCGTTGAACCACTCGCGGGAGAAGGCGCGGAACGCCGCCTCTAGGTCTTCCCTCCGGCGACTGCCGGGGCCCTCGCAGAACGGCCAGGTAGGGCGGTGTCCGGTCACGTCGTCGTGTTGAAAACGCTCGATGTCGTGCTGGCTCCAGCCCGCAAAGAAGTTCCACGAGCGGTTGTAGTCGCGCACATGGTCGAGGCAAAACCAGCGCCAGGAGCGGAGGTCATTGGGCGCCCGCGGGGCGCGGTGGTCGGCGTCACGGTCGCAGTCGGGATGCTCGCACACGCGAACCGGCGGCTCCTCCGCCTCGCGGTGCGTTCCCTTTTCCGCTGCATGGCGCCATTCCATGAGCGCACTATGCCGCTCCGCCCAGAACGGAGCAAGGCGGCCAGCAGAGACAAATCTATGACAAATCTTGCCGAACGGAGGGTTGGTCGGCCGCTTTAATTGTGGTCGCGACGGATCATGTCGGCCGCCTTCTCGCCGATCATGATGGTCGGCGCGTTGGTGTTGCCGGAAGGGATAGCCGGCATGATCGAGGCGTCGGCGACGCGGAGGCCCGCGATCCCGTGGACCCGAAGGCGCTCGTCGACGACGCTTATCGCGTCGCTCCCCATCTTGCAGGTGCCGACCGGGTGATACACCGTGCTCGCCGTCTCTCGTACGTATTGGGCCAACGCTTCGTCGCTCTCGACATCCGGGCCCGGCCGCTGCTCGGAGACGACGCACGACGCGATAGGCTCCGTCCCCAGGATGCGCCGCAGGATGCGCAGGCCACGCACCAGGCTCATCACGTCCTCATCGTGCGCGAGGTAGTTGGGCTGGATCGCCACCCGGCGCGCGCCATTGCCGTCCTGCATCAACGTCACCCGGCCACGGCTCTTGGGCCGGGTGGCGCAGACCGAGCTTGTGCCGCCAGGGTAGGGGTGGGGACGCCAGCCGCCGTCCGGCAGCAGGTCGAAGCTGAGCGGGCGGAAGGTGATCTCGATATCCGGCCGCCCGCCCTGCTCCCTGGAATCGAGAAAGCCGCAGACCTCGCATGAGGTGAGCGACAGTGCGCCGGTGCGGAAGAGGCCGTAGCGCAGCACCTCTGCCGCGAGCCGCGGGCGGCTACGCAGCAGTCGGTTGAGGGTCGGTACCCCTTTCTTCAGCCGGGGTTGGACAAAGACGAACAGGTGGTCGTGGAGATTCTCGCCCACCCCCGGCAGGTGGTGGACCGGCGCGATGCCGAGCGCCTTGAGCTGGTCTGCATCGCCGATCCCCGATTGCAGCAGTATCTGGGGCGAGGCCACGGCGCCCGCACTGAGCACGACCTCGCGCTCCGCGCGTGCGGTGACGGTGCCGCCGGACTTGTCGGTATAGACGACGCCGGTGGCGACGCCGTCTTCGACGACGATGCGGTCCACCAGCGCCTCGGTCACTATGCGCAGGTTTTTGCGCGCTGCTGCCGGCCGCAGATAGCCTACGGCCGTGGTCATGCGCCTGCCGTTCCTGATCGTGCCCTGAACGAGCGCGATGCCATGCTGATCGCCGGTGTTGAGATCGTCGAGGCGGGGAATGCCGCTCCGCACCGCGGCGTCGAGAAAGAGCCGGGAGACCGGGCTACTCGGCCGCGTGTCGCTCACCCCGATAGGGCCGCCGACGCCGTGGCTCTCGTCCTCCCCGTGCTGCTGATCCTCGGCCTTGCGGAAGTAGGGCAGCACATTCTCCCAGCCCCAGCCCGCGTTGCCGGCATCGCGCCAGGCGTCGTAGTCCTCAGCTTGGCCACGGATGTAGAGCATGCCGTTGATCGCACTGGAGCCGCCGAGCACCTTGCCGGAGGGGAAGGGCATGCGCCGGCCGCCGAGGCCGGGCACCGGCTCGGACTGCCGCCGCCAGTTGAGCGTCGGGTGGGTGAGCAGGCGGGTGAAACCGGCCGGTATGTGGATAAACGGGTTGGTGTCCTTCGGCCCCGCTTCGAGCAGGAGCACGCGGTTACGCGGATCCTCCGCGAGGCGGGCTGCGACGGCCGCTCCGCCTGAGCCCGAGCCGATGACGATGTAGTCCGCCTGCATTCCGCCGCTGCTTTGCGTTCGCTGCGTCAAGCGAGCGCCGCCGCGAGGTCTGTGACGTTCTCGACGATGATGTCTGGGCTGTGCGGGGTTTCGCCGAAAGGTCGGCTTCGGCGGTCGATGAAGACCGTGCGCATGCCATAGGCCTTGGCGCCGATGCAATCGAAGGCGTGATTGGCCACCAGCGCGCAGGCCGTGCGGTCGACGCCGATGATCTCCGCGGCCTTGGCATAGGTCCGCCAATGGGGCTTGAAGGCGCCGGCTTCCTGCACCGAGACTACATGGTCGAAGGGGATGCCGACGTGCGGCAACGCGGCCTCCAGCATGTCGCGATCGCCGTTGGAGAGGATGGCGAGGACGTAGCCTGCAGCGCGCAGCCTCTCCAGCGCGGCCGGCACTTCGGGGAAGGGCTTGAGCGTCTCGATCTCGCTCACCAGCCGAATGACCTCCTCCTGCGTGTAGGGGAAACCGCAGCGGTTTATCACGTAGGCGAGCGCCCGGTGGCTGATCTCACGATAGGAGGTGTGGCCCCGGTCGCAGAGAGAGTCGATCATCGAGTTCTCGAAATGGGTGCGGCGCCACCAAGTGACGAAGCGGTGCGGCGCGCCGTCCCAGCCCTTCTCCTGGAGGTAGGGGGTCGCGGCCTCGGTAAGCCCGGCCTGCATGTCGACGACCGTGCCATAGAGGTCGAAGACCAAAACCTTCGTCCCGCGCCTGAGGATCGCCGCCCGCTCCCGGACGGCACCGGGGTCAGTCGACAAAGCGCGCGGCCCCCGGCTCCAGGTAGGCGCGCCAGGAGTCGGGGTAGGTGAGGCCCTCTTTGACCTTGGCCTCCACCTCGGTCTCCTGGCGCCGGATTTCTTCGACCCCGCCGATCACGGCGTCCAGCGCATCCTGGGGAACAACGACGACGCCATCCCCATCGCCCACCACGACGTCACCCGGATTCACGGTGACTCCGCCGATGCTGATGGCGAGTCCCACCGTGCCGGGGCCGTTCCGTTGCGGCGAGTTGGGGCTGACGCCCGCGCAATAGACCGGCAAGCCCACCCCGATGATGCCCGGCGTATCGCGCACCGCGCCGTCGGTGACCAGCGCAGCGGCGCCGCTATTGAGCAGCATGCCCGCCATCAGGTCGCCGATCACGGCGGTGCCGAGATAAGCCTCGGTGCCCACCACGAGCACATCGCCGGACTCCGCATAGGCGAGTGCGCCGACCAGGGCGAGCTGGTCCGCCGGGCTGTTCATGCAGGGGAAGGCCGGACCCACGAAGCTCTGCATGGCAGCCGGCGCGCCCGCGATCGGCTTGATCGCCGCGTCCAGGGCGCCGAGCCCGCCGAGTGCGTCGGCCACATGCCCGGTCAGCGCGCTTTCCAACTTGGCGATGGCATCGTGGGGCGGTCGCTGAAACGTGCGACGGATGGTCAGCGCCGGCGGGGTGTCGAGCATCGTGTGGTCCTTTCGGTTTGCCGCGGTTCGGAGTTAGCCGAACCCCGGCTTCACGTATCGTAGTCCCGTCTCAAGCCTTGACGCAGCGGATAGGCAGGGATTCCAGGCCGCGCAGCACGATGCTGTTGCGGAATCGCGGCTGCCTGTCGCGCAGGTTGATCTGGGAAAAGCGCTCCAGCAGCGTCTCGAGGACAACCCGCCCTTCCAGGCGCGCAAGCGGGGCGCCGATGCAATGGTGGATGCCACGCCCGAACGACAGGTGTGAGCGGTCGCCCCGGCCGACATCGAGTCGGTCGGGATTGTCGAACACGTCCGGGTCCCGGTTGGCTGCGCCCAGCAGCAGGACGATGTTGTCGCGCTTCTTCAAGGGGAAGCCATTCACCTCGCAGTCTTCGAGCGCACGGCGGAAATCCGTCTGGACGGGTGAATCGAAGCGCAGCAGCTCATCCACCGCCAAGGGGATTAGGCTCGGATCGTCCCTGAGCCGTTGGAGTTGGTCGGGATGGCGCAGCAGGGCCAGCACGCCGTTGCCGATCAGGTTGGTGGTGGTCTCGTTGCCCGCAATCAGCAGCAGGCGAAGCATGTTAAGCATCTCAAGCTCGGTGAGGCGGTCGCCTTCCTCTTCCGCCTGCGCGAGCGCGCTCACGATGTCGTCCTGGGGTGCCGCGCGCCGTTCCTCGATAATCGGCCGGAAATAATTGTTGAGCGACTTGTTGGCCGCTTCGGCAAGCGCGCGTTCTCGCGCATCGATCGACGGCTCCAGGGTGCGTGCGCGCTGGTCCGACCAGATTTTGAACTGTGCACGGTCTTCCGGCGGCACGCCGAGCATCTCGGCGATCACGATCACGGGCAGCGGCTGGGCCACCGCCTGCATGAGGTCGAAGCTGGCGGGGTCGTCGATCTCGTCCAGCAGAGAGCCGAGCAAGCTGCGGATGTGAGGCTCGAGCGCGTTCACCGCCTTGGGCGTAAAGGCCCTGTTGACCAGCGCCCTGAGCCGCTTGTGGTCCGGCGGATCGAGGAAAAGCATTGTGAACTCCTCGTCCGCTGGTAGACCAGCGCGTTGCCGGCGAGAGAGAGAGCCTTTGCGCGGGTCGTTGCTGAAGCGCCGATGGTCACGAAGGATCGTGTCGATATCCGCGTGCCGGGTGAACATCCACGCGTTCATCAACGCGCTGCGGTGCACCGGGTCGCGTTCGCGGAGCGCCGCGTAGACGGGGTAGGGGTCTTGGGCGGTCTGCCTCGACAGCGGGTTGTACACGACGCCGCTCTGCCAGCGTTCCCGCGCGAGCATCGCGCCCACGACGACGGACCGTATCGCCTTCTGAATCGAGAGCATCGTTGTCTCCTTGCGGACGCGGTCTCCCTGCTGACACGCGTCTCGCGGCCCCATCGAGTACGCGAGAGAATAGCGCGGCACCTGGCGAGAGCGCCAACGATGCCGCGGCGATCATGATTGCCCTTACCTCCTCTTGGGTGCCTATTGGGGTCCGAAGGCGCCAGGGGCCAGCTCCGAGGAGGCGCCCATTTCGGCTCAACGACCAGCACGACACCCGCATAAACAGGGACGTGACCAGATTGTCTAACGATGAGTCCCTTACTTCATGTCACAATCGATATCGTAGTGGTCCTCCCTCAATGTTCGGCCTATCGTAAGACAACTCTCCATCGTGGCGCTGTTTTTGGGAAGTAGTCCAAATAGTCGAGGCGGCTGCTAGGGTAATTGTCCTGCCGCTGGGCGATGACATACCCTGAGGTTCCCGCTGTATTTTTCGCGATCAGTCAAAGGGCAACACCCAAACCCTGACAATTGAGCGAACCCATCGGCAACATCTTTGACATGGATGTCTCTATATCACGAAAATTTGAACGCGCCGCCTGTGCGCGGCACCTGCCGAACTCACCGGGCAGTAATGGTACTTCCGCTACAGGTATCGCAGGATCGGTAATCCCGTTACGCCGTGATCGATCTTCGGCTTACGCATCCGCCATTTCAATTATCGTTTGGGCGTTCGAAGAAGGACGTGCGACTGTTCTTCTGCAAGATCAGCGTAAAGGGTTAGCCCGGAATTCTCACCAATTTTATGATCTGTGCGATACAGGCCGCGACAATTGTCAGCATTCCGAACCAATCGGCACTCGGCGCTATCGCACGGCACACGCCGATTTCATGAGGTCAGGAACGATCCCATGCGACCCGGGACCGCTCCATATTACGTAGACTGACTATTGTATAGACGGGTTACTGCTTGGCCGGCTCGACGATGATCCGGCCGCGGCCACGCCTGAGCAGATAGCCGCCCCTCGGGATTGCCAACCTACCCTGTTGCACGAGCGGCCAGAGCGTATCGACGATCAACGTCGCATTCTCGTCGGACTTTGCCACCGGTCGTGTCGCGAGCCATTCGGCAAACGCGCGCTCCCCGACCTCGTCGCCGACGGATTTTCTGAGCGCATTGAGTTTGCGGCGCTGCCCCTTGGTCAGGGCGCTCTCGTCAATCCGGGAGGAAGAGTTCTGAGCCATCGACTTGCCTTCTGTGGTTGTAAGTTACGGGTCGCGTCTCGCGACTATATCATCTCTGTTGGTAAAAGTCTCCAATTGGATTGACCAACTCTCAGGAAAAATTCGTATTCCGGCGAAGAATGGCGGTACGGCTTCGGCGTCGTATGCTAGGCGGATGGCGCCATCTGCGCGGGCATGCATAGACACACACCGACACGCAAGTCACGGTTCGACGGTGACACAGCCTGGTGTTGCGCCGCCTTTGCCCGTATTGAGAATTACGATCTGTGTGCCGTAGCGCGTGCCGCAACACTGACGGTGTCGCCTGCCTCGCAGCACGATCATTATCAACGTTCAAGGTGAGGACGATGGAGCAGCTAAAAAGGATCCAAAACGGCGAGAAGGTCAGGCCGACATTCTCCGCTGACGAGATGAACCGCCGGCTCTCGGCCTTGCGCGTCCATATGGCAGAAAAGCAAATCGACGCCTGCCTGTTCACCTCATATCACAACATCAACTACTTCAGCGACTTCCTCTACTGCTCCTTCGGCCGAAACTACGGTCTGGTGGTCACGCAGGAGAGCCAGACCACGATCTCCGCCAATATCGACGCCGGGCAGCCCTGGCGGCGCACCTTCGGCGACAACCTCGTCTATACCGACTGGCACCGCGACAACTACTTCGTCGCCGTGAAGCAACTGATTCAGGACGGCTGGCGTGTCGGCATCGAGTTCGACCACATCAGCGTCGAAAACTTGCGCAAGCTGCAAGGTGCTCTGCCCACGGCGGAGCTGATCGACGTGAGCAAGCCCACCATGCGCATGCGCATGGTGAAGTCTGACGAGGAGATTGCCTGGATTCGCGAGAGCGCGCGCATCGCCGACATTGGTGGTGCCGCCTGCGTGGAGGCGATCGCCGTCGGCGCGCCCGAATACGAGGTGGCGCTCCACGCGACCCAGGCCATGGTGCGCGAAATCGGGCAACATCAGCCTCACGTGGAACTGATGGACACCTGGACCTGGTTCCAGTCGGGCATCAACACCGACGGCGCCCATAATCCCGTGACCTCACGCCGGATCGAACGCGGCGACATCCTGAGCCTCAACTGTTTCCCCATGCCGGCGGGCTATTACACGGCGCTGGAGCGGACGCTCTTCGCCGAGGAGTGCTCGGACGCACACCTGCGGCTCTGGAACATCAACGTCGAGGTGCACGAGGCGGGGATCGCGCTGATCAAGCCCGGCGTGCGCTGCTGCGATATTGCCGCCGAGCTCAACACGATCTACGAGCGCCACGGCCTGCTGCAGAACCGCACCTTCGGCTACGGCCACAGCTTCGGCGTTCTCTGCCACTATCACGGCCGCGAGGCGGGACTGGAGCTGCGCGAGGACGTGCCGACCGTGCTGGAGCCCAACATGGTGATCTCCATGGAGCCGATGATCATGATCCCTGAAGGCGAGCCCGGCGCCGGCGGCTACCGCGAGCACGACATTCTGGTGGTGACCGAGGACGGCGCCGAGGACATCACCGGGTTCCCCTACGGCCCGGCGCACAACATCGTGCGCAACTGACCGGTTCGGCGTCCGCTTGCGCGGGCGGTCCGGTCGCCGGCCAGGACGATTCGTGCTAAGACCAAGCGGCGGCGGGGCAATTCCTAGCGTCGCCGGGAAGGGAGGCGATGGACGACATCCTGCGCACGCTTGAAGAGCGCCGTGCGCGCGCCCGGTTGGGCGGCGGCGCGGCGCGGATCGAGCGGCAGCACGCGAAGGGCAAGCTCACCGCCCGCGAGCGCCTGGAGTTGCTTCTCGACGACGGTTCGTTCGAGGAATACGACATGTTCGTCGAGCACCGCAGCTCGGACTTCGGCATGGCCGAGCAGCGTGTGCCGGGCGATGGCGTCGTTACCGGGCGCGGCACAATCAACGGGCGGCTGGTCTTTGTCTTCAGCCAGGACTTCACCGTCTTCGGCGGCTCGCTCAGCGAGGCGCATGCGGAGAAAATCTGCAAGATCATGGACCACGCCATGCGGGTGGGCGCGCCGGTTGTGGGACTCAACGATTCCGGCGGCGCGCGAATTCACGAGGGCGTGGCCTCGCTCGCGGGCTACGCGGAGGTGTTCCAACGCAATGTGCTGGCCTCCGGCGTGGTACCCCAAGTCTCGGTCATCATGGGGCCGTGCGCCGGAGGTGCGGTCTATTCGCCCGCCATGACGGATGCGATCTTCATGGTTGCGGACAGCGCCTACATGTTCGTGACCGGGCCGGACGTGGTGAAGACCGTCACTCACGAGGTGGTGACCCACGAGGAACTGGGCGGCGCGGGCACTCACACCGGCCGCTCCGGCGTCGCCGACCAGTCCTTCGACAACGACGTCGAGGCGCTGGCCGAAACCCGGCGCTTCATCGACTTCCTGCCCGCCAACAACCGCGAACAGCCTCCCTCGTGGTCGACCTCGGACCCCGTGACCCGCGTGGAACCCTCCCTCGACAGGCTGGTGCCCGCCAATCCCAACCAGCCCTACGACATGAAGGAACTGATCGCGAAGGTGGTTGACGAAGGCGACTTCTTCGAGCTGAAGCCCGCGTATGCGCAGAACATCATTACCGGCTTCGGCCGCATCGCGGGCAGCACCATCGGCATCGTCGCCAACCAGCCGACCGTTCTGGCGGGCTGCCTTGACATCTCATCCTCGCGCAAGGCGGGGCGCTTCGTCCGGTTCTGCGACTGCTTCAACATCCCGCTGCTCACGTTCGTCGACGTGCCCGGCTTCCTGCCCGGCACCGACCAGGAATACGGCGGCATCATCACGCACGGCTCGAAGCTGCTTTACGCCTACGCGGAGGCGACGGTGCCCAAGGTCACCGTCATCACGCGTAAGGCCTATGGCGGCGCTTACGACGTGATGGCGTCGAAGCACCTGCGCGGTGATCTCAACTACGCGTGGCCCACGGCGGAGATCGCGGTCATGGGACCCAAGGGCGCGGTGGAGATCATCTTCCGCGGATCGTTGGACGACCCCGCCGCAGTAGACGCCAAGACTGAAGAGTATCGCCGCACCTTCGCCAACCCCTTCGTCGCCGCGAGCCGCGGTTTCATCGACGACGTGATCCGCCCGCAGGACACCCGCACCCGCGTGGCGCGCGCCTTCGAGACGCTGCGCACCAAGCGGCTGGAGAACCCGTGGAAGAAGCACGGGAACATTCCGTTGTAGGGGACGAGAGGCTGCGTTGTTCTCCAAGATCCTGATCGCGAATCGCGGCGAGATCGCCTGTCGGGTGATCCGCTCCGCGCGGCGGTTGGGGATCGGCACCGTTGCGGTCTATTCGGAGGCCGACGAGGGCGCGCTACACACGCGCATGGCGGACGAGGCCGTCCTCATCGGCCCCGCCACCGCGGCCGAGAGCTATCTGAACGTCGACGCCCTACTGGCCGCGATCACAGAGACCGGCGCCGAGGCAGTGCATCCCGGCTACGGCTTCCTCTCTGAGAGCGCGGCCTTTGCCGAGGCGCTGGCCGAGGCGGGAATCACCTTTATCGGCCCGCCGACAGACGCGATCGCGGCGATGGGGGACAAACTCGCCGCCCGCAGGATCGCCGACGATGCCGGCGTCGCGACCATTCCCGGCACGGAGGATGCGGTCGACGATGCCGACGAAGCGATCGCTGCCGCGCGCGAGATAGGCTATCCGGTGATGATCAAGGCGTCGGCGGGCGGCGGCGGCAAGGGCATGCGACTGGTCTGGGACGAGTCCGGTCTACGCGAGGGCATGTCGTCCGCCATCAACGAGGCCGTGTCGGCGTTCGGCGACGGGCGTGTCTTCGTCGAGCGCTTCATCGAGGACCCGCGCCATATCGAGATTCAAGTGCTCGCCGATGGCGCCGGCACGGTCGTCCACCTGGGCGAGCGCGAATGCTCGATCCAGCGCCGCCACCAGAAGGTGATCGAGGAGGCGCCGAGCCCCCTGCTCGACGAGGCGACGCGGGCAGCAATGGGGGCCCAAGCCTGCGCGCTCGCCGCCGCCGTGGGCTACCGCTCCGCCGGCACGGTGGAATTCGTCGCCGACCAGCAGCGGAACTTCTATTTCCTGGAGATGAACACGCGGCTCCAGGTCGAGCATCCGATCACCGAGCTGGTCACCGGTATCGACCTTGTGGAGCAGCAAATCAGGATTGCCGCCGGCGAGCCTTTGGCCTTCGGCCAGGAGGATATCGGGCGAAACGGCTGGGCGATGGAATGCCGCATCTACGCCGAAGACCCGGCGCGGGGCTTCGTCCCCTCCATTGGGCGCCTCTCACGCTATCGCGAGCCAGCGACCAGCGAGACCTGCCGCGTCGATGCCGGAGTCGACGAGGGCTCCGAGATTTCAATGTTCTACGATCCCATGATCGCGAAGCTCGTCACCCACGGCCCCGATCGGCCGGCGGCGATCGCCGCCATGCAGGATGCGCTGGATCGCTACGAGATCAGCGGCGTCGCCCACAACACTGGCTTCCTCAACGCCGTGCTCGACCGTCCGCGCTTCGCCGAAGGGCGACTTTCCACCGCCTTCATCGAAGAGGAGTTCGGCGAGCGCTTCGACCCCGCAGCGCTCACCGACGAGGCGCGCGCCGTGCTCGTCCCGGTCGCGGCGGTGGTGCACGCTCGCCTCGCGGCCCGCGCCGGGCGCATTTCGGGCCAGATCGAGGGCCTGCCGCCGGTGCGGCACACCGGCGCGTGGGTGGTAGACCTCGGGACGAGCCGGCACGAGGTGCGGATCGACGAAGGCGCGGATGGGATCGCGGTCGTCGATGGCGCGCAGACGGTACCGGTGGCGAGCGAATGGCAGCCCCATGAGAGCCTCTTCAGCGGCACCGTGGCCGGTACCCCCGTTACGATCCAGGTTCAGCGGCGAGGCACGGCGCTCACGCTCCGCTGGCGGGGTTGCGAGATTACGGCCCGGGTGCGCACGCCGCGGGCCGCAGAACTCGCTGCCACCATGCCGGCGAAGGAGGCGCTCGATCTCTCACGCTTCCTGCTCTCGCCCATGCCGGGGCTAGTGGTGGCGCTGCCAGCTTCAGAGGGCGACACGGTACAGGCCGGGCAGCCGCTCGCCATCGTGGATGCCATGAAGATGGAGAACGTGCTCCGCGCCTCGCGTGACGGGCGCATCGTCGCTGTCCGGGCCAAGGTCGGCGACAGTCTCGCCGCCGACCAGGTCATCATGGAGTTCGCCGCAGAGGAGTGAAGCCCAGCCGGCGCCTCGCGGCCGGCGGTAGGCGGGGTATCGCGGTACTACTTGTTGGGCGCGGCGATGCGGTGGCCGAAGCCCACCATCTCCACCTCGCCGTCAATCATGTGGGCCGTCCGCTCCATCTGGCGCTTGAGCCAGGGCGTTTCGCAATGGGCATCGAAATCGGCCTCCTCGACATAGACCTCGTAGAAGATGAAGCGACGCGGGTCGTCGCGGTCGACGCTGACCTCGAAGCTGATGCAGCCCGGTTCCTTGGTGACGGTGTTGTTGGCGTGGCGCTTTACCAGCCGGGTGAACTCGGCGACGTGCTTCTTCTTGATTCTGAGCGTGGCGGCGAGGGTGAAGGGCATGGGGGTCCTCCCTGGAAGTTCTTGCGGGCGGCGACAATCACGTAGCGGCGCGGACCATCTCCGCCGCGCGCTCGCCGATCATAATGCAGGTGGCGTTGAGGTTGGCACTGACGACCGTGGGCATGATCGAGGCGTCGGCGACGTAGAGCCCCTCCAGCCCGTGCACCTTGAGGCCGTCGTCCACCACCGCCATGGGGTCGTGCCCCATCTTGCAGGTGCCGGCGGGGTGATAGACGCCTATGGCGTGTGCGCGGATGTAGTCGGTCCACTCGTCGTCGCTCTGCACGTCCTTGCCGGGCAGGTGCTCGCCCACGATGTAGCCCGCGATGGGTTCGCTCTCCAGCACCGTGCGGAAGAAGCGGGAGCCCAGAATCAGGGTCTCGATGTCTCGCTCGTCAGCGAAGAGGTTGGGCTGAATCGCGGGCTGCTTGAGCGGATCGGCGGAGGCGAGGCGCACGGTTCCGGCCGAATAAGGCCGGTGCAGGTTGGTGAGACCCGTGATCGCGGGTTTTTCGAAGACCTCCGGCCCGTCTTCGGTCAGATCGTAGCCGGCCGGCGAGAAGAGATATTGTACGTGGCTGCGTGATTTGCTCGGGTCGCAGCGTCTGTAGCCGCAGACCTGGGCGATCGGCGTCGATCCGGGCCCGGTGCCGGTCAGCAGCCACTGGGCGCCGTAGAAGAGCGCGCTAAGCGGCCCCGTCTGCACGTTGTAGGTCGTGTGATTGACCCACATGGTCTGGCTGATCCCGGCATGGTCCTGCATGTTTTCGCCGACGCCAGGCAGATCGTGACGCACCTCGATGCCGTGCTCGCGCAGGTGCGCCGCGGGCCCGACGCCGGAGAGCATCAGGAGCTGCGGCGAGCCGAAGCTGCCCGCGCAAAGGACGACTGCTTTGGCGGCGGTTGCGCGCCTGCGCTTGCCCCGGCGCAGATACTCGACGCCGGTGGCGCGGGTGCCCTCGAACGTGAGGCCCAGCGCCTGCGCGTGGGTCACGATGCGCAGATTGGCGCGGCCCTTGGCCGGCCAGAGATAGGCGCGAGACGCGCTGTGCCGCCAGCCTTTTCGCTGGCTGGCCTGCATGTAGCCCACGCCCATCTGTGGCGGCAGGTTGATGTCCTCCCGGAACGTCATGCCGGCCTTGACGCAGCTCTCGATCAAGGCACGAGAAAGCGGATGCACCGAGCGAATGTGGGAGACCGAAAGCGGGCCGCCGGTGCCCCGGTACTCGTTGGCGCCGCCCTCGTAATCCTCCAGCCGGCGGAAGTAGGGCAGCACCGTCTCGAAGTCCCAGCCTCGACAGCCGAGTGATGCCCAGCCGTTGTAATCCTCCGGCGCGCCTCGAATGAACGAGGTGGCGTTGATCGAGCTGGTGCCGCCCAGCACCTTGCCGCGCGGCATGAAGTCCTCGCGCCCGTCGCGGGTGGGGTCAGGCTCCGCCATGAAGCGCCAGTCGTAACGCGGGTTGGTAATCGCGAGCAGCATGGTCGCTGCCGGCATGAGGATGGCGAGGCGGCGATCCGAACCGCCGGCTTCCAACAGCAGCACCTGCCTCCGCCTGTCCTCCGATAGCCGCGCGGCGACGACGCTCCCGGCCGAGCCGGCGCCGACGACGATGTAGTCCGCCTGATGGTCGGCCTGCATCGCCAGCACCGCCCGCGGAGATTCAGCGCTTGGCGGTCAGGAGCCGGAGCTCGCTGTCACTTTCTCGATGACCACGGCCTCTTTCGGCACGTCGCTCGGGAACGGGCCGCCGGGTCCGGTCTGCAGCGCGGCGATGCGGTCCACCGTCTCCATGCCGTCGACCACGCGGCCAAACGCGGCGTAGCCCCAGCCTTGCGGGTTCTTGCCGCGATGGTTGAGGAAGTCGTTGTCGACCACGTTGATGAAGAACTGTGCCGTGGCGGAATGGGGATCGGCCGTGCGCGCCATGGCGATCGTTCCCCGGTCGTTGCCCGGCGCGCCGGGCGCCTCGTTCTCGATCGGCGCGCGGGTCGGCAGCTGCTGGTAACGCTCGTCGTAGCCGCCGCCCTGGATCATGAAGCCCGCGATGATGCGGTGGAAGATGGTTCCGTCGTAGTGCCCGTCTCGCACGTAGGCGAGGAAGTTCTCGACCGTCTTGGGTGCGGCATCGGGCTCCAGCGCGACGGCGAACGAGCCGTGTGTGGTCTCGAAAGTGACGAGCGGGCTTGCGCCTTCGTCGGCTTGGGTCTCGGTCTGGTCAGTCATCATGCTCCCCGCCGCGACGGCAAGCGCGAGAAAGACCGAGAGCCGCCGCAATTTGGATTTGAACAAGGCCTTGCTCCCGAATCGTGAAGGTGCGTGCCGGCGCGCAGTCTACACGCCGCGTGCGGAAAGGACAGACGCGCATGGGTAGGAACGCGGGCCGTGACCGTGGTGAGTCATCCGTGCTAGCGTTTTTGCGGATGGGGAGGCTTCCATCTGCCTGACGCAGACACGCTAAGGGAGGCGCATATGCGGAATTCAGACCACGATAGCAGGGCCTACGACAGCGCGATGAAGCGCATCAAGCACTTCCGCGAGCGGGAGCTGACCCGCCGCCAGGTGCTCAAGGCTTCAGCCGCGACGGCGCTCGGCGCGACGCTGGCGTCGCAGTTTGTGCCGAAGGAGGTGCACGCCGACGTCGGCGGCACAATCGTTCACTTCGCGTCGTCCGGCAAACGGCTCGCGAACTCCTTGAGGGCGGTCAAGCCGCTCTTCGATAAGGTGTTCCCGAACGTCGAGCTGGAGGTCGTGTCGAAGCCGATGAGCGAGGCGCTTACCCAGATCAACACCTACATGCGGTCCAAGAGCGACGCCTTCGACGTCGTCACTCAGGACCACGCCCAGTTCGCTTCGCTCGACGCCATGGGCGCGCTCACGGACCTCGGCCCCTATCTGGAGCCGTTCCCGGAGTGGCTCGCGGACTACAAGGAAGACGTGCCGGAAGCCTATCGGCACATGTGGAACCTGCCCAAGGGGCCGGCACCGCCAGGCTACATCGCAGCGCTGGCGCCGGACGGCAACGCGATGATGACCTTCTATCGCAAGGACGTCTTCGAGGGGGCGGGCATACCTGTGCCGGAGACCTGGGACGACGTGATCGACGCCTGCAAGGAGATCCACGACCCGGCCAACGAGCGCTACGCCTATTGCGCGGCGATGGCGCGCAACTTCTGGGCTGGCTACCAGTACTACGGCTCGCTCCGCAGCATGGGCGGCGACGTCTTCGTCGACGAGGTCAACCAGGACTGGACGGTGGCGATCAACACCGAAGAGGGCTACCAGGCGCTCAAGGTGCTGGTCGATCTCCAGAAGTACGCCCACCCGGTCTCCGCCAACGCCGGCGAGGACGAGGTCAACCTGGTGTTCGCCCAGGGCACGGCGCTCTACAGCCCGCTTACCTGGGGCACGGCGGTGCTCAACGATCCGACCTACACCGACCTGCACGAGCACTGGCACATGGACCTCTCGCCGAGAGGCACCGGGCCCAAGGGCGGGCACCGCGCGCTTACCGGCGGCTTCGGCCAGTTCATGCCGACCTGGGGTGGCAATCGGGAGACCGCGTTCGCCTGGATCAAGTTCCTCAACTCGGGCGACCGCGAGGACCTGGACGGCAGCCCCTTGATCGCCGATGCGATCGTGGGCGCCGGCGGCCAGCTCTCGCGGCGGTCGACGCTCAGCCGCTGGTCCGACCGCAAGCCCTTCTTTGTCGGCCTGATGAAGGCCTATCCGGTCTGCGTCGTGAACGCGCCGGTGATCCCGGAGGCA
The DNA here is from genome assembly GCA_022826345.1 of Alphaproteobacteria bacterium. The sequence continues at coordinate 38,854 of JAJDVB010000167.1, forward strand.
TATCCCATCATGGGCGCCATGGGCGAAGAAGTCGCCGACGCGGTCAACGAGGAGCAGAGCATCGAGGATGCGCTCGCCGCTATGGAGAAGCGGATCCAGCGCATCATGGAGGACAGCGGCTACGTTTAGCCGCAGCGTGTAGGGCCAGGGGCTCCTCGGAGCCTCGGGCGTGACTGCTCTTACCGTCGAGGCCCGGCCGTCGCGTGCGGCCGGGCCGCCTCGGCCCCAACGGCCGGGCGCCGTGGCACGCCAGCAGCGGCGCACGGCCTACCTGCTGCTCGCGCCTTGCGTGATCGTTCTGCTGGCGCTCGCAATCTTTCCGCTGATCTTCTCCGGCACGCTCTCCTTCAAGGTCGACCCGCTCTACAACCCGGACGTGGCGCGCTTCGTCGGCTGGCGCAACTACAACGATCTGTTCGAGGACCGCCGCTTCTGGAACAGCATCGAGCTCACGGTGATATGGGCCGTCGTGGTCGTCTCGATTCAGATGGTCCTCGGCTTCTTCCTCGCAGTGCTGCTCGACCGCAAGATGCGGGGCGCGGGCCTCCTGCGCACGCTCATCATCATCCCGGTGTTCATCTCGCCCATCGCGATGGGGCTTACCTGGCGCTTCATCTTCGAGCCCGTCTCTGGCCTCGCCAACTGGATCCTCAACACCGGTTTCGGCCTTGAGAAGTGGACCTGGCTCTCGCACAAGGATACGGCGCTGATGACGCTGATGTTGGTCGACTGCTGGCAGTGGACGCCCTTCATCGCGCTGATCCTGCTCGCCGGCATGCAGAGCATCTCGCCGGAGATTACGGAAGCCGCGCGGCTCGACCGGGTGCGCGGCGTCACCTTCTACACGCGCATCGTGATTCCGTTGATCCGCCCGGTGATCATGGTGGTGATCCTGATCCGGCTCGTGGATTCGATCCGTATCTTCGATCTCAACTTCATCATGACCAAGGGTGGGCCGGGATCGTCGACGCTGCTCGCCAGCGTCTATGACTACACCATATTCGAGCAGGGCCACCTCGGCCTGATGGCGGCCTATGGGTTCCTGATCCTGATCCTGATCAACATCGTCGTGCTTGCCTTCCTCAACACGCTATACCGAACGGAGAAGGCGGCGCGCGCCGCCGATGCGCCATGACGTCGGTCTACACGCGCGCGATCAATATCCTCGCGGTGCTCGTCGTCGTCGTCTGGCTGATCCCGGTGCTGTGGGTGGCGCTCACCTCGGTGAAGCCTACCAACGTCATCAATGCCCCGGAGCCTACCTTCTATTCGTTCGAGCCGACCGGCGAGCACTACGTCGAAATCTTCGATCGCTTCCTCTTCGACCGGGCGATCGTGAACAGCCTGGTTACGGTCGGCGTCTCGACGCTGATCGTGATGATTCTCGCGCTGCCCGCGGCCTACGCGGTTGCGCGGATGGGGCTCATGGGGGGCGATACCTGGGCCCTTGTCATACTCTCATTGCGATTTATGCCGGGCGTGGTCGTCGTGCTGCCCTACTTCAAGATGGCCAACTGGTTCGGTTTGATCGACACGCAAATCGTGCTCATCGTCGTCTATGTCGCCTTCGGGCTGCCGTTCGCGGTCTGGATTCTGCGCGGATTCCTGCTCGATTTGCCGAAGGAGGTGGAGGAGGCGGCGCGGCTTGACGGCCTGAGTTGGCTGCAGATCATCTTCCGATTAATTCTGCCGATGGCCGCACCCGGTATCGCGGTCACGGCCATCTTCACCTTCGTCTTCAGTTGGAACGAATATCTCTATGCGCTGTTTCTCACCTACGACAAGGCGACCACGATGCCGGTCGCGCTGCAGAAGACCATCGACCTCTACAACGTATTGTGGGGTTCGCTCAGCGCCGGCGCGGTGATACAGCTATTGCCCATGATCGCCGTCGTATTCCTCCTCCAGCGACACATCGCGCGCGGCCTCGCGCTCGGCGCGGTGAAATAGGGCCGCCATGAACGTCACGCTCAGGGGATTGGTAAAGCGTTTTCGCGACGGCACCGAGGCCGTCAAGGGGATCGACCTCGACATTGCCAAGGGCGAGTTCCTGACCCTGCTCGGGCCGTCCGGATGCGGCAAGACCACGACGCTCCGCCTGATCGCGGGTCTGGAGGAGCCGACCGAAGGCACCATCGCGATCGGCGAACGGGACGTCACCAACGTCAATCCGGGAGACCGGGACGTCGCGATGGTCTTCCAGACTTACGCGCTCTATCCGCACATGACCGCACTGCAGAACATGACGCTTGGCCTCACGGTCGCCGGCATGTCCAAGGCCGAAGCGGTACAGAAAGCACGCGAGACGGCGCAGCTGCTCAATATCGAGACGCTGCTCGAACGCAAGCCCGCCAAGCTCTCGGGCGGTGAGCGCCAGCGTGTCGCCCTCGGCCGCGCCATGGTCCGCAGCCCCGCCTGCTACCTGATGGACGAGCCGCTCTCCAATCTCGACCTCAAGCTGCGCGAGCACATGCGGACCGAGCTCAAGCGCCTCCACCAGGCCTACAAGGTGACGACGATCTACGTGACTCACGACCAGGCAGAGGCACTGATTCTCTCCGACCGCGTGGCCGTGCTCAACAAGGGCGAGGTCCAGCAGGTAGCCGATCCGGTCACGATCTACGAGCGCCCGGCCAACATGTTCGTCGCCGACTTCATCGGCAGCCCCGGCATCAACTTCCTGGAGGGCGCGCTCAGCGAGGGCAGGGTCACGGTCGCCGGTCGCGCGCTAGAGGGCGCCGGCGCCGAGGGCAGCGGATCTATCGTCCTCGGCATCCGGCCCGAGGACGTGATCCTGCATCCGCCGGGGGAAGGACTTATCGACGGGACCATCGAGTTCACGGAGTCTTACGGCGGCGTCATCATCGCCTTCATCTCACTCGACGGTGCCGACGGCCTGTTGGTCAACCGCGAGTACGTGGCGGCGAGCATGGACGTGCACGAGCCGGTCTCGATCGGCGCTCGGGTGGGTCTGGCTCTCCGCGCGAACCGCATCACGCTCTTCGACGCCGAATCCGGGCTCGCTCTGAACGCGGCGGGATAAGCGTTCGCCCGGCGACGGGCTTGGATATTCCAACTCCGATGAAGGTGTGATGGCGCGGCGCGAGCGACGACGAGCCACGGGGCAGGCCGCCGGCGGCCTGGTCGACGACATGCTTCGCGCCGCGCTCGCCCATCATCGGGCGGGCCGCGCCGAGGCCGCGGCGGCGCTCTACCAGCGGGTCCTGCGCCAGAGTCCCGGCCATGCGGACGCGCTGCATCTCTTCGGCGTGCTCCATGCCCAGGCGGGTCGGCTCGAGGAGGCGCTGCCGCTGCTGACGAAGGCCGCACGCCGGGCGCCTCGCAACGCCGGCTTTCTGAACGATCTCGCCAACGTCTTCAACGGCCTGGGCCGCTTCGACGAGGCCGAGGCGCACTACCGCCGCGCCGCCGCCTTCGACAAGAGCAACGCCGACATCCGCTACAACTTCGGTCATGCGCTACGCGCAGCGGGCCGCCCAGCCGACGCAGTCGAGTGGTTCGAGAAGGCGCTCGCGATCCGCCCCGATCACCGGTCGGCGCGATCGGAGCTGGGCCTCGCGCTGCTGGAGATCGGCCGCGCGGAGGATGCGGTAGCTGCGCTGCGGCATGCGGTTGCGCTCAATGAGGGCGCGGCGAGCGCGCATTCCGACCTCGGCAACGCATTGCAGGAAGTCGGCGCGCTAGAGGAGGCCGAGTCCAGCCTCCGTCGCGCGATCGACCTCGACCCGCGGCTGGCGGCGGCCCATGCTAATCTCGGCAACGTGCTGCAGGACCTCCACCGCGTGGGGGAGGCGGAGGCCGCCTATCGCGAAGCCATCGCCCTCGACGTCGAGTACGCGGCGGCGCATGCCAATCTCGGCAATGCCCTCAAGCGCCTGGGCCGCGAAAACGAGGCGGCCGCGAGCCTGGAGCGCGCCCTGGAGCTGAAGCCGGACAACGCGACCTACCGCGCCAACCTCGGCATGGTCCACGTGGCTCGTGGCGATACCGACGCGGCGCTCGCCTGCTTCGGCCGCGCGGCCGAGCGCCGCCACGGCCCGCCGCTGACACCTGCCCTGCTGACCCAGAGGGACGAACGGCCAGCAGTCCCAGTTGCTCCGTTCAAGCTTCAGCACGATGCCGAGCAGATTCGCCGGCTCTGTAGCGACGGTCGCATCGATCCGTCGTTCGACAGGATCGCCGACATCTACGAGCAGGTGCTCGCCGCATTGCCTCCCGATGCGCCGCCGGACGAACCGATCGACCTCGACGAGCGGGAGTGGCGGCGCATCGCACCCGCCTACAACCGCCCGCTGCACTTCCCGGAGGCCCCGGCCGCGTCCGACGGCGCGGTAAGCCCGGACCTGGATACGGACGAGATCGAACGCACCTATCGCGAGAGCGCGCCCAATCTCGTGGTCGTCGACGACTTCCTGACCGCGGATGCGCTGGAGCGGCTGTGGCGCTTCTGCCTGGATGCCACGGTCTGGTACCAGGTGAAGCGCGGCTACCTCGGCGCGTATCTGGTGGACGGCTTCGGCACAGCGCTCGCGCTCCAGATCGCGGATGAGTTGCGCGCGAGCCTCCCCGGCATCTTCGGACCTCACCGGCTGGAGCAGCTCTGGGCCTACAAGTACGATTCCCGACTGCAGGGGATCGCCACTCACGCCGACTTCGCGGCGGTCAACGTCAACTTCTGGGTGACACCCGATGAGGCCAACCGCGATCCAGCCTCCGGCGGGCTGGTGGTCCACAAGGCCCACGCGCCATCGGACTGGGCCTTCCGCACTTACAACGCCGACAGCGCCCGCATGGCACAGTTCCTGGAGGAAGCCGGCGACGAGTCGGTGACGGTGCCCTACCGGCAAAACCGCGTGGTGATCTTCGACTCCGACCTCTTTCACCGCACCGACGATCTCGACTTCCGCCCCGGCTACGAGAACCGGCGCATCAACGTGACCATGCTCTTCGGCAACCGCGGCGAGCGGTAGAATTGGGCCCCGCGCGACCCAATATGAGGCGCGGAGAGGACTCATGACCGACGGTCACCGGGCGATCGAGGCCTGGCTCAGAGAGCGGAACATCGTCGAGGTCGAGTGCATCGTGCCCGACCTTGCGGGCGTGCCGCGCGGCAAGATTCTGCCCACGGACAAGTTCATCGAGGGACTCGCCGGCGGCCAGCACCGGCTGCCCAAGAACGTGCTCGTCCATACGCTCACCGGCGACTTTCCGCCGCCCGGCGCCGTCTCCATCGACGTGAGCGACGGCGACTTCGTGCTGGAGCCGGACTCCGCGACGCTCACGCTCGTGCCCTGGTACGACGAGCCCACCGCGCAGGTGATCGCCGATTGCGTGCTGCGCAACGGTGGGCATTCGCCCTTTTACTCCCGCCGCGTGCTTGTGAGCCTGCTGGAGCGCTTCGCCGAGCGCGGCTGGCACCCTGTGATCGCGCCGGAAATCGAGTTCTACCTGGTGGAGAAGAACACCGACCCGGACCAGCCGCTCAAGCCGCCCATCGGCGCCTCCGGCCGGCGCGAGGCAGGGCGCCAGGAGTTCGGCATCGACGCGGTCAACGAGTTCGATCCCTTCTTCGTGGACCTCTATGACTACTGCGAGGCCCAAGGGCTCGACATTGACACGCTGAATCACGAGAGCGGGGCCGGGCAGGTGGAGATCAACTTCCGTCACGGCGAGGCGCTGCGGCTTGCCGACCAGGTGTTCGTCTTCAAGCGCACGGTGCGCCAGACCGCCCAACGCCACGGCTTCTACGCGACCTTCATGGCGAAGCCGATGCAGAGCGAGCCCGGCAGCGCCATGCACGTGCACCAGTCGGTCTACGAGGGCGCAGACCGCCGGCCACTCTTCTCCGACGAGGACGGGGCCGAGTCGGCAGCCTTCCGCCACTATCTCGGCGGCCTGCAGCGCTTCTTGCCGGTCTTCACGCCACTCATGGCGCCCAACGTCAACTCCTATCGCCGGCTCCGGTTCGGCGCGAGCAAGCCGTTCAACGTCGGCTGGGGCTACGACAACCGCATCGCGGGGCTGCGCGTGCCGGACGCGCCGCCCCAGAACCGCCGGGTCGAGAACCGCCTGCCGGGCTCGGACACCAATCCCTACCTCGCCATCGCGGCCACGCTGGCCGCCGGCTATCTCGGCATGACGCAGGCGCTGGAGCCCTCACCGCCGGTGGAGGGTGAAGAGACCGGCGCGTTCGAGACCTTGCCGCTCGATCTCAGGACCGCGCTCGTGCAGTTCGAGTCCTCGGACGAGGCGTGCGCCATGTTCGGGGATAGTTTCGTCAAGGGCCTCACCGAGGTGGTGCGCGCCGAATACGACGCCTACCTGCGCGTCGTAAGCTCCTGGGAGCGCAAGTTCCTTCTGCTGGCCGTGTGATGGGCGCGGCGGCCCGCGCCGAGCGCTACGCCCAGCACGACGGCGCCGCACCCACCTGGTACGAGGCGAGCGCAAGAACGCACCCCACTTGGCCCGCGCTCGATGCGGACGTGCGCGCCGACGTCTGCGTCATCGGGGGCGGCTATACCGGGCTCTCCTGCGCGCTCCACCTCGCCGAGCGCGGCTATCGCATGGTCCTGCTCGAAGCGCGGCGCATCGGCAACGGCGCATCGGGCCGCAACGGCGGGCAGCTCGGCAGCGGGCACCGACGGGATCAGCCCACCCTGGAGCGGGAGCTTGGCCAAGAACACGCGCAGCTCCTCTGGTCCATGGCCGAGGAGGCGAAGGTGCTCGTACGCGATCGGATCGCTCGGCACGGAATTAACTGCGACCTCAAGCCCGGCATCGCCATCGCAGCCCACCGCCCGCGCCACGCCCGCGCGCTGGTCCGCGAGGCGGACCATCTTCGCGCCCGCTACGGGTACGAGCAGATCGAGGCGCTGGACCGTGCTGCGCTGCGCGCCGAGGTGGCGTCAGAGGATTTTTACGGTGGCCTTATGGATCGGGGCGCGGGTCACCTGCACCCGCTCGATTATGCGCGCGGCCTCGCTCAGGCGGCGGCGGAAGCGGGCGTCGATATCCGTGAGAGGACGCCCGTCACCGGGCTTGCGTCCGGCGCGCCCTGCACGGTCTCGGCCGGGCCGCACACGGTTACGGCGGACGCGGTCGTGCTCGCCTGCAACGGCTATCTCGACGCGCTGGACCCCGGCTGCGGCAAGCGCGTCATGCCGATCCACAACTTCATCCTGGCGACGGAGCCTCTCGGCGAGGCGCGCGCCTGGGCGCTGATCCCTAACGATGTCGCTGTCGTCGATACCCGCTTCGTGGTGAACTACTTTCGCCTTTCGCACGACGGGCGGCTCCTCTTCGGCGGCGGCGAGACCACCAGCAGCCGCCTTCCTGCCGATCCTGGCCCACTCGTTCGGCGCTGCATGCTGCGCATCTTCCCGCAGCTCGCCGATGTGCATGTCGACCATGCCTGGGGCGGGACGCTTGCCATCACGCGCACCCGGATGCCGAGCATCGGCCGGCTCGAAGGCGGGCTCTACTACGGCCAGGGCTACTCCGGCCACGGCGTGGCGCTGGCGACGCTGGGCGGCGCGCTCATCGCCGAGGCGATCTCAGGCACGCTGGAGCGCTTCGACATCTTCGCGCGGCTGCCGCAGCCGCCCTTCCCCGGTGGCCGGTTCCTGCGCTGGCCGACGCTCGCGCTCGCGCTCACCTACGGCGCACTCCGCGACCGGCTGTGAGGGAGGGCGCTACGGCCCTGCCGCCTGCGCTTCTCGCTCGCGGATGACCATGGCGCGCTTATTGATGAGGCTGGCGGCGATCACGCCGGTGGCGACGATCCCCACCAGCACCGTGGAGACCGCGTTGATCTCCGGCGTCACGCCCAGGCGCACCTGGGAATAAATCTTCATCGGCAGCGTGGTCGAGCCGGGGCCGCTGGTGAACGACGCGATCACGAGATCGTCGAGCGAGAGCGTGAACGCCAGAAGCCAGCCCGCGACCAGCGCCGGGCTGATGATCGGCAGCGTGACCGCGAAGAAGGTCTTGACCGGTGGCGCACCGAGGTCCATCGCCGCTTCCTCCAGCGAGCGGTCCATGGTGAGCAGGCGGGACTGCACCACCACCGCCACGTAAGCCATCGAGAAGGTGATATGGGCCACCGTCACGGTCCAGTAGCCGCGCGCCCAGGAGAGTGCGACGAAGAGCAGCAGCATGGAGAGGCCGGTGATGACCTCGGGCATGACCAGCGGCGCGTAGACCATGCCCGAGAACAGCGTGCGGCCGGGAAAGCGCCCGAGCCGGGCCAGCGCCAGCCCCGCGAGGGTGCCGAGCACCAGCGCCATGGTGGACGAGACGAAGGCGACCTTCAGCGTCATCCAGGCGGCGTCGAGCAGAAGCTTGTTCTCCACCACCGCGACGTACCACTTGGTGGAGAACCCGGCCCAAACGGTCACGAGCTTCGATTCATTGAAGGAATAGATGATGAGCAGAAGGATCGGGATGTAGAGGAAGGCGAAGCCCAGAGTGAGCGCCGCCAGGTTGATCCCGCTGAGCCCCCGCCGCATCAGGTCCCCGCCTCCCGCTCCCGCTGGGCCTGCTGGTGGCGCTGGAACAGCACGATGGGCACGATCAACACCAGCAGCAGGATCACGGCGACCGCCGATGCCACCGGCCAGTCGCGGTTGCTGAAGAACTCGGTCCAGAGTATGCGCCCGATCATCAGCGTGCCGGAGCCGCCAAGCAGGTCGGGGATCACGAACTCGCCCACCGCCGGGATAAACACCAGGAAGCAGCCGGCAACGATGCCGGGCCGGGCCAGCGGCACGGTGATCTTCCAGAACGCGCCGGCCGGCCGGCAGCCGAGGTCGGCAGCGGCTTCCAGCAGCGAGCGGTCCATCCGCACCAGGTTGGCGTAGAGCGGCAGGACCATGAACGGCAGGTACGAGTAGACGATGCCGATGTAGACCGCGATGTCGGTGTTGAGGATGATCAGCGGCTCGTCGATCACGCCGATCCAGCGGAGCACCCCGTTGAGCATCCCCTCGTTCTTGAGGATGCCGATCCAGGCGTAGACCCGGATCAGGAACGAGGTCCAGAAGGGCAGGATTACCATCATCACCAGGCTCGCCTGCCAGGCGCGGGGCGCGCGGGCCATGGCGTAGGCGATGGGGAAGCCCACCACCAGCGCAATCGCGGTCGAGATCGCCGCGATCTTGAGGCTGTTGGCGTAGGCGCGGATGTAGAGGCTGTCCTCGATCAGCAGCCGGTAGTTGTCGCCGACGGCGAAGAGCTCGAAGGAGCCGCCCTCGGGCCAGGCGAAGAGCGGCGTGTAGGGCGGAATCGCGAGCTGGACCTCGGCCACGCTGATCTTGAGCACGATCGCGAAGGGGACGAGGAAGAAGAAGAGCAGCCACAAATAGGGGCTCGCGATCACCGAGCCGCGCCCGAGCAGCCCCCGTGCGCGCGTCCGCTCCCGGCGTTCGCGCCCGGCTCTCACGCTCATGAGCGGAGCAGAATGCTCGCCTCGACCGGCCAGGAGAGATGCACCCGTGCGCCCCGGTCGATGGCAGCACCGCCGTGGCTGAGGCGGTTGGTCTGGGTCGAGACCACCGTCTTGCCGCTGTCGAGGCGCACCCGGTAGGTGGAGACGCTGCCGAGGTAGGCGATCTCGGTCACCTCGCCCGCCATCGCGTTCGCGGTGCCGGGCGGCGGTGCTTGGGGTGCGATCTCGATTTTCTCGGGCCGCACCGCGAGCAGCACGGTATCGCCGGCGGCGGGGCCGTCGACGCGCGCGGGTGCTGCGAGGCCATCCGGCGCGTCCGCGATTTCGACCGCGAGATCGTTGCCGTTCACGGCGCAGGCGCGCCCTTCGAAGATGTTCACGTCGCCGATGAACTCGGCCACGTAGCGCGAGCGCGGCGCCTCATAGATCGCCGACGGCGTATCCACCTGGGCGATGCGGCCCTCCTCCATCACCGCGATGCGGTCGGCGACGGTCATCGCCTCGTCCTGATCGTGGGTCACGATCACGAAGGTGATGCCGACCCGCTGCTGGATCGCCATCAGCTCGAACTGGGTCTGCTCGCGGAGCTTCTTGTCGAGCGCGGCGAGCGGCTCGTCGAGCAGCAGCAGCTTGGGCCGCTTGACCAGGCTGCGGGCGAGAGCCACCCGCTGGCGTTGCCCGCCCGAGAGCTGGTGCGGCTTGCGCCGGGCGAGCGGCGAGAGCTCCACCAGCGCCAGCGCCTCGGCCACCCGCGTCGCGATCTCGGCCCGCGGCACCCGGTCTTGGCGCAAGCCGAAGGCGACGTTGCCGGCGACGCTCATGTGGGGAAAGAGCGCGTAGGACTGGAACATCATGTTGACCGGCCGCCGGTAGGGCGGCAGCGCCGCAAGGTCCGCGCCGTCGAGCAGCAGCGCGCCCGCGCCCGGGGTCTCGAACCCCGCGAGCATGCGGAGCAGCGTGGTCTTGCCGCAGCCCGAAGGGCCCAGCAGGGCGAAGAACTCCCCCCGCGCGATGTCGAGCGAGACGTTGTCGACGGCGGTGACGGGACCGAAGCTCTTGCTGACGCCCTCGATCCGAAGGAAGGCACCGCCGTTGCCGGGGGCAGGCGGAGCCTCTCCCCCGGCGTCCTGCGGCCTCTCGTTCACGAGCGCCGCGCCCGCGCGCGCCCGTGCCGAGTAAGTGTCGTGCCTATTCGGCGCCCTTGATGCGGGTCCACATCCGGGTGATGAAGCGCTGCACCTTGGGCGGATAGGGGTTGGTCACGTAGAGCCCCTTCCGCGCCTCCTCGGTCGGGTAGATGCCGGGGTCCTCGGTGATCTCCGCATCCAGCAGCGGCGTCGAGGCGGCATTCCCGTTGGCGTAGTAGACGTAGTTGGACGCCTTCGCGATCACCTCGGGCCGCAGGATGTAGTCGAGGAACGTGTGCGCGTTGCCGGGATGCGGCGCGTCCGCCGGGATCGCCATCATGTCGAACCACGACAGCGCGCCCTCGTCCGGGATCACGTAGGCGATCTCGACGTTGTTCTCGGCCTCCCAGGCGCGGTCGCGGGCCTGCAGCATGTCGCCGGACCAGCCCATGGTGAGGCAGATGTCGCCGTTGGCGAGGTCGTTGATCTGGGCCGAGTTGTGGAAGCGCCTGATGTGCGGCCGGATCGCCAGCATCACCGGCTCGACCTTGGCGATCACGTCGGTGTCGTGGCTGTTGGGGTCCTCACCGATATAGTTGAGCACGGCTGGGACCACCTCGTCCGGCTCGTCCATCATGTAGACGCCGCAATCGGCGAACTTCGCGACCACGTCGGGGTCGAAGAGCATGCCCCAGGAGCCGGTGGGCGCCTCCGCGTCGCGCTCGGCGATCTTGTCGATGTTGTAGCCGAAGCCCGTGGTGCCCCACATGTAATTGATGGCGTACTGGTTGCCCGGGTCCCACTGGCTCACGACCGACATGATGGTCTCGTCCAGGTTGCCGATGTTGGCGAGCTGGCCCTTGTCGAGCGGCTGGAAGATGCCCGCCTGGATCTGGCGTGCGAGGAAGGTCCCGCTCGGCACCACCACGTCGTAGCCTGTGCTGCCGGTGAGCAGCTTGGTCTCGAGGATGTTGTTGGAATCGAAGACGTCGTAGACGACCTTGATCCCGGTCTCGGCCTCGAACTCGGTCAGGATTTCCTCGTCGATGTAGTCCGACCAGTTGTAGACGTTGACGACCGCCTCCTCCTCGGCGAAGGCGGTGGTCGCAACCAAGAGCGCCGCGGCGGCGACGCCGGCGGTCAGCGGCAGCTTGATCATGGGATTCGTCCTCTCTTGCCCGGCCTCGTCTGGCAGGCCGTTGTGGCGGTCGGGCGATTCAGGACCTTCGCACCGCCCCTGTCAACGCGCCACCGGTCCTTATCGCTTAAACGTGACGCTGGCCTCCCCCAGGCCCTCGATTGCGACGTGGACCGTATCGCCGGGCTCCACCCACTTGGTCTCGACCACGCTGCCGGTCAGCACCACGTCGCCGGCCCGCAGCGGCTGGCCGCTCTGGGCCGCGTGGTTCGCGAGCCAGGTCAACGCCTCGAAGGGATGGCCCATGACGTCGGCCCCGGTGCCAGCGCCCACGTTCTTGCCGTTGATCGCCATCGCGCCCCCGGCCGCTGCAAGGTCGACCTCCCGCCACGCGGTCACGGGCGGGCCGAGCACGGCGCCGGCACTGAAGAAGTCGTCGGCGATGAGCGTCGGCGTATCGAGGGCCCGAAAATCGTCGTAGCGGTCGTCCACGATTTCGATGGCCGCCATGCAGGCCTCCACCGCGTCCGCCACGGCGGCACGGTCGAAGGGGGAAGCGTCGGCCGGTAGCGGCCGCCCGAGCCGCACCGCGATCTCGCACTCCACGCCCGGTCGCCAATGGTCGGCATAAGGCACGGTCGCGGGGGCGCTCAAGGTCCGGTGCTCGTAGAGCGCGCCGGCGCAGGGATGCGCGATCTCCAGATAGCGCTGCATCACCGGCGTGGTGCAGCCGATCTTGCGGCCGCAGACGGCGCCGTGCGTCTCCGCTAGCCGTTCGCTGAGCGCGGCCTGGACCGCATAGGCCTCGTCGAGGGAGGCCGGCCGGCAGTCCTCAGGCAACACGGCGATGCGCTGCCGGCGATGCCGCGCGGCAACGTAAAGCGCGACCGCCTGGTCGATAGCGAGCGGAGTCATGCGGGCGTCACACCTTCGTCATGCGGCGTCGACCCGACGGTTCAGGGCCTCGACCGCCGGCTGCACCTCTTCGATCAGGCGGCGCGTCTGGCCGAGGATGTCTTCGTCGTCGTCGCCGATCGGCCACAGCACGAACTTCGACACACCGGCCGCGACGAACTCTTCGATCCGCAGCATGACGTCGGCAGCGTCGCCGGCGACGATGCCGCCCTTCGGATCGCGTTGGAAGCGCGTCGCATAGACCTCGGCCATCTGCTGCATCAGGGGCTCGTCCCAACCGCCGAAGCGAAAGTGGAAGCTCGCGCCGTAATGGTCGGCATCGATGCGCCGCCCGGTCTCTCTAAGCGCTTCTTTGATCCCGGCGATCGCGGGCGCTACCTGCGCCGGCGTCTCCAGACCGGCCAGCCAACCGGTACCGATCCGCGCCGTGCGCCGGATCGCAGGCTTGCTGGAGCCGCCGAGCCAGAGCGGCAGGTTCTTCTGTACCGGCTTGGGCTCGATCCGCGCGCCTGAGTAGCGGTAGAACTCGCCGTCGAAATCGACCGAGTCTTCGGTCCAGAGCCGGGCGATGAGATCGAGCCCCTCGTCGGTGCGCCGGCCGCGCCCCTTGGTGTCCGTGCCGGTCGCCGCCCAGTCCGGCGCGCGGATCGCGCCGATGCCGAAGGCCGGCAGCAGACGCCCCTCGCTCAGCACGTCGATGGTGGCGCACTGCTTGGCCAGCAGCAGCGGATCGCGCAGCCCGACCGAAGCGACGTTCATGCCGAACTTGATGCGTTCGGTCCGGCCAGCGAGCGCCGCCATCACGCTCATCACTTCGAGGAAGGGTTCGTCGGAGACGAGGCGGTCGGTCTGCCAGAGCGAATCGACCCCGCCCTCTTCGCAGAGATCGACCCAGCGCCAGAAAGCGGCGGCGCCCGAGAACGGGAACGCGTTAAGCCCGAGGCCGAATGCGATTGACAGCGTTACCTCCCCTCGCAGATGCCCGCGCGCCCCGACAGGGAAAGCGGAGCCGAGTCATTTCTACGCCCACGCTTAGGCAGCGTCCAGGCAGGCGCGGGCCGCCACCGGCGCCCGGCCGGGCGTGCCCGCGCGACGCTGGCGGTGAGAAAAACTGGGATTCGCCAGGATAAAGTGGGATTCACCGGGACAGGTGAGATTCGCTGGGACAGAGTGGGATCCATCGGGACAAGCTGGGATTCGCCGGGATGAAGTGAGATTCGCTGGGACAGAGTGGGATCCACCGGGACAAGGCGGGATTGTTGCCGCGCGAGCGGCAGCCGCCGCGATGAGCATCGTGTCGTTCGGCTCGCCGCGTCCGATCCTTGCTCGCCCTTCATGGCGCGACTTTGGACCAAGCGTCGCGCGCCGTGCACCGCACCATGGTGCCTTGAATCCACAGGTCGAGGAGGCGGGCGAGCGGGCATTGACGCAGGCCGTGACATTGCAGAGAAATCCGGGCTAGTGTGCGGCCGCGCGCGCGGCGGGGTATCCGCCGCGGCGCAGTAATTGATTCGTCTTGTTGCCCAGCAGGGACGCCCATGAAGGTTCTGGTCGCGGTCAAGCGCACGATCGACCCCAACGTGAAGGTGCGGGTGAAGTCCGACCGGACCGGGGTCGAGACCGCGAACGTGAAGATGGCGATGAACCCCTTCTGCGAGATCGCCGTCGAGGAAGCCGTGCGCATGAAGGAGGCCGGCAGCGCCGACGAGGTGATCGCCGTCTCCGCCGGCCCCGACAAGGCGCAGGAGACCCTGCGCACGGCGCTCGCCATGGGTGCGGACCGCGCCGTCCATATCGTGACCGAAGCGGACCTGCAGCCGCTCGCCGTGGCGCGCCTCTTGAAGGTGATCGCCGACGAGGAGCAGCCCGGCCTCGTCATCATGGGCAAGCAGGCCATCGACGACGACAGCAACCAGACCGGCCAGATGCTGGCGGCGTTGCTCGGCTGGCCGCAGGCGACCTTCGCCTCCGAGATCGTGTTCAAGGACGGGACGGCCGACGTGACCCGCGAGATCGACGGCGGGCTCGAGACCCTCAACGTCAACCTGCCGGCGGTGGTCACCACTGATCTCAGGCTCAACGAGCCGCGCTACGCCTCACTCCCCAACATCATGAAGGCCAAGAAGAAGCCCATAGACCGGCGGGAGGCAGACGCGCTCGGCGTGGACGTAAGCCCCAGGCTCGCGATCCACAAGGTGGAGGAGCCGCCCAAGCGCGAGGCGGGAATCAAAGTGGCAGACGTTTCGGAACTCGTGGCGAAACTCCGTGACGACGCCAAGGTGATCGGGTGAGGACAATCGCATGAGCATTCTGGTCCTCGCCGAGCACGACAACGCCGAGCTGAAGCGGCCGACTCTCAATGCGGTCACGGCCGCCCGCGCGCTGGGCGGAGAGGTCCACATGTTGGTGGCGGGCTCCGGTGCCGGGCCGGTGGCCGAAGCTGCGGCGCAGGTCGCCGGCCTCGACAAGGTGCTGCATGCCGACGATGCGGCCTACGAGCACGGTATCGCCGAGAACCTGGCGCCTCTGCTGGTCGGCCTTGCCGAGGGCTACAGCCATCTGATCGCATCGGCCACCACCTTCGGCAAGAACGTCATGCCGCGGGTCGCGGCCCTGCTCGACGTGGCTCAGGTCTCCGACATCATCGAGATCGTTTCAGAGAGCGTCTTCGTGCGCCCGACGTACGCCGGCAACGCGCTCGCCACGGTGGAGAGCCGCGATGCCACGAAGGTGGTGACGGTGCGCACCACGGCGTTCGACGCCGCTCCAGAGGAAGGCGGCAGCGCCGCCATCGAGGCGGTCTCCGGCGCGGGCGACCAGGGCCTGGTCCGCTTCGTCAAGCACGAGCTGAGCAAGTCCGACCGGCCGGAGCTCACCAGCGCGGGCATCGTGGTCTCGGGCGGGCGCGGGATGCAGAGCGGCGAGAACTTCCCGCTGATCGAGGCGGTGGCGGACCGGCTGGGCGCTGCCGTTGGCGCCTCGCGCGCCGCAGTGGACGCGGGCTACGTGCCCAACGATTTCCAGGTCGGGCAGACCGGCAAGGTGGTGGCGCCCGATCTTTACATCGCTGTCGGCATTTCCGGCGCGATCCAGCACCTCGCCGGGATGAAGGACAGCCGGGTGATCTGCGCCATCAACAAGGACGAGGAAGCGCCGATCTTCCAGATCGCCGACTTCGGCCTCGTGGCCGACCTGTTCAAGGTCCTTCCGGAGCTCGCTGAAGAGCTCGACCGGCAGGGCATCTCCAAGGCCTGACCTGCCGCCATGGTGCAATCGATCGGAATCATCGGAGCAGGCCGCATGGGCAGCGGCATCGCCCATGTCGCTGCGCTCGCGGGCTTCGATGTGACGCTGACCGATCTCGGTCAGGCCGAGCTCGATACCGCGCTGGAGACAATCCGGACCAACCTCGGCCGCCAGGCGCGCAAGGGCTTGATTGCCGAGGATCAGCCGGCGGCGGCGCTGGAGCGGATTACACCGGCGGTCGGCCTCGACGCCCTCAAGAGCGTCGACATGGTGATCGAAGCGGTCATCGAGGACGAGGCGGTCAAGAAGGAGGTCTTCGTCGCGCTGCGTGGCGCGCTGCCGGAGCACACCATCATCTGCACCAACAGCTCGTCGTTGCCGGTTACCCGCCTTGCGGCGAGCACCGACCGGCCCGGCAAGTTCATGGGCATGCACTTCATGAACCCGGTGCCGATGATGGAGCTGGTCGAACTCGTGCGCGGCATCGCGACCGAGGAGGAGACCTACGAGACCGCGCGCACGGTGACCGAGCGCATGGGGAAGATCCCGGCCATGGCCGAGGATTTTCCCGCCTTCATCGTGAACCGCATCCTCATGCCGATGGTCAATGAGGCGATCTACGCTCTCTACGAAGGCGTCGGCACCGTAAAGGCCATCGACACGGCGATGAAGCTCGGCGCCCATCACCGCATGGGGCCGCTGGAGCTCGCCGATTTCATCGGTCTCGACACCTGCCACTCGATCATGCAGACGCTTTACGAGGGCCTGGCCGACAGCAAGTACCGGCCCTGCCCGTTGCTCGCCAAGTACGTCGAGGCCGGCTGGCTCGGCCGCAAGACCGGCAAGGGCTTCTACGACTACTCCACAGGCACGCCGGTCCCGACGCGCTAACCACCACGGTGGTAGGGGTGGCCGGAGAGGATGCTGGCGGCCCGCCACAACTGCTCCGCCAGCATCGCCCGCGCCAGCAGGTGCGGCCAGGTCATCGGCCCGAGCGAAAGAACCATGTCGGCGCGGGCGAGAACCGGGGCGCCGTGCCCGTCCGCTCCGCCGATCAGGAACGCCACGACGGCCGTACCTTCGTCGCGGACGGAAGCCAGCCTCGCTGCAAATTCTTCGCTGGTGAACGCCTTTCCGCCGCCATCGAGAGCGACGACATAGGCATCCGTCGGCAAACCCTTGAGTAGCGCCACGGTCTCGCGTTCGCGCCCCGCCTTGCCACCGCAGCCGGCCCGAACCTCACGTAGCTCAAGCGGCCACGGCAGGCGCTTGCGGTAGTCTTCGAAGAGCTGCTGTGCCGGGTCATCCCGGCCGCGCCCCACCGCCGCCACCACAAGGCGCATCGGCAGCCGGCGCTCCTCTCTTCTCGCTAGGCGGCGCCCGGCTCCGCGCCGCTATTCCTCGTCGGCGAGCGCCGGCTCTTCGGCCGCGCCGATGGCCTCGACGGACCACATCTTCTCGAGGTTGTAGAGGGCGCGGATTTCGGGTCGGAAGACGTGCACGATGATGTCGCCGGCATCGATCAGCACCCAGTCCGCGTTGTCGCGGCCCTCCGCCGCGAGCGCGGGCGTGCCATTGTCCTTGAGCTGTTTCAGGAGCCGTTCCGCCACCGCGTCGACGTGGCGCTTGGACCGTCCGCTGGCGATAACCATGAGGTCGGCGATCGTGGTCTTGCCGTCCAGGTCGATGGTGACGATGTCCTCCGCCTTGGCGTCTGCGAGAGCGCCGGCGACGGCCCGGTGAAGTGCCTCAGAGCCGGCCTTGTCCGGTTCCCGGCGGCTGGGCCTAACAGGTTGATTCGGTGCTTCTATGGTGTTCCTCCAGCCTCCCTTTATCGGTCCGACGCACCGTTCGCGGCGCGCAACGCCGTCGCGGACGCGGGGTGCAGCGGTCCATGGATTACCATCCAGGCGGGCGGCTTGCTGCGCGCGAGCCCTGGCGCTCGGCGTTCCGCCAATCTTTGGCGTGCGAATCGTTTCGCAGGCTTAACCACACTGGCATAACGAGAGTAAGGCCAGCGGTCGACGACCGCAACGGGTATCGCCCTGAAGAGCGCGGGCCAGCGCCGCCACGCCGCGAGCGTCGGCAGGTTGTCGGCGCCGATGATCCAGACCAACCGGTGCCGCGGGAAGCGCCGCTTGAGCCGGGCGACCGTGTCGACCGAGTAGCAACTGCCGAGGCGGCGCTCGATATCGCTCACGCGGAGCCGCCGGTCCCCCGCCGCGGCCCTGGCGGCGGCGAGGCGTTCGTCGAACGGCGCCATCCCGGCGCGGGGCTTGAGCGGGTTCTGCGGCGAGACCAGCCACCAGACCTCGTGCAGGCCCAAGCGCCTGAGCGCCAACAGGCTGATATGGCAGTGGCCCTCATGGGCCGGATTGAAGGAGCCGCCGAGCAGGCCGATCCTGCGCCCAGGCGGCCGCGCGCGCGGAGCGCTGCCCGGCACAGGCCGCGACCGCCGCCTGCGCATGGGCACGAGCGCGGTCAGGGGCGAACCTGCCCGTTGCCGTAGACCTTGTACTTGTAGGTGGTGAGCTGCTCGACTCCCACCGGCCCGCGCGCGTGCAGCTTGCCGGTGGAGATGCCGATTTCGGCCCCCATGCCGAACTCGCCGCCGTCGGCGAACTGGGTCGACGCGTTGTGCAGCACGATCCCGCTATCGACGCCTTCCATGAAGCGCTCGGCCGCTGCGCCATCTTCTGTGATGATACTGTCGGTGTGGTGGGAGCCATGCTCGTTGACGTGGGCGATCGCCGCGTCGAGCCCATCCACCACGCCGACCGAGATGATCGCGTCGAGATACTCGGTTCCCCAATCGGCGTCGTTCACCGGAACCACCCGAGAGTCCATCGCCTGCACGCGCGCATCGCCCCGCACCTCGCAGCCGGCCTCGAACAGCGGCTCCAGGATCGCGGGCAGCGTCTGCGTCACGGCGGCGTCGACCAGTAGGGTCTCCGCCGCGCCGCAGATTCCGGTTCGCCGCATCTTGGCGTTAAAGGTCACGTCGCGCGCCTTCTCGGGATCGGCGGCGGCGTGCACGTAGACGTGGCAGTTGCCGTCCAGGTGCGCCATCACCGGCACCCGGCTCTCCGCCAGCACCCGCTCGATCAGCGAGCGGCCGCCGCGCGGCACGATCAGGTCGAGCGCCTCGTCCATGCCGAGCAGGATACCCACCGCCGCACGATCGGTCGTGGGCACCAGTTGAATGCACCCTGCCGGCAGCCCGGTCGCAGCAAGCGCGGCCCGCAGCGCCCCCGCAATGGCAAGCGAGGAGTGCCAGCTCTCGGAGCCGCCGCGCAGGATCGCCGCGTTCCCAGACATCAAGCAGAGCGCGCCAGCATCGGCGGTCACGTTGGGCCGCGATTCGTAGATGATCCCGATAACGCCGATCGGCACCGACACCCGGCGGATGCGAAGCCCGTTGGGCCGCTCCCACTCGCCCAGAAGGCGGCCGAGCGGGTCATCGAGGGCGGCCACCTGCTCGACACCTGCCGCCATCGCTTCGATCCGGCCGGGATCGAGGGCGAGGCGGTCGAGCAGCGCACCGCTCAGGCCGGAGGCCTCAGCGGCTGCCATGTCCTTGGCGTTTGCCTCCAGGATCGCGGCTTCGTCGCCGCGAATCGCTTCGGCTGCCGCCTTGAGAGCACCCCGCCTCGCCTCGGCCGAGCTTGCCGCGAGCACTCGCGCCGCCGCGCGTGCCTCAGCGCCGAGCGCCATCATCTCGGCGGTGATGTCCTGGTCCGTCTCGCGGCTCCGCGCCGCCTGGGCGATGCTCACGGTCCTTGCTCCTCGTCGAGCACGAGATCGTCGCGGTGGATCATCTCGGCGCGGCCACGGTAGCCGAGGATCCGCTCTATTTCACGGGATTTGTGGCCGGCGATATGGCGCGCATCGGCGGCCGAGTAGGCGACCAGACCGCGCCCGGTCTCGCGCCCCTGCTCGACCCTGACCGCCACCGCATCGCCCCGCTCGAACGCGCCCTCCACCGCCTTCACGCCGGCCGGCAGCAGGCTCCGACCTTTGAGCAGCGCCTGCCAGGCGCCGTCGTCGATGACGAGGGCGCCGCGGGGCTCCAACGCGCTCGCGATCCAGCTCTTGCGGGCGGCACGCGGCGTCGCGGTGGAGACGAACCAGGTCGAGCGGGCACCGCCCTCCAGCGCGGCGAGCGGGCGGTCCACCGCACCCTTCGCGATTGCCATGTGGCAGCCCGCCGCCATCGCGTGCTTGGCCGCGGCGATCTTGGTCACCATACCGCCGGCGGCACTCGGCGTGCCGATATCGCCCGCCATCGCCTCGATCCGGGGCGTAATGCGCTCGACCTTGGGGATCCAGCGCGCGTCTGCGTCGTGCCGCGGGTCGCTCTCGTAGAGGCCATCGACGTCCGAGAGCAGGACCAGCAGGTCCGCGCTCATCATCACCGCGACCCGCGCCGCGAGCCGGTCATTGTCGCCGAAGCGGATCTCGTTGGTGGCGACGGTGTCGTTCTCGTTGATCACGGGCACGGTGCCGAGCGAGAGCAGCGTGTTGATGGTGCTGCGCGCGTTCAGGTAACGCCGGCGGGCCTCGGTGTCCTCGTGAGTCAGGAGAATTTGCGCGACCCCGATGCCGTGGCGGGCGAGCGCCGACTGATACGCGTGCGCCAGCCTGATCTGGCCGCAGGCCGCCGCTGCCTGCATCTCCTCCAGCTTCAGCGCGTCTTGAGGGAGCCCGAGATGGCGGCGCCCGATCGCGATCGCGCCGGACGAGACGATCAGCACGTCCTTGCCGCGCCCGCGAAGTTGGGCAACGTCCCGCGCGAGGCCGTCGAGCCAGGCCTCGTTGAGGGCGCCGGTCTCCGGGTCGGCAAGCAGTGCCGAGCCGATCTTGACCACGGTGCGGGATGCCTTGGCGAGCGAGGGCTGCATTACGCCAGGTCTCGGCCCGTGGGCGTGACGACGGCGCGGTGGGCGGCGGCGAGCACCGCGCGCACGCCCTCCCCTGCAACGCCCGAGAGCAGATGAACCGCCGCGCCGGACGCCGCGGCAAGACAATCGCTCTGCCCGGCTCGCTGATCTTCGGTAAGTGCGTCAACCTTATTCAGGCAGACGATCTCGGGCTTGGCTGCGAGGCCGTGGCCGTAGGCTTCGAGCTCGACGCGCACGGTCCGGTACGCCTGCGCCACGTCCGCCTGCGTGCCGTCTACGAGATGAATCAGCACGCCGCAGCGCTCGATATGGCCGAGAAAGCGATCGCCTAGCCCCGCGCCGCCATGAGCGCCTTCGATCAGGCCGGGAATATCGGCAATCACGATCTCCTCATCGCCCACGGCTGCGACGCCGAGGTGAGGAAAGAGGGTGGTGAAGGGGTAATCGGCGATCTTGGGCCGTGCCCGGCTGACCGCGGCAAGGAAGGTCGACTTGCCGGCGTTCGGCAGGCCCACGAGGCCGGCGTCCGCCAGCAGCTTGAGGTGGAGCCTGACCCAGCATTCCTCGCCCTCGCCCCCCACATCCGCGCGGCGCGGTGCCCGGTTGGTCGACGACTTGAAGTGCGCGTTGCCGCGCCCGCCGCTGCCGCCGCGCGCGAGCAGGGCGCGGGCGCCGACCTCCGTAAGATCGGCGATCGGCGCATCGCCAGGCTCGGCAAATATCTCCGTCCCCACCGGTACGGGGAGCACCACGTCGTCGCCACGGCTGCCGGCTCGGCATGCGCCCTGGCCGTGCTCGCCCCGGCCCGCCTTGACGTGCTGGCGAAAACGGAAATCGATGAGGGTGTTGAGCCCTTCCACGGCCTCGGCGAAGACTGAGCCCCCGTCGCCGCCATCGCCGCCGTCGGGCCCACCGCGCGGCTCGTTCTTGGCGCGCCGGAAGCTGACGCAGCCGCTACCGCCTGCGCCGCTCTGCACGTGAATCTTGGCTTGATCGAGAAACCGCATGACGCGGGTCCCTCGCGCGGTGCGCGCCCGCCGCCGGGCGCGCCGGTGAGCGCGGCGTTACGCGCTCGGCTCAACCGAGACGACCGTCTTCCCGCCGCTGCGCCGCGCGAACTTCACCTGGCCGCCGGTCAGCGCAAAAAGCGTGTGATCGCGCCCGACCCCGACGTTCTCACCGGGGTGCCACTTGGTGCCCCGCTGGCGCGCAATGATGTTGCCAGGAATCACCGCCTCGCCGCCGAACTTCTTGATGCCGAGGCGTCGGCCCGCCGTGTCCCGGCCGTTGCGCGAACTGCCGCCTGCCTTCTTGTGCGCCATCAGCTCTTCTCCTCCGCCGGAGACTCCGCAGTGTCCTCGGCGGGCGTTTCGGTCGTCTCGTCTACCGGCGGCTCAGCCGCTTCGGCCGCTGGCGCCTCGGCTGCCGCATCCGCCGTCTCTTCCGCTGGCGGAGCAGCCGCCTCTTCTACCGGCGGCTCGGCTGGCTCCGGGGTCGCGGCCTCAGCGGGCGCGGGTGCGGCCTCCTCGGCTGTCTCGGCCGACTTCTTCCGGGTCCTCGGCTTGGCAGCGGCCTTCGCTCGCGTCGACCTCTTGGGCTTGGCGCCGGTTGCCTCTTCGCCTTCCGCTGCCGCGGCTTTCTTCTTCCGGCGCGCCTTCCGCTTTTGGCCCGCCGCCAGAATCTCGTCGATGCGAAGCACCGTGAGTTCCTGCCGGTGCCCGCGCTTGCGCCGATGGTTCTTCCGCCGCTTCTTGCGGAAGACGATGATCTTGTCGCCGCGCGTGTGTTCGACGACCGTAGCCGCCACGCGCGCGCCCTCGACCAGCGGCTGCCCCAGCGAGACGGTCTCGCCGTCGCTCATGGCCAGCACCTCGCCGAGCTCGATCGCCTCACCGGCCTCGGCCTTGAGCCGTTCCACCCGGATAACGTCGTCCGGCGCGACGCGGTACTGCTTCCCGCCAGAGCGAACCACAGCGAACATGACAACCATCCGTGTTGGGAGGAGCGGGGTGCTCCCCGCAGCGGGCGCACTATAGGCCGGGCGTCCCCGGTGTCAATCAGTGGTAGGAGCGTCCCTCAATCCGGCCAGCGCCGGTGCAGCCACAGCCATTGTTCGGGCCGCTCGCGGATCCAGTCTTCGAGAGTGCGATTGATGGCGATCATGATCGCGCGGACGCGTTCCTCCCGCGCGCCCTCCTCGAGCATGGCGAGCTTGGGATACACGGTCACCCGGAAGGTCGCGCCGGCGAGCCGTTCCACCCTGATCGGCCACACCGGACAGTCGTAGCGCAGCGCGAGTGTCGCCACGGCGGGCGCGGTCATGGCATCGCGGCCGAAGAAGGGGACCGGGATGCCGGTCTTGAGCTTCTGATCCACCAGGAGGGCGGCGTGCTTGCCGGCGCCGAGCGTGCGCACCAGCTCCCGCGTCGCGTCGTGGCCCTTGGGCACGAGATGCTGCATGACCGCACCTCTGATCCGCGAGATCATGCGGTCGACGATCGGGTTGTTCGCCGCCCTGTAGACGACGGTTGCCGGGATCCCGCCCTGCTCCAGTGTGAGCGCGGCGATCTCCCAATTGCCGATGTGGCCCGAGAAGAAGATTCCGCCGGTGGCGGAGCGCTTGGCTTCGTCCAGGTGGTCGCGCCCTACGAGCTCGACCCGCCCGCCCGGCGCGTCGATGGAGAAGCGGTGGAGATGCGGGTATTCCGCAGCGACGCGGCCGAGATGGCGCCACATGCGCCGGGCACAGCGCCGAATCTCGGCGGGCGAAAGCTCCGGCAACGCGCGGACGAGATTGTCGTGGCCCTGCCGATGCACCGGGAGCATGGGTCCGATGGAGCCGCCCAGAACGGCACCGAGAGCCGACGCCCATCCCACGGGCAGCGCGCCCAGCAGCCCGAAAAAGACATGGGCGGCGGCGGCCTCGCAGACGTGCCGCGCCGCGCGTGCCGGCCCCCGCTTAGCCACGGCGGCAGCGCGTCACCAGCGGCGCCAGCAGAGATCGCAGCGCGGCCGGGTCGCGCCAGACGAGAGTGACGGAAAGCGCGTGAACCGCCGCTCTCGCGTCCGGCGGCAGCCGCACGTGGTCCTTCTCGGTCGTGACCGGCACGGCGTCCCGCTCTTTCGCATAGTCGACGATGGCCGCGATCTCTCCCGGCTTATAGCGGTGGTGGTCTGCGAAGGCATGGCGCGCGATCACGTTGCAGCCGTTTTCTGCCAGTGTCTCGAAGAACTTCTCCGGCCGTCCGATCCCGGCGAAGGCGACGACGGGCCGTTCGCGAAGCGCCCGGACCTCGTCGCCAGGTACCAGCGAAGCCTTGATCACGGGCAGGTCGTGCGGTCCGAGCGCCGCGAGTGCGCCCTCTCGGTCGGCGCCGACCAGAACCAGCGCATGCGCCCGGCTGAGCCCGCAGGCGAGCGGCTCGCGCAGCGGCCCGGCAGGCAACAGGCGGCCATTACCGAAGCCGGCGCCGCCATCTACGACTGCGATGCAAAAATCCTTCGCCAAGCCCGGCGTCTGCATGCCGTCGTCCATGAGCAGCAAATTTGCACCTGCGGACGCCGCAGCGGCGGCTCCCGCCGGCCGGTCGCGGCAAAGCCAGGTTGGTGCCGCGCGCGCTAGCAACAACGCCTCGTCGCCGACCGCATCTGCGCCGTGGCGGGCGGGATCAACCCTGAGCGGGCCCCGCTCACTGCCGCCATAGCCGCGCGTGAGGATGTGCGGGCGGACGCCTTCCACTGCCAACAGCGCGGCGAGGGCGAGAACGGTGGGGGTCTTGCCCGCACCGCCCACCGTGAAGTTGCCGACGCAAACTACCGGACGCTCCGCCCTCGACGGCCGAGCCAGGGCGGCGTGGCTCCGCGCGCCGAGGCGATAGAGCCAGGAGAGCGGCGTCAGCGCGGCGGCGGAAACACCGCCGCGCTCAGCTGCCCAGAACGCCGGCGCGCGCATCGTGGCCGCTGGGTTCGAGGTGATCGCGGATCAGGCCGAGCGCCGCCTCGGCCGCACCGCCAAGCGCAGCCGCGGCTTCGCGCGCGGCGGTCGCGCGCGAGGACTGCGCGCCCTCGTCTTCGAGCAGGAGACGCACTGCGCCCGCGAGCGCATCCGCGTCGCTCGCCCGGTCGAGTACGCCGGCATCCTCCAGCGCGGCATATGCCTCCGCAAAATTTTCCGTGTACGGGCCCGCGATGAGTGCGCAATCGAGCCGTGCCGGCTCCAGCGGGTTGTGCCCGCCATGGGGCGCAAGCGAGCCGCCCACGAAGGCGATGCCGGCGAGACGGTAGACCAGGCCGAGTTCGCCCAGCGTATCGACCAGAAAGACGGCAGTCTCCAGCGTGATCGTATTGTTCGCCGAGCGCCTGACGGTGACGAGGCCGCGACGCTCCAGCATCTCGGTAACGGATGTGCCCCGCTCCGGGTGGCGCGGCGCAAGGATCGTGAGCAGATCAGGGAAGGTTCGACGCAGGGCGCAGACCGCCTCGCCGACAGCTTCCTCCTCGCCCTCGTGGGTGCTCGTCGCTACCCAGCAGGGCCGGCCGCCGATGGCTCGTTTGAGGGCCGCCACGTCCTGCGCATCCGCCGGCAGTGGCGGGGCGTCATTCTTGAGGTTCCCGCGGACCGCGACGTTACGCGCGCCCAAACCGCGGAAAAGCGCCGCGTCCGCCTCGGTCTGCGCCAGGACCCCTGTGAAGGCCGCGAGCATCGGCCGGCTCAGGTGCGGTGCCCGCCGCCAACGTTCGGCCGAACGAGTGGACACGCGCGCGTTGACCAGCAGCATGGGGATATCGCGCCCGGCGGTCTCCAGGATGAGGTTGGGCCAGAGTTCCGATTCCACCCAGACCGCGAGGTCCGGTCGCCAGTGTCCGGTGAACCGCCGCACGGCACCGGGCCGGTCGACCGGCGCAAATTGATGGAAAACACCGGCCGGAAGTCGCTCGTGCAGCAGCCGCGCGGACGTGACAGTGCCGGAAGTGATCAGGACGTGAACGTCAGGAAGCGCTTCGCGAAGGCGCTCGACCAGTGGTAGCAAGGACAAGCTCTCGCCCACGCTCACAGCGTGCATCCACACCAGCCGGCCCTCGGGCCTCGGCATGCCGGGCCGGCCGAGCCGCTCGCCGAAGCGGGCGCGGTCCTCCTTGCCCCTGTACCGACGGTGGGCAAGCCAGGCGTGGACGACCGGCGTGGCGAGCAGGCTGGCGCAGCGGTAGCTGCGCGGCGTGATCAGGGCTTCGATCATTGGCGCGCCACGGCCGGTGCCGCACCAGCGCGGCGTTCGCGCGCTCGCTCGACCTCACCGGCCGGCTCGACTGGCTCCGCGCCCACCATGCGGTCGGCTTCGGCAGTCAGCGCATTGAGCCGCTCCTCCAAGATTATGCGCGCGCGCTCCCTCGCAGATTCGTCGGCATCCGCAGCGACGTGGAGAGGCGGCCCCCACACGTAGACGCCGCGGCCGAAGGGCAGCGCGATCACGAAGCGATCCCAGCTGTTCGCGACTGCGCGGCGAGAAACCCCAAACGTGATCGGCACGATCGGCGCACCGGAGAGACGTGCCAACGCAATGATTCCAGGCTGAACGCGCATCCGGGGGCCGCGCGGCCCATCCGGGGTGATGCCCACGTAGCCGCCTTCTTCCAACACGCGGAGCGCGGCCCGCCCCGCCGCCACGCCACCCCGCGTGCGCGAGCCGCGGATCGGCACCACGCCCAGATGCCGCGTTGCGCGCGCGATGTTCTCGCCGTCTCGGTGGCGGGAAATCACGACGTGAATCAGCGTGCCCCTCGGCCAGCCGTGGGGCGCCAGCATCAGCCGGCCGTGCCAGAAGGCGCAGATGAAGGGTTGACCTGCGCGGATCAGCGCTTCGGCGTCGTCGCGGCCGTGAGTCCGCCAGCGGGTCGTGGCAAAGACGAGGCTCGCGAAGCGCGCGTAGAGCCAGATGAGCGCGGCACGCCCGATCCGGCTCCGTGCGACGCGCTTGCCGAGTGCCATGCCTATTCGGCGGCCATGCCCGCGGAAAACTGCATGGCGTGAAGCCGCGCGTACACGCCATTCGCCGCCAACAGCGATCGATGCGTGCCCGTTTCCGCGAGCCTGCCGTTTTCCAGCACATAGATCCGGTTGGCCTCCCGGACCGTGGAGAGGCGGTGGGCAATGACCAGGGTCGTGCGGCCCCGCATCAGGCCACGCAGTGCCTCCTGCACCTGTCGTTCGGATTCCGCGTCGAGTGCACTTGTCGCCTCGTCGAGCAACAGGATGGGCGCATCCTTGAGCATGGCGCGGGCGATGGAGAGCCGCTGCCGCTGCCCGCCGGAGAGCTTGACCCCGTGTTCGCCGATGATCGTGTCGTAGCCGTTGGGCAACTCTTCGATGAAGTGATGGGCACCGGCCGCTTGTGCCGCTGCCACGATGTCGTTGTCGCTCGCATCGATCCGCCCGTAGGCGATGTTGGCGCGGACGCTGTCGTCGAACAGCACCGCTTCCTGGCTCACCAGCGCCACTGCGTCGCGCACGCTTTCGATTGTCGCCTCGCGGACATCGGTCCCGTCGATGCTGACCTTTCCTTCGTCCACGTCGTAAAGCCGGGGGATCAGGTTGAGCACCGTGGATTTGCCGGCGCCGGAGGGCCCGACCAGCGCCACCGTCTCGCCCGCCGGGATGTCCAAGGTCACGCCGAGGAGCGCGGGGGCGCCATTCGGATAGGTAAAGCCGACGCGATCGAGCGCAACAGCACCGCCCCTGACCCTGAGCGGGCGTGCATCCGGGGCCTCGGCGATGTGGGGCTCCGTATCCAGCAAATCGAACACGCGCTGGCTCGCGGCGAGGCCCTCCTGCAGGCTGGCGTTGAGGTTGGCGAGCGCCTTGAGCGGACGATAGGCGAGCAGCATGGCGGTCACGAAGGCGAAGAAGGCGCCCGGTGTGAGCGCACCTTCGATCACCTGCCAGCCGCCATAGAGAATCAGCACGGCGATGAAGATGCCACCGAGCGTTTCCATGATCGGCGTCGCGGCGGCACGGACGCGCTGCTGCTTGAAGATCAGGCGGAAGACGCTCTCGATCAGCCGGTCGGTGCGTGCCGATTCGAAGCGCTCGCGGTTGTACGCCTTGACGTGGCGTGCGCCCTGAAACGTCTCGTTGAGCCGCGCGGTGAAGAGACCCAGCTCATTGAGCGCCGACGTCGAGACCCGGCGCATGCGCCGGCCGAGCTTCGTGATCGGATAGATCGCAATGGGGAAGACGACGCAAGCGATCAAGGCGAGCTTCCAGTCCTTCTCGAACATCACGCCGACCAGGAACAGCAGGGTCAGAGTATCCTTGACCACGCCGGTGAGCGCGTTGGAGACGGCGTTGCGCATCATGTTGACGTCGTTGGTGAGCCGAGAGACCAGCCGGCCGGATGCCGTGTCCTGGAAGAACGCGAGGTCGAATCGCAGGATGTGGGCGAAGATGCGGCTTTGCAGGTCGGCGATGACGCGCTGCCCAACGAAGGCCATCAGCACCGCTTGCCCGTAGGTGGCGGCGCCCCGGATCAGCGTGATCCCGATCACCGCGATAGGCACCACGATGAGGAGCGTGCGGTCTTTCTCCAAGAAGATCTGGTCCAGCACCGGCTCCATGAGGTAGGCGAGGGCCGCCGTGGAGCCGGCGGCAAAGGCCATGCAGAGCACGGCGAGCGCGAGCCGGCCCATATGGGGGCGCACGTGGTCGCGCACAAGGCGGACCAAGAGGTGCCTCGTCGAACCTGGTCGAGAAGGCGGTTCGGATCGCTCCACGGCTTTCGCCCGGTTCAGGCGCCAACGCCTAAACGTTTGAAATCAGCCCCATAGCACGGCCGGGGCATGGGCTCCAACCGTAGCATACCCCGCGAAGAAGTGCGGGCTAGCGGCCCGCCACCGTCATGCCGTCGATGCGCACCGTCGGGCTGTCGACCCCATAGCGGAACGCGAGATCGCTGGCCGGCGTGAGATGGCGGAACATCTCCTTGAGATTGCCCGCGACGGTGACCTCGCTTACCGGATAGGCGATCTCGCCCTGCTCGATCCAGAAGCCCGCCGCGCCCCGGCTGTAGTCGCCGGTCACCATGTTCACGCCCATGCCGATCAGCTCGGTCACGTAGAGGCCGCTCGCCACGCCGCCGATCAGGGCCTCTGCGCTCTCGGCGCCGGGTTCCAGCCAAAGATTGCTGCATGAGGGTGAAGGCGGGCCGCTGGTCCCGCGCGCGGCATGGCCGGTGCTGGCGAGGTCGAGCTGGCGTGCGGAGCGGCTGTCCAGCAACCAGGTTTGCAGCACGCCGTCGGCGATGATCGCACGTCGCTCCGTCGCCACGCCCTCGCCGTCGAAGGGGCGTGAGCGCAGCCCGCGCGCCCGGTGCGGGTCATCCACGACGGTGATGCCGGGCGCGAACACTTCGGTCTCCAGCGCGTCCTTCAGGAAGCTGGTTCCGCGCGCGATCGACGGGCCGGAAATGGCGCCCGCGAGGCGGGAGAGCAGCCCCCCCGAGATCCGAGGGTCGTAGACCACAGGCACCTGGCCCGATTGCGCCTTGCGGGCGCCGAGCCGACGCACCGCGCGCTCACCAGCGCGGCGGCCGACCGTCGCGGGGTCGTCCAGATCTGCCTCGTGCACCGCAGACGACCACCAGTAGTCGCGTTCCATCGCGGTGCCTTCGCCGGCCAGCGCCGCGGCGCTCACCGAATACCGGCTGCTCGCATAGCCGCCGGCGAAGCCGTCGCTGGTCACGAGCATCGCCTCTGACCGGCCCCAGCCGGCCCCCGCGCCTTCGGAGTTGGTGACTCCGGCGACGGCGCGGGCCGCGTCCTCGGCCGCCAGTGCGCGGTTCATCAGGTCGTCCGGGCCGGGCTCCCCTGCATCGGCGAGGTCGAGGACGGGCCAATCACGGGCGAGCCGCGCCGGGTCGGCGAGTCCGGCGTAGGGGTCCTCCGGCACCGCGCGCGCCATGGCGATCGCTCGCTCGGCGAGTAGCCCGAGCGCGCCTTCCGAGAGGTCGGTGGTGGAAACGTTGGCCTGTCGGGCGCCAACAAAGACGCGCAAGCCGAGGTCGCGGCTCTCCGCTCGGGTCAGTTCCTCCGGCTCCCCCAGGCGGCATCCGGCATCAAGCGCGCTGCTCTTCAGCAGCACAGCGTCGGCGGAGTCGGCGCCGAAGCGACGCGCCTGGGCGATCAGCCCCTGCAGCAGGTCCAGGGGCTCGGCGGTCCCAGAGGTTGCCATCAGCGCGGAGGTACGGCCGCAGGCTCTCGCAGAGAGGCAGCGACGCCGGTCAGACGCGGAAGAAGCCGGCGTGAATGCGCCGGTTCTTCTCGAAATACTGCTGGTGATAGTCCTCGGCCATCCAGAACTCAGGCGCGGGCTCAATCTGGGTCGCGATGGGGTGCCCTGCCGCCACGAGCGTCGCCTTGCTCGCCTCTGCGGCCTCTTTCTGCGCCTCCGAGCCGTAGAAGATGACCGTCCGATACTGGGTGCCGATGTCGGGTCCCTGGCGGTTCACCTGGGTCGGGTCGTGGACCTGCCAGAAGAGCTCCAGCAGCTGCTCGTAGTTCACCCGCTCGGGGTCGTAGACGACCCGCACCACCTCCGCATGGCCGGTCTGGCCGCCGCACACGTCATAGTAGCCCGGCTTGGCCGTTTGGCCGCCCGCGTAGCCGACCGCGGTCTCGACGACGCCCTCGACCCGGCGAAACGCCGCCTCGACGCCCCAGAAGCAGCCCGCCCCGAAAATCGCCGTCTCAGTCATCTCGCCCTCACACCCGTCTCTTGCTTGTGTGTTAGATAGCACCTCGCAGAGATGCAGCAAGCAAAAGCGGCAGGAGTCACGGCATGGTGAACAGGATTGAGAGCGACGGCGACTACGAGGCCTACCGCAAGCGGGTCTTCGACTTCCTCTGGCGGGAGGTCGAGCCCAGGGCGAGCGAGATGGAGCGCACTGGCACGTTCCCGCAGGACACGCTCTTCCCGCAGTTCCGCGATCACGGCCTCTTCGGCGCGGTGATTCCAGAGGAATACGGCGGAATCGCGTTGAGCTGCTCCCAGTACCTGCCGCTGCTCGCGGAGTTCTCGAAGGTCTCGGGCGTCGTCCGGGTCCTGCTCCACGTCCACAACACCAGCGCGCGGGCGATCGTCGCCTATGGCACCGAGGCGCAGAAGCAGGCGCTGCTGCCGGCGCTGGCCACCGGCGAGCAATCGCTCACCTTCGCCATCACCGAGCCCAACTCGGGCAGCGGCATGGATGTCGGCACTCACGCGAGGCGCGAGGGCGACCACTGGATCGTCAACGGCGCGAAGCACTACATCACCAATGCCGACTTCGCGACCGGCCACCTGATCTGCTGCCGCACCGGCGCGCGCGACGACCGCCGCGGCCTTACCGCGCTGGTGGTGCCTACCGGCGCCCCCGGCTTCACCATCGAGCCCATGCCCGACATGATGGGCAACAACGGCCCGCCCCACGGCATCCTGCGCTTCAAGGATACGCCGGTGCCGGCAGACAGCATGGTGGGTGCCGAGGGCGACGGCCTCGACGTCTTCCTCGGCGAGCTGGAGCCGAGCCGCGTCTTCGTCGCCGCGAGCTCGCTGGGCACGGCCGAGCGCGCGCTGGAAATCGCCCTCCACTTCGCGGGCGAGCGCATCACCTTCGGCAAGCCCATTGCTGCGCGCCCCTCGGTCCAGGCCGAGCTCGCCGACATGGCCCGCGACGTCTACGCGCTCCGCCTGATTCTCGAAGACGTGGCCGCCAAGATCGACCGCGAGCAGCCCTGCGCGGTGGAAGCCTCCATCGCCAAGCTGTTCGGTCTCGAAACCGTAATGCGGGTGACCGACAAGGCGATGGACGTGGTCGGCGGGCGCGCCTATTTCACCGACTACCCATATCCGCTGGAGCGGCTCTATCGCGAATGCCGCATCAATATGCTGGAGGAGGGCACGCCCTCGATCCAGCGGCTGGTCATCGCGCGCAGCCTGCTCGGGCAGCCGGTGCCGCTCAACATCGGCACGCTGGGCGCGCCCTATCAGCCGGCGGGCACCGATCCCGCCCTCGGCGACCGCCCGCCCCACGACCTCACCTACGCCCACGCGGAGGAATAACAGTGTTTCTCCGCTTCGCGTTGCTCAGAGCGCGGGGCCGTGCTGCGCGATCAGGCGCTCGGCCTCGGCCAGATCGTCTTCGCGGTTGGCGTTGAAGAACGGGTCCACGGGAGCGCAGGGGAAGGCGACCTCCACCAGCCTGTGACTTGCGGTCCAGCGGTCGATCTTGCGTTCGCCCTGCTCCACCAGGGCGGCGCGCAAGTCGGCGCGGAGCTCCACCGGCCAGAGCCCGAACACCGGATGCGCCCTCCCGCCCGAGGCGGCGCAGGCAAGATCGGCACCCGCAAGGTCGCGGGCCTCCACCATCGTCTGAACCAGATCACGCGGCAGGAACGGCGCATCTGTGGCGAAGCTCGCCACCAGAGGGTGATGGGGCGCATTCTCCGCAGCCCAATCGAGCGCCGTCAGGATGCCGGCGAGCGGCCCGGCGTGGCCTTCCACCACATCAGCCACCACCGGCAGGTCGTAGGGCGCGAATCGCGCGGGATCGCCGTTGGCATTGAGGATCAGCGGGCCGACTTGGGGGGCGACGCGCGCAATCACCCGCACGAGCAGGGTCTCGCCGGCGAGCGGCCGCAAGCACTTGTCTCCACCGCCCATGCGGCGCGCGAGGCCGCCTGCCAGCAGCACACCCGCGACTGGCGTCATTGGCGGCGCCCTCCCCTCAGCAGTCGTCTCGTGGGTTCTACCATCGGTCGATGGTCGCCGGTTTGATCGCGCTTGAAAAGCACCCAGGCTCGATCCAACTCACGCTGTAGGGAGCGCACGCCTCCGTGGCATACTGACGACGAGACGGGAGACTGCCGATGCAGACCGACAGCCACATTCTTGACGACGTGGCACGCGTCGCCACCGGGGCCATGGGGGCCGCCAGCGGCCTCAAGGGCGAAATCGACGCCATGGTCAAACGCCGCTTGGAAGGGATTCTCGCGCGCATGGACCTAGTCCCGCGGGATGAGTTTGATGCGGTCAAGGAGATGGCAGCGCGCGCCCGAAGCGAGAGCGAGGCGCTGGCCGAGCGGGTCGCCCAGCTGGAGGCGAAGCTTGTGGCGGCCGAGGGCGCACCGCAAGCCGGCGCCGGGGAGACAGACGATGGACGATAGGACCCAGACCGAGCTGGAGGCCGCCGCCTTCCGCACGCTGGTCGCGCACCTGCGCAAGCGCACGGACGTGCAGAACATCGAGCTGATGAACCTCGCCGGCTTCTGCCGCAACTGCCTCTCCAAGTGGTATCGGGCCGCCGCCGAGGAGAAGGGGCTCGATATGGATCTGGAGGAGGCGCGCCAGCAGGTCTACGGCATGACCTACGCCGAGTGGAAGGAGCACTTCCAGACCGAGGCGACGCCCGAGCAGAAGGCCAAGTACGCCGAGGAGGCCGCGAAGCACGGCTTCTGATTAACTTGGTCGTTTCACACAGTCGGCGGGCGCTCGCTCCGCCCGTCAGCGCCACCGCCGGACGACGCAACTAATCCCAAGAGAGCGTTCGGTCATGGGCTGATGGCGGCGGATCAACCCGAAGCCCGTATCCGATCACTGTCGTCCAACGATGGCAGGCGGGAAATCTCAGCGCCGTTCTTCTGCTCGGCGCGTCTCAACTCGTAGAGCTTTTGCAGGTTGAGCCAGAATTCCCCCGACGTCCCGAAGAAATGGCCCAGCCGTAGTGCCGTGTCGCCGGTGACGGCACGGCGGCCGTTGAGGATTTCTGTGATGCGGTTTACCGGCACCTCGATCCGCCGCGCGAGCTCTGCGGCGCTCATTCCGAGGGCGTTGAGATCCTCACGCAGCGTCTCGCCCGGATGGATAGCCTCGCGAGACATGTCGTGCCTCCTTCTCAATGATAGTCGACGATTTCCACTCTGGCCGGGCCGGGGCTCCCCTCCGGCCATTCGAAACAGATGCGCCATTGGTCGTTTATCCTGATACTCCACTGTCCCTTGCGGCGGCCCTTCAGCGCTTCGAGCCGGTTGCCAGGACGCATCAGGTCTCGAAGTCTCGTGGCCGCGTCGAGCTGATCCAGCTTGCGCGACGCGGTGCGAGAGAATCCAGAGAAAGCTGCGACCCTGCGGCCACGATAGAAGTCCTCCGTTCTCCTGTCCGCAAAACCGACAATCAACGCGCTTCCGAACGTCAGTGGCCACCGCCTCCAACGTAAGAAGCAGATACGCGTTACGTCAAGCATAATGCCCGATGGCTGCCGGTTGCGGTTGTACGTCCGGCGCCTGTAGTAAGAAAGCCAACGAGGGCGTGACGCCCCGCGCCATTCCCTGAAACAGAGAGGCCGTGGATGACGAAGCCGGTCGGTGTCGGGTTCTTGGGTTCGCAATTCGTGAGCGGGATTCACGCCCGTGCGCTGGTGCGCAACCCCCATGCGAAGCTCATCGGCGTGGCGTCGCCCACACCCGGCAATGCCGCGACTTTTGCCGAGACCTACGGCCTGCCCCACCACTGGACCGCTCACAGCCCGCTTCTGGAGCGCGACGATATCGACATGGTGGTCATCGGCACGCCCAACGACACCCACTGCCCGCTGGTGTTGGATTGCGCCGCCGCCGGCAAGCACGTCGTGCTGGAGAAGCCGATGTGCCTGAGTATGGCCGAGGCCGACAGCATGATCGCCGCCTGCGCCGATGCCGGCGTGCTCTTCATGTATGCCGAGGAGCTCTGCTTCGCGCCCAAGTACATGCGCCTGAAGTCGCTGCTCGATGCCGGCGCGCTCGGCCGCCCCACCCTCATCAAGCAGTCCGAGAAGCACGACGGCCCCCATGCGCCGCACTTCTGGGATGTGGAGCGCGCCGGCGGCGGCGTACTCGCGGACATGGGCTGCCACGGCATCGCCTTCGCCCGCTGGATGCTGGACCGCGCGCCGATCGTCTCGGTCTACGCCCAGCTATCGACCCAGGTGCACGGTGACAAGACCAGAGGCGAGGATAACGCGCTGCTCATCCTCGAATTCGAGAACGGCTGCTTCTTCCTCAACGAGACCAGCTGGACCAAGCCCGGCGGCATGGACGACCGGGCCGAGGTGCACGGCTCCGAAGGCGTGGCCTACGCCGACCTTCTCCACGGCAACTCCATCGAGACCTACAGCAGCGGCGGCTACGACTACGCGGTCGAGAAGGGCGGCGAGACCTCGGGGTGGAGCTTCACCATCTACGAGGAGGAGTGGAACTACGGCTTCTGGGGCGAGTTCGACCACTTCGTGGATTGCGTGCAGAACGGCACGGCGCCGCTGGTGACCGGGGAGGACGCGCGCGCCGTGCAGGAGGTGCTGTTCGCCGCCTACGAATCAGCCCGCACCGGTGCCAAGGTCTCTCTCCCGTTCGCGTCCAACGCGGCCAGGCCCTGGGACCTCTGGCGGGGCGGCGCGGGCTGACGCTGTGCGCTTCACCGTTTTGCCGGACCGGGAGGCGTTGGATCGAGAGGTCGCGGCCCATATTTGGGAGACCGCCCGCGCCAAGCCCGACCTGTTGATCTGCCTCGCCAGCGGGGGGACGCCGACTGGCATGTACGCGCTTCTGGCCGGCGCGCCCGAGCGGCTTGCACGTGCACGCTACATCCAGCTCGATGAGTGGGCGGGGGTCGGCCCCGACGATCCGGCGAGCTGCGCCAACTACCTGCAGCGCACGGTGCGAGGCCCCTTGGCGGTGCCGCCGGAGCGCTGGATCGGAATCCGCGGCGACGCGCCGGATGCGGTCGCGGAGTGTCAGCGGGTGGCAGCGGCGCTGGAGGCGGCCGGACCCATCGACCTCTGCATCCTGGGGCTGGGATTGAACGGGCATCTGGCGCTCAACGAGCCGGCGGAGAGCTTCGATCCCTTCTGCCACGTCGCCACGCTTGCCGAGCAGTCCCGCAGCCATCCGATGCTGGCCGAAACCACGGATCCGGTCCGCCAGGGGCTGACCCTCGGTCTTGGCGACATCCTGCGCGCCCGCCGCGTCCTGCTCATGGTCTCCGGCGTTGCCAAGCGGGAGCCGCTCGCCCGGCTTACGGCCCAGCGCATCACGCCGGCGCTGCCCGCGTCCTTCCTGTGGCTGCACGGAGACGCTGTCTGCCTCTGCGACCGTGACGCAGCGGCCGACACCGAGCTAGGCGACGCCAAACCATGAGTTCATGCGCCCTCGGCGTCGACATCGGCGGCACCAAGATCGCGGTCGGCGCGGTCGATGCGGCCGGTGCGGTGCATGCGCAGCGGACCGTTGCGACCGACCCCGAGGCAGGCTTCGAGGCAGGGCTTGAGCGGCTCACCCGGGCCATCGACGAGACCCTGGCCAAGGCGGGCATCGATGTCGCCACGCTTGCGGGCATCGGTCTCGGTTGCCCCGGCCCCTTCGACGAAACGACCGGTCGGATCGAGAATTTCTACACCCTCCCCGGATGGGAGGGAAACGACATCGTGAGCCCGCTCGTCGCCCGCTTCGGCACTCCGGTGCGGCTCATCAACGACGCGGACGCGGCGCTGCTGGGCGAGGCGCTGGCCGGCGCGGCCCGCGGCGCCCGCGTTGCGCTGATGCTGACCATCGGCACCGGCCTCGGCGGCGCGGTACTGATCGATGGCGCGATCCTCAGGGGCGCCGCGCGCGAGCATCCCGAGATCGGCCATCTGATCGTCGACCCGTCCGGGCCGGAGTGTTACTGCGGCAGCCGAGGCTGCCTCGAATCCCTCGCCGCCGGACCCGCACTCGCGCGCGCGGGCGCCGCGTTCGGCTACGCGGATGCCGAAGCCGTTTTCGCCGCTGCCGAGGCCGGCGCGGAACCGGCCAAGGCGATCATCGTCCGCAGCACGAACGCGATGGAGACGGCGGTCTGGAGCCTTATTCACACGCTTCTGCCCGAGGTGATCCTCATCGGCGGCGGCATCGGCGAGCGCCACTTCGCGCTCTATCACGATGCCGCCGAGCGGGCCGTCGCGCGCGCCGTACTCGCACCCGATGGCGCGATCCGCGTGGTCAAGGCCGCGCTCGGCAACGACGCGGGCATGGTGGGCGCTGCGGCGCTGATGCTCGACCGTGCCTAATCCCGGAAGGCTGCGCGCCACGTCTGCGCCGGATTTCGACGCGATCGTGGTCGGCGCCGGCTTCGCCGGGCTCTACATGCTCCATCGGCTGCGCTCGATGGGGCTCTCGGTGCGCGTCCTGGAGCAGGGCGGCGGGGTCGGCGGCACCTGGTACTGGAACCGCTATCCGGGCGCCCGCTGCGATCTCGACAGCGTCGAGTATTCGTACCAGTTCTCCGACGCGCTCCAGCAGGAGTGGCGCTGGAGTGAGCGCTTCGCCACCCAGCCCGAGATCCTGCGCTACCTGGAGCACGTGGCGGACCGGTTCGACCTCCGCCGGGACATCCGGTTCGGAAAGACCGTCACCGAGGCGGCCTTCGACGAAGCGGCGGGGTGCTGGCGCATCGCCACTGACGACGGCGCGAGCCTCCCCGCAACCTATTGCATTATGGCGACCGGGTGCCTCTCCGTCCCCAATCGGCCGGCCTTTGACGGTTTGGACCGCTTCAGCGGCGAGTGGTACCACACCGGCGCCTGGCCCCATGAGGCGGTCTCCTTCGCCGGCAAGCGGGTCGGCATCGTCGGCACCGGCTCATCGGCGGTTCAGGCGATTCCCGTGATCGCGGCGGAGGCGCGCCACCTCACCGTCTTTCAGCGCCAGGCGAGCTACTCGATCCCCGCCCGCAATGCGCCGCTGGGCGATGCGGAATACGCCGCCATCAGGGCACGATACGGAGAAATGCGGCGCCAGGCGCGGCAGACGCCGAGCGGCTGCTGGTGGTCGGCGAACCTCGTGGCGGCCGAGGAGATGAGCGCCGAGGAGCGTGAGCGCGAGCTCGAGGTCCGATGGCAGACGGGCGGCCTCTGCTTCTACGGCGTCTTCAAGGACGTGCTAGTCAATCCCGAGGCGAACGATATCGCCGCCGAGTTTCTCCGCAGCAAGGTCCGGGCACAGGTCCGCGATCCCGAGGTGGCCGCCCTTCTGACCCCGCGCTCCGTCGTCGGCTGCAAGCGCATCTGCCTCGATACCGACTATTTCGCGACCTTCAACCGGCCCAATGTCACGCTGGTCGATGTCAGCGCGGCGCCGATCGAGGAGATCACGCGCACCGGCCTGCGCACCGGTGGCAAGGAACACCAGCTCGATACCATCGTCTTCGCCATCGGCTTCGACGCGATGACCGGGCCGCTGCTACGCATCGACATTCGCGGCAAAGGTGGGCGGTCACTGAAGGCGAAGTGGGCCGAGGGCCCGCGCACCTACCTCGGTCTCGCGATCGAGGGGTTTCCCAATCTCTTCACGATCACGGGCCCGACCAGCCCCTCCGTGCTCGCCAGCATGGTTCCCGCCATCGAGCAGCACGCGGAGTGGATCGCCGACTGCATCGCGTATGCGCGTGCACACGCCCGCCCGCGCATCGAGGCGACGAGCGCGGCAGAAGCCGAGTGGATCGCTCATCATGAGGAAGCGGCGGGCAGCACGCTCTTCCCCGCCTGCAACTCCTGGTACGTCGGCGCCAATGTCGACGGCAAGCCGCGCCAGGTGATGCCCTACACGGCCGGGTTCTCGGCTTACGTCGAGAAGTGCGACGCCGTTGCCGCCAGCGGGTACGAAGGATTCTCGCTCAGCGCCGCTTGATCTGCGCTCATTCCCTGCCGCGCACCTGATCACCGGGTGCGAAGTCCGGCCGATCCGCGCTAAACTCCCCAAACGCAGGCAAGCGGCCACGGGCCATGGGCACCTCTGCGACAGGGAGAAAGACCGGAAACGGCGGCGCCACGGCGGCGCCGGACGTGGACGTGGTCGTCGTCGGCGCCGGGTTCGCTGGCCTCTACATGCTCCATCGGCTGCGCGGGATGGGGCTCTCGGTACAGGTCTTCGAGCGGGGCAGCGGCGTCGGCGGTACCTGGTACTGGAACCGCTATCCTGGCGCCCGCTGCGATTCCGATAGTGTCGAATATTCCTACCAGTTCTCCGACGAGCTCCAGCAGGAGTGGCGGTGGACCGAACGCTATCCTGGGCAACCGGAAATCCTGCGCTATCTGGAGCACGTCGCGGACCGCTTCGACCTCCGCCGCGACATCCAATTCGAGACGACGGTCACCGAAGCCGTCTTCGACGACGCGGCAGGATGCTGGCGGATCGCCACGGAGGATGGCACGCGGCTTAGCGCCACCTATTGCATCATGGCCACTGGGTGCCTCTCTGCCGTCAACCGCCCGGCCTTCGACGGCTTGGACCGTTTCGAAGGCACCTGGTACCACACCGGCGCCTGGCCTCATGAGAAGGTCTCCTTCGCCGGCCAACGGGTCGGCGTCGTCGGCACCGGCTCCTCCGCCATCCAGTCGATCCCGCTGATCGCGGCGGAAGCCGAGCACCTCACCGTCTTCCAGCGCCAGCCGAACTACACCATCCCCGCCCGCAACGGTCCGCTGGACGAAGCGGAATACGCCGCCGTCAGGGCTAACTACGGGGAACTGCGCCGCCGCGCGAAGCAGACGGCAACGGGCTCCTGGTGGCATCCGAACCCGTTGACCGCGGCCGAGATGAGCACCGAGGAGCGCCAGCGCGAGATGGAGGCCCGCTGGCAGAAGGGCGGCCTCAGTTTCTACGGTGTCTTTGGCGACCTGCTTGCCAATGGCGAGACAAACAACATCGCGACTGACTTCATACGCGGCAAAATTCGCGAACAAGTGCGCGACCCCGACTTGGCGGCGAAGCTCTCGCCGCACTCCTACATGGGCTGCAAGCGCATCTGCCTCGATACCGACTACTACGAGACCTTCAACCGGCCCAA
This sequence comes from Alphaproteobacteria bacterium, assembly GCA_022826345.1. The sequence goes on from JAJDVB010000167.1 coordinate 78,530, forward strand.
CGTGACACTGGTCGATATCAGCGACGCGCCGATCGAAGAGATCACGCCCGCTGGCCTTCGCGCCGGCGGCAAGGAGTACGCGTTGGACACGATCGTCTTCGCCATCGGCTTCGATGCGATGACTGGCCCCCTGCTCAGAATCGACATTCGCGGCGCAGGCGGGCGGAGGCTGAGAGAGAAGTGGGCCGACGGGCCCCGGACATATTTGGGAATTTCGGTCGCGGGCTTTCCCAACCTGTTTACCGTCACGGGCCCCACCAGCCCGTCAGTGCTCACCAGCATGGTTCCCACCATCGAGCAGCACGTCGAGTGGATCTCCGACTGCATCGCCCATGCGCGCGCCTGCGACCGGCCGCGCATCGAGGCAACCCGCGAGGCGGAAGACGCGTGGATGGCCCACCACGAGGAGGTGGCGGCCGAGACGCTCTTCCCCTCCTGCAACTCGTGGTATGTCGGTGCCAACGTTCCCGGCAAGCCGCGCACGGTGACGCCCTATACGGGCGGCTTCTCGACGTACATCGAGAAGTGCGAAGCGGTTGTCGCCAACGGCTATGAGGGATTCACGCTGACCGCTGCGTGAGTCGCCCGCGCCCCAAAGGTCGCGGGCGCGAAAGGAAGTCCGGCGGAGGCAGGTTCCCTAAGCGTCGTCGCGCCATCCCGGCGGCTGATCGCAGGGCTCGGTGCCCATATCGGCGGGCACGGAGACTTCGATCAGGTCGAACGTATCCGAGGTCGCGACCTCGTTGTGCGGCGTGCCGCCGGGGATGTAGAGCGAGTCCCCTTCCTCGATGCGGATGGTCTCGTGCTCGAAGGCGAGGTCGATCCAGCCGCTCAGCATGTAGACGATCTGCCCTTCGCAGATGTGCGTGTGCCAGCCGGTCGGCCGCGTGAGTCCCTGCTTGGCCGAGGTGATCTGGGCGCGGATGGTCCCGCCGCTCGCCGCGGTGACGCCGAGGTCGCGGTAGGTCATGAAGTCGCGCCGTCCGGGGACGAAGGTGGGATCGTCCTTCCTGACGAGGGTGAACGGCGGCTCTGGCGTGGCCGGGCTTGCCGCTTCTGCAGTCTGGGCCTTGGTCATGAGCTTCTCTCCGCCGAGCGCGTGAGCGGGCATGGTAGGAAGCGCCGGACCGCCTGACAAGCCGGTCGCCGCCGCCTGCTACACGTCAGGCGGGATAGATGTCGGCGCGGAGCGCGTCCGCGAGCGCGGCCACCGCAGGGCCCATCGCCCGGCCTTCCGTGGGGTCGCAAACGATCTTCCGGGCCGCGGCCTCGAGCCCGGCCAGCGGCGCAGGCACCGGGCGCTCCGTGACATCCAGGGCGCGCAGCGCGATCGGCACGAGGCTGGCGAGCGCCATGTCGAGGCAGCGGCCGGCGCGGTCCTGCTTCGACCACGCGAGGAAGACCGGGCTCGCCACGTCGTTCTGGCCGAAGCCGCCGGATTCGCTGCCGGGGAGCAAGGTGGCCTGGGCGTAGAGGCGGGCTTCCTCCTCGTAGCCGGTCTGGGCCATCGGCAGGCATCCCAGGTAGGCGCGGGGGGCATCGTCGTCGTCGAGCGCGTTCAACTGGTGGGGAAGCAGCGAGACGGCGCCGTCCAGAAGCTTCGCGCCGTGGCGTTCGGCGAGCACGCAAAGATTGGCCGAGGCGGCGGCCACGGCGTCCATGGCGAGCACCGCGTGGGGGTTGTGATAGCCGCCGCTGGTCACGAAGCGGCCGAAGGGATGATCCTCGTCGGCGTCGTCGACCCAGACCGGGTTGTCCGTCACCGCCTGGAGCGATTCCGCCGCGACCTCGGCGGCGAGCGAGGCCGCACGCCGGGCCTGGCCCAGCATGCGGGGCAGGATGCGATAGCTGACGGGCGCCTGGTATGGGCGTCGCTCCCCGCCGTGACCGCCGCCCACCAGGTCGCGAAGGCGCCCCAGCGCCCAGCCGTCGTGCGGGTTGTTCCAGTAGTCGGCGAGCGCCGGGTCGAGATGGCCGAGGGGCGCGTCGAAGGCCTCGAAGGAGAGCGCGAAGACCCGCGCCGCCACGTCGAGCCGCCGTTCGGCGACGAGTGCCGCATCGGTGACGAGGCCCGTGGCCGCCGGCGAGCCGTTGACCAGACACATCACGTCCTTGATCGCGGGCTCGGCTTCCTCGGCAAGCGCCATGAAGAGGTGGCTCAACGACAGGATCTCGCCGGCGCCGCCCTGGCCCATCGCCGGCACCAGGGGCATCGCGTCCGCGTCCAGCATGGCGGCGACGCGCCGGGCGATCTCCGGCGAGATGGCGGCGTGGCCCTCCACGAAGTTGGCAAGCCGCGCGAGCACGATGGCGCGGACCACCCGGTCGGGCAGGGGGTCGCCCCATGACGTGGCGATCCGCGCCGGCGATCGCGCGGCCCAGCGTTCGCGCTGTGCGGGCGTCAGGGTCTTGCCGGCGAGCTGGCCCGGACCCGTGGTCACGCCATAGATGGTGACGTCAGGGTCGTGCGCGAGAATGCGTTCCAGGCGCTCCCGGCCCTTCGCCATGGCGGCGAGCGCCGTGGCGCCGAGCTCGACCCCCTCGCCCTCCCAGGCCACACGCCGGGCGGCTTCGAGCGTGAGGTCGGCACGGGTTTGCACGAGGACCGTCATGATCGGAAATACTGCTCGGCGAGGCGCGTTGACCCGGAAGTCCGCTGCCCGATGCCGGCCCTACTCTGTCCCGGCGCGCCGCAGCTCCTCGAGCTGGGCTGCGGTGTACT
>JAJDVB010000150.1 GCA_022826345.1 Alphaproteobacteria bacterium
ACAGTACGCTTACACTGGCCTGATCCCGGCTTGCGCACTCCGGGTCGAGGCCATGCCGCAACACATTGAAAATAAATCAAAACCTCCCGCTACCGAAGGCAGATTCCGAATAGGGGTGGACATTGGCGGCACCTTCACGGATATCGTGCTGGAGCGCGGGCCTGAGCGCTTCACGGCGAAGGTGCTGACGACGCCCGACGCGCCCGAGGAAGGCGTGCGCCAGGGACTGGCGCAGGCGATGGAGGCATGCAGCGTCGCCCCCCACGAGGTGGCGCTGGTCATCCACGGCACCACGCTCGCCACCAACGCGATGATCGAGCGCAAAGGCGCGCGCACCGCGCTGATCACCACCGAAGGGTTCCGCGATTCCATCGAGATGGGCACGGAGAGCCGCTTCGAGCAGTACGACATCGACATGGAGAAGCCGGTGCCGCTGGTGCCGCGGCAGTGGCGATTCCCCATTCCCGAACGGCTCAACGCCGCGGGCGATCCAATCCTGCCGCTCGACGAGGCGGCGGTCGCGGCCACGGCCACCCGGCTTGCCGCCGAGGGCATCGAGAGCGCGGCCATCGGCCTCCTGCACTCCTACGTCAACCCGGCGCACGAGCGCCGCGTGCGCGACATCTTGCGCGCGGCGCTGCCGGACCTCGCGATCACGCTTTCCTCGGAGGTCGCACCGGAGATGCGCGAGTACGAGCGCTTCTCGACCGCGTGCGCCAATGCCTATGTGCAGCCGGTCATGGCGCGCTACTTGCGCAAGCTGGAGGACGGCCTGCGCGAAGCGGGCTTCCGCTGCCCGCTCTTCGTCATGCTCTCCGGCGGAGGCGTCGCCGACATCGGGACGGCGATTCGTTTCCCCATCCGCCTCGTCGAGTCCGGGCCGGTGGGAGGCGCCGTCTTCGCGAGCCACGTCGCCCGCCAATGCGGGCTCGATCGCGTGCTCTCCTTCGACATGGGCGGCACCACCGCCAAGATTTGCCTGATCGACGACGCCCAGCCGCAGACGACGCGGGCCTTCGAGGTGGCCCGCGCCCATCGCTTCCTCAAGGGTAGCGGCCTGCCGCTCCGCATCCCGGTGATCGAGATGGTGGAGATCGGCGCGGGCGGCGGCTCCATCGCCGTCGTCGACCGGCTCGGCCGCATCGCTGTGGGGCCGGAGAGCGCCGGCGCCCAGCCGGGCCCGGCCTGCTACGGCCAGGGCGGTGCGGAGCCCACGGTGACCGACGCCGATCTGTTGATGGGGCGCATCGACCCCGCCGAGTTCTCGGGCGGGCGTATCGCGCTCGACGAGCAGGCCGCCACCGACGCGCTTTCCTCCGGAATTGGCGCACCGCTCAGCCTGGAACCGCAGATGGCCGCCCTCGGGGTCAGCGAGATGGTGGGCGAGAACATGGCCGGTGCCGCGCGTGTCCACGCCATCGAGATCGGCGCCACGCTTGGCGAGCGCACGATGATCGCGTTCGGCGGCGCGGCGCCCCTGCACGCCGCCCGCCTCGCTGAGAAACTCGACATGGACCGCATCCTGATCCCGACCGCCGCGGCGGTGGGCTCTGCCGTCGGCTTCCTCCGCGCGCCGGTCGCCTACGAGGTGGTGCGCAGCGCCTACCAGGTGGTGAGCGCCTTCAACCCCGAGCTGACCAATCGCGTGCTGGAGGAAATGCGTGACGAGGCCGCCGCGATCGTTGCACGGGGAGCGCCGGGCGCGCAGACACGGGAGCACCGCTCCGCCTACATGCGCTATCTCGGCCAGGGGCACGAGGTGGTCGTTCCCCTCCCCAACCGCACCTGGGAGCGGGAGGACACCGCCATCATCCGCGAGGCCTTCGAGACCGCCTATGAAGCGCTCTACGGGCGCATCATCCCGAAGCTCGACCTTGAGATCGTGAGTTGGTCCGTCGGCGTGAGCGCCGTGCCGGAGGCCGTCGCCCCCATCGAGCCTTCCCCCGAAGCAGCGGCGCCGCCTGCGCGCGGCGTGCGGCCCGTGCTTGATCCGGGGAGCGGACACGTGGTCGAGGCAGCGCTCTACCGGCGTGCGGATTTTGCCCCCGGCGCGCGGGTGGACGGGCCTGCGCTCATCGTCGAGACTGACACCACGGCAGTGGTGAGCACGGCGTTTACCGCCTCGGTCGATGCCTTGGGTGCGATCGTGCTGGAACGCCGGACGCCACAAGGGGAGGACCCCACATGAACGGCAACACCCAATCCGGGCTCGCCCAGATCCAGACGCAGATCATGTGGAACCGCCTGATCTCGGTGGTCGAGGAGCAGGCGCAGACGCTGCTGCGCACCGCATTCAGCACCACCGTTCGGGAGGCCGGCGATCTCTCCGCCGGCGTCTTCGACACCAAGGGCCGGATGCTCGCCCAGGCGGTCACCGGCACGCCCGGCCACGTCAACTCCATGGCCATTGCCGTGCAGCACTTCCTCGCCCGCTACCCCAACGAGGTCATGCGCGAAGGCGACGTCTACATCACCAATGATCCGTGGCTCACCTGCGGCCACCTGCACGATCTCACCGTGGTGACCCCGGTGTTCCGCGAGGGCCGGATCATCGGCTCCTTCGCCTGCACCGCCCACGTGGTCGACATCGGCGGACGCGGCTTCGGGCCGGATGCGCGTTCGGTGTTCGAGGAAGGGCTCTACATCCCGATCATGCCGCTCTGCCGCGAGGGCCGCATCAACGAGGACCTGCTGGAGATGGTGCGCTGGAATGTGCGCGAGCCGCTCCAGCTCGAAGGCGACGTCCACTCGCTGATCGCCTGCAACCGGGCGGGCGCGGACCGTCTGCTCGCCATGATGGACGAGTTCGGGCTGGCCGGCCTCGACGCGCTGGGTGAGGAGATCATCGAGCGCTCGCGCGCTGCCACGCTGGCCGCCATCGCCGAGCTGCCCAAGGGCGCCTACCGCAACACGCTCACGATGGACGGCTACGACGAGCCGATCACGCTGGCCGCCGCCATGACCATCTCGGGCGAGGGCATCCACGTCGATTTCTCGGGCACCTCGCCCGCCAGCAACCACGGCATCAACGTGGTGCTCAACTACACCACCGCCTACACGAGCTTCGGCCTCAAGTGCATCGTGGCCAAGGACATTCCCAACAACGCGGGCTCGCTCGCGCCGCTCACCGTGTCTGCGCCGGAAGGTTCGATCCTCAACGTGCCCAGGCCCTGGCCGGTCGCGGCCCGCCACGTCATCGGCCACATGCTGCCCGACCTTGTGTTCGGCTGCCTGCATCAGGCGATCCCCGAGCGCGTGCCGGCGGAGGGCGCGGCCTCGCTCTGGATCGTGCAGCTGCGTGGCGGCGCGACCGCCATCGACAGCGAGGCCCGGCGCAACGCGGCGTTCGACCCGCCGGAGTTCGAGGTAGCCCTCTTCAACTCGGGCGGCGCCGGTGCGCGGCCGACCAAGGATGGGCTCTCCGCCACCGCCTTCCCAAGCGGCGTGCGCACCATCCCTGCCGAGGCCACCGAGACGGTGGCACCCATTGTGATCTGGCGGAAGGAACTCGCGGCAGACACAGGCGGCGCCGGCCTGCTGCGCGGTGGGCTCGGCCAGGCAATGGAGATCGGCGGCGCGGACGGCGCGCCCTTCAGCGTGCTCGCGCAATTCGAGCGCATCCACAACCCCGCGCGCGGCCGGGGCGGCGGGCTCGACGGCGGGCCCGGCACCATCGCGCTTGACGATGGCACCGCGCTGCGCGGCAAGGGCCAGCAGACGATCCCGCCCGGCCAGCGTCTCAAGCTGGTGCTCCCCGGTGGTGCGGGCTACGGTGACCCCCGCCACCGCGGGCCTGAGGACGTGGCGGCCGATGTGCGGAACGACCTGGTCTCGCCCGAGGCCGCGCGGCGGGACTATGCGGTCGCCGTCTCGGCAAACGGCACGCTCGACGAGGCTGCCACCGCTGCCCTTCGCAGAGGTGGCGCGGCCACGGGAGCCGAATAGGGGCCCCGCCGCCGCAACGGCGCGGGTAGCAGCGGAGCAGGGCTGCGGCCGTCGGGTCGCGGGCCGATAAGCGGGATTGACCGGGATTCACCGAGATGAAGTGGGATTAATTGGGATAAGCGGGATTCCCTGGGACGGCCGGTGCGCTTTCACGGCCTGCTCGGTGGCGTACTGCGTGGTGCGATCCTGACGCGGGCGCCGCGCGCCACCCACCGCGCGGTAGCAAGCTGATAAGCGGGATTCGTCGGGATTCATCGGGATTAGGTGGGATTAAATGGGATAGGTGGGATTCGCCGGGACGGGCAGCGGCCGACGCGAGGTGCGGCCACTCGACCGGGAAGTCGCCTCTTTGCAACCGACATGTGCTGTGCGCCCTCCCTCCCCATGGCGCGATCGTGGCGCGAGCCCCGCGCCCCGTGCACCGCACCAAGGTCCGGTGTAAACCTGCATCCCCTACCGCGCGCGGTCCGCCCCTGAGGCCGGCGGCGCGCGGAAAACACGGTGTCCGCGATCGCGGGCGGGGAGAACGAGATGGAGCGAATTCCGGTGCGCATCGGCGCCCACACGGTGACCGCCTTCAGCGAAGGCGAGGGCGACGACGTAATCCTGGTGGTCCACGGCGGGCCTGGCGTCCCGTGCAACTACGTGCGCGACGCCCACCTGCGCTACGCAGAACAGGGGTATCGCGTGGTCTCGTGGGACCAGCTCGGCTGCGGCGAATCCGACCGGCCGGACGACGATTCGCTCTGGACCGTCGAGCGCTACGTGGAAGAGATGGAGACCGTGCGGAGCGCCCTCGGCCTCGGCCGCGTCAGCGTGGTGGGCAACTCATGGGGCGGGATGCTCGGCCTCGAATACTGCCTCGCCCATCCCGAGAGCGTGAAGTGCTTCGTCTCCAGCAGCATCGCCTACGACTTTCGCGAGGTGCAGCAGGGCTTCGTCCGCTGCAAGCAGAACCTCGGCGACGAGACGGTGCGCATGATGGCGCGGCGCGAATCCGAGGGCACCACCGAGCACCCTGAATACCAGGCGGCCGTGACCATCATGCTCTACCGGCACATGTGCCGGATGGAGACCTGGCCCGAGCCGGTGCAAGCATCCCTCGGCGATATCGGCTACGGCCCACTCAGGCGCATGTTCGGCCCGCACCTCTTCAACTGCACCGGCACGCTCCGCTGGTACGACCGCGTGGGCGATCTGCACCGCGTGACGACGCCCGCCCTCGTCGTCGCCAGCGAGCACGACTACATCCTGCCGGAACTCTGCGCCGTCTCCTGCCAGTACCTGCCGAACTCGGAGTACGCATTCTTCCCCGGTTGCGCCCACATGCCCTTCTGGGAGAACCCGGAGGGCTACCACGCCGCCGTCGGCCCGTTCCTGGAAAAGTATCGGTAGAGCGCGGCTGAGATGGAGGACGCCCGCGCCGATATCGAGCGCCTCGCCGGGATGATCGCGGACGCGCGCCGGGCGGTCGTCTTTACCGGCGCCGGGATATCGACCGAGTCGGGCATCCCGGACTTCCGCAGTCCGACCGGCATCTGGTCGCAGACCACGCCGATCTATTACCAGGACTTCCTCGCCTCCGAGGACGCGCGTATCGAGGCCTGGCGGCGCAAGGTGCTGATTGACCGGGACATCGCGGGCGCCACGCCCAACCGCGGGCACCGGGCGGTCGCCAAGCTGGTCCGAATCGGCAAGGTTTCCAGCGTGATCACCCAGAACATCGACAACCTGCACCAGGATTCGGGCGTACCCAGGGAGAAGGTGATCGAGCTCCACGGCAACGGCAGCTATGCGAAGTGCGTCGCCTGCGAGACCCGCTACGAGCTTGCTCCGATCAAGGAGGCGTTCGAGAGGGACCCCGTGCCACCTGCCTGCACGCTCTGCGGCGCGCCGGTCAAGACGGCGACGATCTCCTTCGGCCAGGCGATGCCGGAGGACGAGATGAGGCGCGCGAAGCACGAGACGCTTGCCTGCGACCTCTTCCTCGCCATCGGCTCGTCGCTCGTCGTCTACCCCGCCGCCGGGTTGCCCATGCTCGCCAAGGAGTCCGGCTCCACCCTGGTCATCCTGAATCGCGAGCCCACTGACCTCGACGGCATCGCCGACCTCGTCATAAACCGCGAGATCGGCCCGACCCTGGGCGAGGCCGCGAACGTGAACTGAGGGCGGGCCGCTCCCTCTCCCGTCCCATCAGCTCCTCGATGCGATCCGCGATGCGCTGAGCCGGCTCCCGGAGTTGCTCAATGGTCCAGTCGGCGGCGTACCCCTCGGTCACGTCGTTGGGTGGCGCATGGTTCACCAGCCGCTTGGTCAGGGCGTGCGGCAGCATCAGCTCCCGCTCGGCCACCGTGATGAAGTAGTTGCGCATCCCGTGGAACCAGAACTTCGCGCCACCGGCCTCGCTGATGCGGCGGTGGAAATAGGTGAGCTTCACGAAGTAGCCCGTGCGGCTGGAGGCGGAGGGAAACACCCAGCCGCCCTTCAGATGACCGCTCTCGGACCAGCGGCGATCAAGAATCGCCGCCAACTGCCGGGTGATGGGAAGCTCCAGCGGCACACCGGTCTTGGTCTCGTCCACACGGAAGACCCCTGCCTCCCTGTCTACGCGATCCCAGCGGAGGGGCATCACCTCGCCGCGCCGCATCCCGGTGTACATGCCGAACCAGAACACGTCCCAAAGCGCAGGGTTGCTCACCACCGCCTCGATGCCCCTGCGCCAGCACGGCAGGACCTCGGCGGGAGGCGGGATCTTGCGGCGCGGCTTGGGATGGAACCGGCCCCCGCCCGCGAGCCAGAGATCGACAGGATTGGCCAGCCCCTCATGATCCACGCAGGGCCGGCGATAGACCGAGCGCAGCAGGGACATACACTGGTTGGCGGTCGCCCAACCGTGTTTCTCGGTGATGCGGTTGAAACGGTCCTCCACGTCGCTGCGCATGATGGCGTCGAGAGAACGGCCGAGCCAGTCCGCCAGAGGCCGCTCCAAGCGATCCCGGTAGTGCTCGTTGGTGCTCGCCTTCCGCTTGGGATTGGCCTTCATGTACTCCTCGAAGGCCTGCCCGAGCGTCGGCATGCGGCGGCTCCTGGCGCGATCCGCCGCCGGGTCCTCGCCGACTGCGACCATGCCGAGCAACCTGTGGGCCTCGCGACGACGCGGGCGGGCGGCTGGGTGCGACCCGAAGGGCGGTGCAGACCATGGCCCTGGTGAGAAATGTGGGCTAGAGCGCGTCCGACTTTGACGGACGCGCGACAGGCCGCGACCGCGGCCCGCCGCGCCAGCGGCGCCCTCGCGGAGGCGCCGGCCGGAGGCCGGCTGCCGTGAGCGACAAATGCTGGAGCGTTTCCGTGTAAAACGGAAACGCTCTAAGGTCCGGCGCCATGACCAAGGGAGTCGCCGTCGCGCCCGAGCGGCCGGCCAGTCAGGCCATGTCGTTCGAGCGCCATCTGATTCGGACCGCCCGGTTCGCCGGCCCGGTGATCCTCGCGCGCGCGGGCCTGCTCGTGATGGTCGCGATCGATTCAGCCATGCTGGGCCACTATGGCACCGCGTCGCTCGCCTACTACGCGGCGGCGAACGCCGCGCAGGTGGTGATGATCCTGATCGGCGTGGGCCTGCTGCAGGGCACGGTGATCGTCGTCTCCCAGGCGCACGGCGCGCGCGATTACGAAGCCTGCGGCACCTATTGGCGCGTGAGCATCGTCCACGGCGCGTTCCTCGGCGTCGTCATGGGCCTCGTCTGTCTGCTCGGCCGCTATACCCTGGAGGCAACCGGTCAGGAGCCGGAAGTCGTCATTGGCGGCGGCCGCGTGCTGGACATGATCGCCTGGGGCTCGCCGCCGCTGATGATGTGGGTGGTGTGCACGCACTTGCTGGAGGGCCTGAGCCGACCGATCCCGGGCATGCTGGTCATGCTCGGCGCCGTGCTGCTCAACGCGCTGCTGAACTGGATCCTCATTTTCGGCAACCTGGGCGGCCCGGAGATGGGGGCGGAGGGCGCCGCCATCGCGACCTCGCTCGTGCGCTGGGTGATGTTCGGGGCCCTGCTGCTCGTCGTGCTGCGTCAAGCGGACGCCCGCGCCCTCGGCATACACCGGCCCGTCACCGACTTCTGGGCGATCTCGAAGCGACTGAGGCGCATCGGCTATCCGCTCGGCGCCGCGCGGGGGCTCGAGACCGCGGCCTTTGCCGCGCTGGTCATGTTCGCCGGGCATCTCGGCACGGTATCGCTCGCCGCCTATCAGATCGGCTACAACCTGATTGGGCTCGTCTTCATGGTCGCCATCGGCACCGCAGGCGCCAGCATGGTCCGGGTCGGGAACGCGGTCGGCCGGCGCAACGCCACCGATATCGTGCGCGCCGGCTGGGCGGGCGTCCTGCTCATCGCATTCCTCATGGCGTGTTTCGCCGGCCCGTTCCTCGGCCTCGGCCTGCCATTAGCGAAGCTCTACACCGACGATCCCGCGGTGCTGCCGCTCGCCGCGTCAGCCATCGGCATTTGCGGTATCATTCTGGTGTTCGACGGGATGCAGGCGGTGCTGATGGGCGCGCTGCGCGGCGTCGCCGATGTGTGGGTGCCGCCAGGGCTTCAGCTCATCTCCTGGTGGTGCATCACGGTGCCCATCGGTTACGTGCTGGCCTTCTTAGTCGGGATCGGCGTCGACGGCCTGATGTGGGGTATCCTGGCGGGTGCGCTCAGTGCCAGCATTTTCCTTTCGGGCCGTTTCTTCGCCGTCGCGCGGCGGCCGATCGCCCGCTACTGACGCGACTTGCCGATCCGGCGCCCCAAAATCGCCACAGTGAGGCCATACTCGGGGCGTCCGCAGGAGGAGGAGGGATTAAGGTGCCTGCGACCATCGCGCTCGTCGACGACGACCAGCACCTGCTCACCTCGGTCACCATGGCGCTCGAGGCGGAGGGTTTCGTGGTCCGGCCCCACAGCGACCCGGTGAAGGCGCTACAGGAACTGCTGAGCCGGCCGGTCGACCTCGCGGTGCTCGACATCAAGATGCCGCAGATGGACGGCCTGGAGCTGCTCGCCCAGCTACGGGAGCACTCGTCGCTCCCGGTGGTGTTCCTGACCTCGAAGGACGCCGAGGACGACCAGCTCTACGGGCTCAGCCAGGGCGCGGACGACTACATCACCAAGCCCTTCTCGGTTCGCCTCCTGGTCGAGCGGATCCGAGCGGTCCTGCGGCGCGCCGAGCCGGCCACGAGTGCCGACGGGTCTCGCGCGCTCGTGGTGCGGGGCGAACTGGTGCTGGACGAGGACCGCCACCTCTGCACCTGGCAGGGCAACGCGCTCTCCCTCACGGTGACCGAATTTCTGCTCTTGAAGGCGCTGGCCCAGCGACCCGGCCACGTTAAGAGCCGAAACCAGTTGATGGATGCCGCCTACGGCGACCAGATCTACGTCGAGGACCGCACCATCGACAGTCACGTCAAGCGCATCCGCAAGAAGTTCAGGGCCATCGATCCGGCCTTTTCGCAGATCGAGACGCTCTATGGTGTCGGCTACCGATACACCACGCCGTGATCCGGTCGAAGACGATCTGAAGGCGCCGCCGACCGCACCCCGGGCGCAGGCCGGCCGGGGCCGGCGGCCGCGCATCTCCTTTCCGCTGACGGCCCGGATCCTCGCCATCAACGTCATGGCTTTGGGGGTGCTGGTGGCGGGCTTCTTCTATCTCGACCAGCTCCAGCGCGACCTGATGGACGACCGGCTAGACGCGCTTGCACGCGAAGCCACCCTGCTGGCTGCCGCGCTCGGCGAAAGTGCGGTGGACACCGGCAACCCGTCGGAGTCGGGTCTCGGCCTCACCGACGCTGCGACCTTGATTTACCGGCTGAACCTGCCGGTCGATACGCGCGCGCTGCTGTTCAACGCCGATGGAACCCTCGCCGTCGATTCATGGCGGCTGCCGATGGCGCCGGTGCAAACGACGGAGTTGCCGCCCCCGGAGGAAGGCCGCGGCGTCTTTGGCCGGGCGGCGGACGCGGCCTACGATTGGATCACCGCGCGGCTGCCTCCGCGCACGACAGTGCCGCTCTACATCGAGCCGCTTAATCCGCAAGCGGCCGACTTCCCGAAGGTGCTGAGCGCGCTGCAGGGCACCGCCGGGCGCGCCATGCACAGAACGCAAGACGCTCGGCTGGTGGCCGTTGTGTCCGCGCCGATTCAGCCGTTCCGCCGGATCCAGGGCGCCCTGCTGTTGGTGGCGGATGCGAACGACGTGCTGGAAAGCGTCCGCAACGCCCGCTTCACCATCCTCCAGGCGTTCAGCATCGCGCTCGGAATCACCATCCTCCTCAGCCTCTACTTCGCAGGCACGATCACCCGGCCCGTGCGCCGGCTTGCGCGGGCGGCCGAGCGGGTGCGCGCCGGTGGCGGGCGCAAGGTGGCGATCCCCGACTTCACCACGCGCAACGACGAGATCGGGCGGCTCTCCGGTGCGCTGCGCGACATGACCGAGGCGCTCTGGGTGCGCATGGACGCAATCGAGCGCTTCGTCGCCGATGTCGCGCATGAGGTGAAGAATCCGCTGAGCTCCGTGCTGACGGCGGTCGACACCGCCCGACGCGTCGACGACGAGGAGAAGTGCGCGAAGCTGCTGGCGCTTGTCGGCGAGGACGTGAAGCGGCTGGACCGGCTGCTCAGCCAGATTGCCGACGCCTCCAAGATCGATACCGAACTGTTCCGTGCCCGGCTGGAGCCGGTCGATCTCGGCGCCATGCTGGCGACGCTCACGGAGATGCACGGCACCGCCTCGATGGGCGAAAGCGCCACGGCAGTGCGCGTCGAGGTCGAGGGCGAGGGGCCGTTCACGGTGCTCGGTGTCGAGGACCGCCTCGCCCAGGTGCTCCAGAACCTCGTAAGCAACGCCCGCTCGTTCAGCCCGCCGGGCGGGACGATCACGCTCGGGCTGCGCCGGGAGGGCAGCGCGGTCATGGTCAGCGTCCACGATGACGGCCCCGGCGTGCCGGCCGGTATGGAGGAAGCGATCTTCCGGCGCTTCTATACCGACCGCCCCGAGGGGGAGCCCTTCGGTGCCCACTCCGGCCTTGGGCTCAGCATCTCGCGCCAGATCGCCGAGGCCCACGGCGGCCGGCTGAGCTGCGTCAACCGGCGCGACGGTGCGGGCGCCATTGTCGGCGCAAGTTTCCGGCTGGAGCTTCCCGCCGCAGACTCTGTTCGACCAGCCGACTAAGGCGCTACCTAGTGGACGCTGAGCGGCTCCAACTGGTGCTGGCGGGCGGCGGCGAACGCGAGTTCGCGGTCAGGCGCGACGCCAAGGAGACGGCCGTCCGGCGCATGGATGCCGTAGACGGCGGCGCCGTCCACCACAACTTCCCGGATGTAAGCTTCGTTGCCGGTGAGGAAGTGGACGTACTCCTTCCGCTCGCCGACAGTCGCCTGATCGCCATCATTCATGACCATCCTCCTCCAGCTAGGCAGCAGCGCCCGCCGCGCCGTTCACACACGACACACCTCCCTTAGTCATTGCCCGCCCCATCGCCGCTCTTGATCGCGATGGTCCTCACGATCTCCGGCGCGGTGGGGCGAGTCAGCTCGATGTGAAGCAATCCGTTGTCGAGCCGTGCGCCGTCGATCTCGATCCCCTCCGCGAGCAGGAACGTGCGGTGGAACTGGCGCGCCGCGATGCCCTGATACAGGTAGACGGCACCGTTGTCCTCGGCCTGCCGGCCCCTGATGTGCAGCTCGTTGCGCTCGACGGTGACGTCGAGATTATTCTCGTCGAAGCCGGCGACGGCGAGGCTGATGCGCAGCCGCTCATCCCCAAGATGTACGACGTTGTAAGGGGGGTAGCCGTCGGTCGTGGAGCGGCTGAGCCGGTCGACCACCTCCTCCAGACGGTCGAAGCCGAGCAGAAGAGGGCTGCTGAACGGTGAAACTCGTGCCATCGCCTTGCCCTCCTCTTTCGAGCGAGTGTCCCCGGGTGCGCTCGGCAGCGGCACGCGCCCTGAAGCGATCGATCGCGGTAGCCCTTGTGCGGCCGTCCGCCTCTCACTCCTCCATGTGGGAAGCGCGTTAATCTGAATCAAGTCGTTTTGGTTTACAGACTACTCTGTACTACAGAGCAAAATTGGATATACTTCCCCTCATCACACATCTTGAAGCGCGGAGAGAGCCATGAGCATGAACAAGGACGAGGCTTCCTCGGCACTGCACGACATAGAGGCGACGGAGCGCCGCAGCCGGACGCTGTTTGGCTACAGTCTGGCGAGCCCCTACCTGCTGCTGTGGGGCACGCTTTGGATAATCGCCAGCGTCGTCAGTGCACTCTCAACCGCAAATGTCGGCATCGTCTGGGGTGCCGTCGACATCGTCGGTCTGCTCGGTACCGCATACTTGATCGTCCGTCATGCGCGGTGCTGCGGCGAGCGCAGCGACCGCATCCATCTCCTCCGCTATGTGGGATCGGCCGCCGTGCTGGTGGCCTTCATCGGGCTGACGCTCATGGTTTTCGAGCCGGTCAAAGGCGGCGACATCACGATGCTCTTCACCCTGCTGGTCGCGGCAGGCTATGCCATCGCGGGGTGCTGGATAGGTCTCCGCTATGCAGTCGTAGGCGCGGCTCTGGGCGGTCTCGCGGTTGGAGTGTTCGTCCTGGCGCCGACGCACCTGCACTTGATCGTTCCCTTCGCGGGCGGCGGCGCCCTCATCCTCGGCGGCGTCTGGATGCGGCGCGCCTGATGAGCGCCCCCGATGAGATCGTCCACCAGTCGACGCGGCTCAAGATCATGTCGGCGCTGAACGCCTTGCCGCGCCGGGAGATGCTGGAGTTCGTCCGGCTCAAGGCGATCACCGGCGCAACCGACGGCAATCTCGGGTCGCACCTCACTACTTTGGAGAAGACCGGATACGTGACCGTTGTGAAGGATTTTGTGGGCAAGCGGCCGCGAACCCGCGTCCGCATCACCGCGCCGGGACGGCGCGCCTTCCAGAACCATGTCGCCTATCTGCGCGACATTCTGGAGAGCGAAGGCGCCGGCGCCTGAACGAAGGGAGAGACGGCATGCATATCATGACGAACGGCGGACGCCGGGGCGGACTCGTCCTCGGCCTTATCGCACTGCTGGCAGCGCTCGTGCTCGCCTTCCCTGCCGGAGCACAAGAGCCTGAGCGTTTTGACGAAAAGGTGCGGGAGCTCTTCTTCGCCGGCTTCGCCGGCAACGAAGACGCGCTGCAACGCGGCATGGCGATGTGCGAGGAGACGCTCGCCGACGACCCGGATCATCCGGGTGCCCTGGTCTGGCAGGCGTCGGGCTGGTTTTACGAGTCGAGCTTCGCCTTTGCCCAAGGCGATATGGAAGCGGGCATGGCGCTCTACAACAAGAGCGTCGCCCAATTCGACCGCGCCGTGGCGCTCGCGCCCGACAGCCTGGAGACGCTTATCCCGCGGGCGGCGGTCTACCTCTCCACCGCTCCGTACGTCGAACACGCCCCGACGCGTAACGAGCTCCTGGAAACGGTGGTCGGCGACTACACCAAGGTTTTCAAAATTCGCGCGCCCGTATTCGACTCTCTCACCGTACACAGCCGGGGCGAATTGCTGGGCGCACTCGCGGAAGCCCTGTGGCTATTGGAGAGGCGCGACGAGTCGAAAATCTATCTGAACCGCATCATCGCCGAGCTGCCGGAGACCCCCTACGCGCTCATGGCCGAGCGTCAGCTCGACAAGCCGGAAGAGCGCGCCCAGCTCACCTGCCTCGGCTGCCACAGGTACTGAGCCAGTGAGGTGTTGGCCGATACCGGTCACATCAGGATCGGCGGTAATGCCGACATGATTTTGCTGAACAAGAGACCCGTAGACGATATGGAAATTTCAAATCCATCGGCGCCGTTTGGAAGATGGGCATCGAAGTGAAGCCGAGGTAAAGCGACGGCCGGGCTGTGGGGGCCCGGCCGATGTGGCATGGTGGCGTGAGCGAACGAATCCGCCGCCTGACATTCTCGCAACGGAGAGACGCCAGGCGGGCGGCGCAGGGGAGCAGGCCGCCCGCCATGAGCACCGAGTCGACGGAACGGGCGGGCGGCCCCGCCATCGGGCGCACCTGGGAAGGCGTGCTTCTGATGGTCTTCACCTGCGCCTGCTTCGCCGGCATGTCGGCGGCGATCCGCCACATCTCGGCGGAAGTCTCGGTGTTTCAGATCGCCTTCATCCGCAACGGCATCGGCACCCTGATCCTGGTGCCCTTCATGGTCAGGATCGGCTTCGGGTCCTTCAGCCCGAGCCGCTTCAGGCTCTTCGCGGTTCGCGCCGTGATCGGCGTCTGCGCCATGTGGGCCTGGTATTCGGCGTTGCAGATCACGCCGCTCGCCGAAGCCATCACGCTGAACTTCACGGTCTCGCTCTGGATGATTCCAGTCGCCATCCTGATGCTGGGCGAGCGCGTCGGCCCGCGCCGCTGGGTCGCCACCGTTGTGGGCTTCGCCGGCGTCCTGATCGTCCTGCAACCGGGCGCGGAGACCGCTTCCATCGGCGGCCTGCTCGCGATCTTCGCGGCGCTGCTCTTCGCCACCTCGATGGCGCTGGTGCGCCTGCTCGCGCGCTCGGAATCGCCGCTGGCCATCGTCTTCTACATGAACCTGATCATGACGCCGCTCTCGCTCGGCCCCGCGCTCTGGTGGTGGCAGATGCCGACGATGGAACAGCTCGGCTGGCTTCTCGGTATCGGCTGCGTGCTGACGATCGCGCACTTCTCGATGGCGCGCGCGCTCTCGATCATGGAAGCGACTGCGATCGTGCCGCTGGACTTCACCCGCCTTCCCTTCGCGGTCCTGATCGGATGGTTTGCGTTCGGCGAGTTTCCCGGCATCTGGACCTGGGTGGGCGCGGTCTTCATCGTCGCCAGCGCCGTCTACATCGCACGCCGCGAAGCGCTCCTGGCCGGCCGCCGCCCGACAGCCATCGGCCCGTAGTCTGCCGCTCGCCCCGCGTCTTTTGTGCGCACCGGCGGTTTGCTATGTAGACGCCCGGAATTCGAAGGGAGTTGGACATGAACATCAGCGGGCAAACGGCGATCGTCACCGGCGGCGCATCGGGGCTGGGCGAAGCGACGGCGCGGCATTTGGCGGCCGCCGGCGCCAAGGTCGGCATCCTCGACATGAACGAGGAGCTGGCGCAGAAGGTCGCGACCGAGATCGGCGGCGCGGCAGCCGTCTGCGACGTGGTCGATGCGGCCAGCCACGAAGCCGCCGTCGCCCAGGTGCGCGACGCGCTGGGGCCCGCGCGAATCATGGTCGCCTGCGCCGGCATCGCGCCGGGTGCCAAGCTGGTGGGCCGGGACGGCAACGCAAATCCTCTGGAGAGACTCACCCGCGCGATCCACGTCAACCTGATCGGCACGATCAACTCGTGCCGTCTCGCCGCCGCCGACATGGCCGCGATGGACCCGATGGAGGACAACGAGCGGGGCTGCATCATCACCACCGCCTCGGTTGCGGCCTTCGAGGGCCAGATCGGCCAGCTCGATTACGCAGCGTCCAAGGGCGGCGTCGCGGCGATGACGATCCCGATGGCGCGCGAGCTCGCCCGCGATGGCATCCGCGTCAATTGCATCGCGCCGGGGTTGATGGACACGCCTATGATGGCCGGCCTCTCCGAGCCGGTGAAGCAGTCCCTGCTGGAGACGACGGTCTATCCGAAGCGCCTCGGCACTGCCGACGAGTACGGCGCGCTCGCCGTGCATATCGCCGAGAACACCTTCATGAACGGCTCGGTAATCCGCTTCGACGGCGCGCTCCGCATGGCGCCCAAGTAGCACCCGGCACCCAGCGGCCTCCGAACCCTTGGCTTAGTCGGGAGACCAGGGCGCGATCCGGGTCTCCCACGCGGGTACGGCCGCCGGGCTGAAGAGCTTGAGCGTGAGGTCGATGCGGGCGAACTTCCAGGCGCCGCCCTCTTTGCGCAACTGCGAGTCGTACCAGCCGCCGATCCAGGTATCACGGGTCGCGCTGCCGTCCTCCGTCGTCACCTTGGCGAGCTCCCACAGATAGTGGTTGCTGGTCGCGCTCAAGCCGTCGGCCGCCACCTCGACGATCGGCTGGGTCATGTAGTGCATGGCCCAGGGCATGAAGGTGGTGCAGTTGGGACGTATGTCGCGGATGATGCCGGCGCGCGTCTCCCAGTGGCCGATGCCCTCGCAATGCCACACCGCGTCCTCGGTGAAGAGCGGCGCGACCAGCGCGGGGTCGCCGTTATGATCCACGGCCTGCGCGTAGCGCGCGATCAGCTGGTTGATCGCCTCGATGTCCTCGAGGCGTTGCAGCCGCTCTTCGATATTCACGGGCGCTTCCCTTGCGCGGCTACCCCTTCCAGGGCGGAATCGGCGTCTCCCACGTCGGCGCGCTGGCGGGGCTCAGCAGCTTGAGGATCAGCTCGATGTGGACGAACTTCCAGTCGCCGCCCTCCTTGCGGAACTTCGATTCGTACCAGCCCCCGATCCAGGTGTCCTGATCCGGGCTGCCGTCGTCCTGCACCGCCTTCGCCAGCTCCCACAGGTAGTACTCGCCGGTGGCGGTCTGGCCGTCTTCGGCCACCTCGATGATCGGCTGGGTCGCGTAATGCAGCGCCCACGAGAGCACCTTGGTGGAGGTCTCGTGCAGACCCTGGACAATACTGTCCCGGCCTTCCCAACGCCCGATCCCCTCGCAGTTCCAGACCGCGTCCTCGGTGAAGCAGGGCGCCATCAACGCCGGATCGCCATTCCTGTCCGCCGCCGTCATGTAGCGGGCGATGAGCTGCTTGATTGCCTCGATGTCTTCCAGGCGCTGAAGGCGTTGCTCCACGGACATGCTCTCTTTCCCCTTCGTCTGTTTGGGATGAACGTTCAGTTTGCGACGCGTTTGGGCGGCGCCGGCGCCTCCGCCGGCTCCTTGCAGCCGATGGGGCAGCACCGCCCCGGCTGGCGGTCGCGGCTCTCCGCCCCGCTCTCGTCGGCGAGCACGCCCCGGTCGAGCAGCTTCTCGACCAGCGCCACCTTGTCCTCGACCGGATAGCTGCGGAAGATTTCGAGCCCCGTGGCCTGCGGCGAGCCGCCGCCGTGCAGGCTGATGACCGAGTACCAGCCGGCGGTGCCGGAGGCGGTCAGGTCCTCGATCAGGCGCGCGACCTCCATGCGCTCGCCGTAGGGCAGGTCCTCCCTCCCCTTCAGCACCTCGGCGAGCGTGCCGGCGGTGGCCGGATTGTGGTCCTCGTCCGGCCCCGGCAGGGCAACCACCAGCCCGCCCGAGACCTCGTGGGCGATGCGGTGCATGTCGTAGATCTGAGTCGACAGCAGCAGCTTGCCGATATTGGCGAACACACGGTCGGGCTCCACGCAGCCGGAGCCGTCCGCCACGCCGTAGACCGAGCTCGCGACGCCGCAGGCATAAAAGCCCTCGACGATCTTGATCAGCTCCACCATGCGGTCGCGCAGGTGCGAGGTGCGCTCGACTTCCAGCCCGTTGGCCTCGGCCATCAGCACGCCGGCGCCGATCAGCAGGTCGCCGAAGCCCGCGCGCGCGCCAACGCACGAATGCCGGTGGTGGGTGGCGTAGGCCTGGGTCAGAAACTGCGAGTGCTCCCACTCGCCCGCCAGGAACACCCGCTCCCACGGCACGAACACGTCGTCGAAGATCACCACGCCGGTCGATTGGCCGTAGCGGGCGCTGAACGTCGCCGCCTTCTCCCCCGGCCGGCCCGCCGGCCGGGCGACGACGGTGACGCCGTCCGCGTCCACCGGCACCGCGCAGCAGAGCGCGAAGTCCTTGTCGTTCTCGGTCATGTTGCGGCAGGGCATGACCAGGTACTCGTGGACGTAGGGCGCGGCGGTGACGATCGCCTTCGCCCCCCGGATCACGATGCCGTCGGGCCGGCGCCGGGCGATGTGCACGTAGGAGTCGCGCACGGCCTGGGCATGGGGGCGGCGCGAGCGGTCGCCCTTGCCGTCGGTCATGGCGACGCCGAGAGTGAGGTCCTCTGCCTGCACTCGATGGAGATAGGCGAGGAAGCGCTGGTGCAGCGCGCTGCCGGTCTCCTGATCGATACGCCAGGTCGTTTGGTGAATGGCGTTGAGGCCGTCCTGGGTCAGGTAGCGCTGGGCGCAGCCGGTGTACTGGCAGACGAGGCGCACCGCCTCCAGCTTGTGGAGCTGGTCGGTGGTCGAGCGGTTGATGTGGAGGAAGCGGTGGACCTCGGCGCCGGTGCTCTCCTCCACCGCCGCCATCGTGTGCTTGTGCTGCTCGTCGCGCGCGAAGTCGTAGACAAGCCCCAGCGCCGCGACTCCCGGCCCGAAGCGGGGCTCGTCCGCGACCGACGCGACCTCGTCGCCGTCGACATAGACCCTGGGCGTGAGCCGCCTGAGCGACTCCCGGTACTCCTCGCCGGACATCAGCATCCCGCGTCTCCCGTTCAGCCGGCCTGCGCGTCCCTCTGCCGGATCGCCTCGGCGATCCGCAGCACCCGCTCGGCCTTCTCGTAGATCGGGTAATCGATGAAGTAGCCGTCAACCTGGATCGAGGCGGAGCCCGCAGCCTCCGCCTCCCTGAATGCGGCGACGTGCTTTTCCGCCTGGGCCACGGCCTCGGCGCTCGGCGTGAACACGCGGTTCACCGGCTCCACCTGCTTGGGATGGATGCAGAGCTTGCCCTGGAAGCCGAAGCTGATCGCGGTCTCGGCCGAGCGCTCCAGGTTCTCGTCGTCGGCGAGGTCAATGAAGACCGTATCGATGGGAGGCTCCAGCCCGCCGACGCGGGAGGCGAGCACGATGGTCGCGCGCGCGTGCGCCAACTCGGCCTCCGCCCCGGTCCAGACCATGCTCATGTCGCGGGTGTAGTCGCCGGCGCCGAAGGAAAGCCGGCGCACCCGCGTCTCCGCGTCGGCGATCGCCTGGGCGGCCGCGACTCCCCGACCGGTTTCGATGATCGGCACCAGGTCGATCGCGCCCTGCTCCAGCCCCCGCTCGCGCTCCAGCTGGCCGAGCAGCCAGTCCACCGTCTCCAGCTGGCTCGGCGCCTCGACCTTGGGCAGCAGGATGCCGTCCACGCCTGCCGCAACCACGGCCTGGAGGTCGCCGTAGCAATAGTCGGTATCGAGCCCGTTCACCCGCACGTAGCCGAGGCAGGGACGCGGGGCCTGCAACGCCTCCACGACCACCGCCCGCGTGGCCTCCTTCTCCGCCGCAGCCACCGCGTCTTCGAGATCGAGCACCACCGCGTCCGCACCCGCGCCAAACACCTTGGCGACCTTGCGCGGGTGATTGCCGGGGGCAAACAGGTAGGTGCGATGCAGATTCATGGGAACTCGCAGGTGGCTCGGGTCAAACAACCACAGCCCCCCGCCCCGATCAAGGAGGCCGCCGCTACTCGGGGTGGAACGCCAGCTCGCCGTACCAGGCGCGGGCGCTCTGCCCGCAGTTGTCCGAGTCAGTCATGACCGCGATGCCTTCGAGCTCGTCCACCTCCATGTCGAACAGGCGGAGGAAGTCGGCGCGAACGTCCCGCCGGTGGGTCCGCCAGGTGCCCGCCTCGGCAACCCCGGTATCCATCGCCACCATCATGACCTTGGAGGTGAACGGGTTCGGCCAGCTTTCGCCGACTTCAGAGCGGTTGGCCCACACGTAGTTGATCGCCCGCGGCAGCCCGAACAACCCCTCTCCGGGCGCCACCACGTAGACCCGGGCGGCGTAGTCGTCGCCGTCCTTGATCCGCTCGTCGTCCACCGCGAGCGGCCTCTCGATGCGCCAGCTCCATTCGAGGATCGGCGTCGCCTCGATATCGATCTCCCGCTCGAGGTAGAGGCTCGATGCCGTGGCGGTGCTGTCGGCCTCCAGCACGCGCCGCCCGTCGAGCTTGACCACGCGGTAGCGGGTCTCGCCCTCGAACTCCTCGATCTCCCAGTCCCCGCTGTCGCCGCGCGCGGGCCATTCGAGAACCAGCGTCTCGGCATGGGCCGGCAGCGCGACCAGCAGCATCGCCAGGAGAAGAGGAATGCAGCGTCTCACGGCGCGAGCATATGTTGGCTGGACGCCGGCGTCATGTTCACTCCCATTCATCCGCCCGGTGTCGTCGATGGCATGAGCCAGCCGGTGCAGCTCTCCCTGATGAAGTCTCGCCAAAACATGCTGCGAGGACAACCGCTTCCGAGGTGGCGCCATACCGCATTCCTCACCACGGCTACGGCCTGCGTCGTGCACCCGCGCACTTTGCGGTCTCAAGCCGGGGGCACCGGCTCCCCCGCGCCCCGACGGCCGTGTAAGATCGGAGCGCTCCCGATCGCAGCGCCTCCCAATCTTGCGAGGAGACCCGAGATGGCCGCACACGAGATTCGCATCGACCGGACCAAGACGCTCTCCGACGAGCCGGGGACCGGCCACAACCGCTGGCATCCCGACATCCCGCCCATCCTCACCATCGAGCCGGGCGACGAGGTGCTCATGGAGACACGGGACGGCGGCGACCAGCAGATTTCGCGTGACTCGACCCTTGACGACCTCCTGCGACTGGACCTCAACCTGGTGCATCCGCTGACCGGCCCGATCTACGTCAAGGATGCGGAGCCGGGCGATCTTCTGGCCGTCGAAATCCTGGACGTGAACCCCGGTGACTTCGGCTTCACTCTTGCGATTCCGGGCTTCGGCTACCTGCGCGACGTCTTCACCGAGCCCTTCCTCGCCAAATGGGAGCAGGACGCAGGCGGCGCAGTCTGCGAGGAGATACCGGGCGTGCGCATCCCCGGCGCACCATTCATGGGAGTGATGGGAGTCGCCCCCTCGCACGAGCTACTGGCCCGAATCGCGGCGCGGGAGAACGACCTCCTCGCCGCTGGCGGGATGGCGCTGCCGCCCTCGGCCGAAGGCGCGATCACCCGCAACCCCGTCATCGACGGCGAAGCGTTGCGAACCATGCCGCCCCGCGAGCATGGCGGGAATTTCGATACCAAGCAGATGATCGCCGGCACCACGGTCTACTTCCCGGTCTACACCGAAGGTGCGCTGTTCTCGGCGGGCGACGGCCACTTCGCCCAGGGCAGCAGCGAGTGCTGCGGCACGGCCATCGAGACTGACCCGACGCTGCGCGTGCGCTTCGACCTGTGCAAGGGCCTCGCCGCCGAGCGCGGCATCCGCGACATCCACTATTCGCGCAAGAATACGGCGCCGGTGGGGAATGCCCTGGAGCGCGGCGGTTACTACGCAACCACCGGCCTCCCGATCCAAGAGGACGGCACCAACCTCGCCGAAAACATCAATCTCTCGACCAAGAACGCGCTGCTCAACATCATCGACCATCTGGTGCACGAGCGTGGCTTCACGCGGATGCAGGCCTACGTGATCGCGAGCGTGGGCGTGGACGTGACCGTGGACGGCATCGCGGCGGTGCCCAACACCGTGGTCTCCGCGATCCTGCCGGACGACATCTTCGTCTGATCCGATGCGGGGAGTGGGAGACAACGGATGAGCCGCGATACGGTCAACGCGATCTGTGAGACGTTTCCCGGCGCCGAGCTATCGGATCCCTGGGGCGGCGGGCACGACGCCTGGAAGGTGGGCGGCAAGATGTTCGCCTGCATCGGCTCGAAGCTGCCGGGCGTCAACATCAAGACCGACAGCATCGAGACCGCCGAAATGCTGATCGAGATGGGCGTGGGCCGCAAGGCGCCCTACTTCCACCGCTCCTGGATCAACGTTCCCTTGGACCTGCCGGAAGACGAGCTGCGCCAGCGGCTCGCCGACTCCTACCGCATCGTGCGCAAGGGCCTGACGCGAAAGGCCCAGGCGAGCCTCGCGCCTTTCGATTGACGACCCAGATCGATGGGAATGCCGCGGTCGTTTGTCAGGCCGCCTCGGCGTAACAGTCTATGGGCTGGCCCTCCGACCCCGAGCGACTCTTGAAGGCAAAAACCATCGGTAGCGGGCCTTCCGACGCTTCACGCTGGCGGATCCTCATACCGGGAATTGCGTTTTCTGGAATCTCGATGCCGGGCGCGCAGTGACCCAGCACGTTCAGGATGAGCTGCCGGATAATCTTTTCCGTATAGCCGCCGGGGCGCGTCTTGCCATTCTCCCAGCGCGAAACGACGGTCTTGTCGCTCAGATCAATTGCGCGGGCGAATTCAGTTCCCGACAGATGCAGGACGTGGCGCAGGAAACGGAGTTCCGCCCCCACCAACTGAACCGGCGCGAGCACACGGGCCACGGCGACGGTCGCCAGCAGCATGTCCAGGTTCGGAATTTCCAGGTTACCGTCGTCGTCCTCTCGGACGGTGTCGAGTAACGTGATCGGAATTCCGATCTCGGGCGTTGCGTCGTGCTCTCTCTTCGTCTTCATGCCTGCTTCGGTTTAGGGCGGACCAGAGCTCAAACCATCGTTAGCCTTTACCGCCCGAATCCCCTCTCCTTTCCGTTACAGCCGGCCACCGCCACCAACGGCATCCGACGTATCGATCGCCGTGATAATGACAACGCGGCCTGGTCCGGTTTGGTCCAAATTGGCCACCACCTCCAGGCGCCTACCGTCCGAATCGCGACCGGCGACACGGTACTTGTCCAGCCCGCTTCTAATATCGGGTTCGACATGCACTAATGATCCGGTCTTCAAGACAGTCCGTACCTGTGGCAGCCGAATATCTCGCTCTTGCATTCGAACTCGCGCATGCTGCGTCAGCCTGATGTTGAAATTGGGAAAATCCCGAAAGAAAATTCTGTATTGCGAGAGATAGTTACCGGGTACCACACTTGCTGCCATTACCTCGTCCCCATCGGCCTCTAAGCCGCACTGTTTCCAAGTGTGTCATTGGCCTCTTCCCTTTCTGTCTGCTGTGCCGTTCCTGACAGGCGCACGGGCGAGTTGATCATCGATCAACCTCCCAACCGCAATATGAGGGCGAGTTGATTTAGAGTCAACCATGTTCGCTCGTCAGAAGAGAGCCTGAGCGAAGACGCCCCACCCACCCGCTTGCGGCCCGGCGGGTGCTGCGCCACTGTGGCCGCCGCCCCGAGAGCGGCGCCGCACAGGAGGTCCCGTCCATGGACATGGTCACCATGAACATCATCGATTCGACGATGGTGTCCATCTGCCGTGAGATGGGCATCACGATGATGAAGACCTCCTACTCGACCATCTTCAACGAAGGGCTGGACTTCACCTGCGGCCTCGGCAACACGCGGGGCGACCTGATCGGCGTCGCAGAGTTCAACCCCTCGCAGATCGGCGGACTGCCGCTCGTCCTGCAGACCTCGGCCCAGGAAATCCCCCACGACGAGGTCGAGGAAGGCGACGTCATCGTCCACAACGACCCCTACCGGGGCGGCATGCACACGCCGGAGCACACCTTCATCAAGCCCGTGTTCTACCGGGGCGAACTGATGGGCTACGCCGTCGCCATCGGCCATGTGGCGGAGGTGGGCGGCATGGTGCCGGGCGGCTTCGCCGGCGAGGCTACCGAGATCTTCCACGAGGGCATGCGCGTGCCCCCGGTCAAAATCAAGGAGCGCGGCGAGGACGTGGTCGAGGTGTGGAAGCTTCTGCTCGCCAACTACCGCACGCCCCGCACCAACTACGGCGACTTCCGCGCGCTCATCAGCGCCGTCGACGTGGGCGCGGCCAGGCTCACCGCGCTGATCGAGAAATACGGGCCGGAGACTTTCCGCCAGACCGCGAACGATCTGATGGACTACGCCGAGGCCCGCATGCGGGCCGAACTCTCGGCGTTTCGCGACGGGGTCTACAGCTTCGAAGATTACATGGAGGACGACGGCATCGAGGACCGGCCGTACAAGATCCACGTCGATGTCCACGTCCAGGGCGACGAGGTGGTGGTCGACTACGGCGGCTCCGACACCCAGGCGCAGGGGCCGATCAACGCGGTGCTCTCGGTCGCCTGGTCCTCGGCCTACAACGCGATCCTGCACCTCACCGACCCGTCGATCCCCAAGAACTCGGGCTGCTTCCGCCCGATCAAGATCGTGGCGCCCGGCGGCTCCATGGTGAACGCGGACTACCCGGCCACCTGCGTCGGCGGCAACACCGAGACCCACATCCGCATCGCCTACACGATCATCGCGGCGCTCGCGCAATGCGTGCCGGACCGCGCCTTCGCCACCGACGCGGGCACCCACAGCAACTTCCTGTTCGGCGCCACCGACCCGCGCTCCGGCGACTACGTGGTCTGCTACGACTTCACCTGCGCCGCCTGGGGTGGGCGCTCCTTCGCCGACGGCAACGAGGTCATCAACTGCATCAACGGCAACTCGCGCATGGTGCCGATCGAGGTGTTCGAGGTGCGCTATCCGTGGATGATCGAGGAGTACGCGCTGCAGCCGGACACCGGCGGGCCCGGCCGGTACCGGGGCGCCCATGCGCTGGCCAAGATCCTGCGCTGCATGGACACGGAGATCACGGTGAGCTCGGTCTCAGACCGCCACAAGATGCGGCCCTGGGGCCTGCTGGGCGGCGGGCCGGGCGCGACGGGCGGGCTCTTCTATCAGGAAGCCGGCAGCAACGGCTGGCGCCCCTTCACCGAAGCCTTCGGCAAGACCTCGCCCAGCAAGTTCGCCAACGCGACCATCGGGCCCGGCGACCGGGTCCGGCTGATCGCGCCGGGCGCGGGTGGCTACGGCGATCCCGCGGAACGCGACCCGGCCATGATCGCCGAAGACCTGAGCGAAGGCTGGATCACGCCGGAGGGCGCGCGCCGCGACTACCGATACTATTGAGAGTCCATCTCAACGAGCGCCCGAGTATTTGCTCCGCGCTACCTCTAAAATGGAATATCGTCTATATCACTGCTAGAAGTTTCGGAAATACTCTTTTCCTCAACAGAAAAGTCTTTTCCAGTCGCATCGCATAGGAACTTTTCCAATCTTCTGTATTCATTGGTCAAGTATATGGCATTGTGAAGTTGATCATTGTCTCTAAATCCGTTCACAATCTCCTTGATCTCGGAGTCAGTCAATTCCTGCACAACCTCCTTCATTCGATTAAATCGCGATTTCGTCTCACAAAAATCTGGCGAATTCACAAATGCTCGCACTAACGAGGCTTGCAGCCTTTGCCCATCATAAACTTTCTCTGACAGCAACTTGTATATCTGAGGAGCTGCGGCAGTCAAATTATCAAGATTGCACTTCAATGCCTGCTGATTGCCGATAAAGCCCTCCGGGTCCTTGGTCTGTAACTTTACTGCTACAATTGGTATGTCTTTACCTAACGCGAAACCAATCTCCTGATTAGTCCAAATACTCTCATGAAAATCGTCTGTGACGAAGGCCAACACGACTTCCATAGTTTCCAGACCCTTAATAATTTCGGCCTGCCAAATGCTCATTGGTTCAATGGAGTCGTGTGCTACAAAACACGATATGCCGTATGCCTCCAAAGCCTGTGCGAGCTCATTTGCCTCCGCTTTCCATTTATCCCTGTGACTAATGAATAGCCTAATCATTCCTGATTTCCAGATAGATAGTGAGTCTGGATCTCGCTTCACTCCCCCGTAAATGGGTCTGGCGCGCTGGCACTCCTCTTCGTTTTCATCGTGCACTTCGAGGTGAACATTTGCAAAGAATTCACCGTTAACATTAGCGCAAAGCGTGTTCAGGTCTTTACAAATTCGCTCTGCCACAGGATTTATGTGGTTGATATCAATTTTGGACAGCTCTTCAATCGGCAGGAAGAGTTGAACATCGTGTCCATGTGTTCCACCATTCCAATTGTCGTAAACGGTTGCTTCTTCTACAAGCGCACGAGAGAGACCTATTAGATCGCACAGCAGTCGGTTCCCATCCCGAGTATATTGTGCATGCAATAGATGACGATAAGTTGACAGTCTTCTTGGAAGGCGGAAATTTTCCATGGTTCTTAACTTCGCAACAGCGGTATTAGTCCACTAATGGTTCAGATGAGCGCGACGGCCGCCGCTGCGCACTCCTCGTCCTCCTCCCCGGTGCCGCCGCCGACGCCGCAGGCGCCGATGACCTGGCCGTCGCGGATGATCGGCACGCCGCCGCGGCCCAGGATCATGTGGCCACCGTCCTTCGCGACGATGCCGCGGAAGGTGGGGTGGTCCGCCCGCTCGGTGAGGTCGCCGCTCGGGCGGCCGAAGGCGGCCGACGCGGCGGCCTTGCCCTGGCTGCCATAGACGGCGGCCCAGATGGCGCCATCCATGCGCTGAAACGAGACCAGCTTACCGCCCGCATCGCAGACCGCGACGCAGACCAGGATATCGATACTCCGCGCGTGCTCCATCGCGCCCTCGGCAACACGGTTGGCTTCGTCGAGTGATAACGTCATGGCATTCCTCCCCTGGATATTCGTTTAGCTCAGCGTCACTCAGCCGCTTCCGGTAACGGCTCCGCCCGCTCCGCCGCCGGCCCGTAGCCGCCTCCCGTCGGAGTCTGGAGAACGAAAACATCGCCCGGCCCGACATGGGTGCTGTCGCGACCCGAAAGCTCGAGCACGGAGCCGTCCGCCCGCTCGACCCAGTTGCGGCCGCACTGGCCGGGCTCGCCGCCTGCCATGCCGTAGGGCGGCACGATGCGGTGGTTGGAGACGATGACCAACTCCATGTCTTCGAGAAAGCGGATGCGCCGGTCGCAGCCCGAGCCGCCGACATAGGCGCCTGCACCGCCCGAGCCGTGCCGCACTGAGAAGGTGTCGAGCATCACCGGGTAGCGCCACTCCAGCACTTCGGGGTCGGTGAGCCGCGTGTTGGTCATGTGCGTATGCACCGCCGAGGTGCCGTCGAAGCCCGGCCCCGCGCCCGAGCCGCCGCACACGGTCTCGTAGTACTGGTGCGTGTCGTTGCCGAAGATGACGTTGTTCATGGTCCCCTGGCTCGCTGCGAGCACGCCGAGGGCGCCGTAGAGCGCATCGGTCACGGCCTGGCTGGTCTCGGTATTGCCGGCGACGACGGCGGCCGGATACTCCGGCGCCAGCATGGAGCCCTCGGGGATGACGATGTTGATCGGCTTGAGACAGCCCTCGTTCAGCGGGATGTTGTCGTCCACCAGGGTGCGGAAGACGTAGAGCACGGCCGAGCGGCAGACCGCAGACGGCGCATTGAAGTTGGTCGGCCGCTGCGCGCTGGTACCCGTGAAGTCGACGGTGGCCTCGCGCTTCTCCTTGTCGAAGCTGATCTTGACCTTGATCTTGCCGCCCTCGTCCAGCGGATAGGTGAATTCGCCGTCCGCCATCACGTCGATGACGCGGCGCACCTGCTCCTCCGCATTGTCCTGGACGTGGCGCATGTAGGCGTGGACCACGTCCAGGCCGAACTGCTCAATCATCTTGTGGACCTCGCCGACGCCCCTGTTGCCGGCGGCGATCTGCGCCTTGAGGTCGGCGACGTTGTGGTCGGGCTGGCGCGCGGGATAGCGGCCGGCGGCGAGGTGCGCGCGCAGCTTGTCCTCCAGGAAGACGCCGGCATCCACCAACTTGAAGTTGTCGAAGAGGATGCCCTCCTCCTCCACGGTGCGGCTGTCCGGCGGAGTCGAGCCAGGCGTGCGCCCGCCGATATCAGCGTGATGGCCGCGGCTCGCGACGAAAAACAGGATCTCCTCGCCCGCCTCGTCGAAGATCGGCGTGATAACGGTCACGTCCGGCAGGTGGGTGCCGCCGTTGTAGGGCGCGTTCACCACGTAGACATCGCCGGGCTTCAGGGCGCCGCGGTTCTCCTGCAGCACCGTGCGCACCGATTGGCCCATGGAGCCCAGATGGATCGGGATGTGGGGCGCATTGGCCACCAGATTGCCGTCGGGGTCGAACATCGCGCAGGAGAAATCGAGCCGTTCCTTGATGTTCACCGAATAGGCGGTGTTCTCCAGCGTCACGCCCATCTGCTCGGCAATGGACATGAAGAGGTTGTTGAAGACTTCAAGCATCACCGGGTCGCACTCGGTGCCCACCGCGAATGTGCGCTCCAGGGGGACAACGCGGGTGAGCACGAGGTGGCTCTTCGCCGTCAGCTCCGCCTGCCAGCCGGGCTCGACCACGGTCGTGGCGGTCTGCTCGCGGACGATCGCGGGGCCAGTGACGCGGTTGCCCGGCAGCATGGCGTCCCGGTCGAACACCGGGGTGTCGTGCGCGCTTCCGTCCATGTGGGCCTGCACCGTCGCGAGCCGTGGAAGCGCGTCGGCAGCCGCGCGGTCGCTCCGGTCCGGCTCCTGCGTCTCCGCCATCACGCCGATGCCTTCCACCGCCGCCGCTTCGACGATCAGCCTCTTCTGCGGCATGATGAAGCCGTAAATCCGATGATGCGCGGCCTCGAACCGGGCCTGCATCTCCTGCGGCGTTCCGAACTCGATGGCGTGCGGCGTGTCGCTCCCGTCGTAACGGATGTGCGCGCGACGGAGGACCTCGATGCGCGCGTCGGGGATGTCCTGCTCCCGCAGCTCCGTCTCGGCCTGTCCGGCGAGATCGTCGAGCACCGCCGCAAGCTCGGGCATCAGCGCGTCGTCCAGCGGCGCCTCGACGGCCCGCTCCCGGAGCGCGCGAATGTCCGCGAGTCCCATGCCGTAGGCCGAGAGCACACCGGCGAAGGGGTGGATCAGCACCGTCGTCATGCCGAGCGCGTCCGCCACCAGGCAGGCGTGCTGGCCGCCCGCCCCGCCGAAGCAGTTGAGCGTGTAGCCGGTCACGTCGTAGCCGCGCTGCACCGAGATCTTCTTGATCGCGTTGGCCATGTTCTCCACCGCGATCTTGAGGAAGCCGGCGGCGACCTCGGTGGGCGTGCGCTCGTCGCCCGTGGCCTCGCGGATCTCCGCCGCCAGGCCTGCGAATTTCTCGCGCACCGCGTCGGCGTCCAGCGGCTCGTCCTGGCCGGGGCCGAAGACGTGGGGGAAGAATTCAGGCTGCAGCGTGCCGAGCATGACGTTGCAGTCGGTGACGCAGAGCGGCCCGCCCCGCCGGTAGCTCGCCGGTCCCGGATCGGCACCCGCCGATTCGGGCCCCACGCGGTAGCGCGCGCCGTCGAAGAAGCAGATCGAGCCGCCGCCCGCCGCCACCGTGTGGATCAGCATCATCGGTGCGCGCATGCGCACGCCGGCCACCAGCGTCTCGAAGGCGCGCTCGTAGGCGCCGTCGTAGTGCGCCACGTCCGTCGACGTGCCGCCCATGTCGAAGGAGATGATCTTGTCGAAGCCCGCCTGCCCCGCCGTCTCCACCGCGCCGACGATGCCCCCGGCCGGTCCGCTCAATATCGCGTCCTTGCCCTGGAAGAGCGTCGCGTCGGTCAAGCCGCCGCTCGACTGCATGAACATGAGCCGCGTGCCGCCCAGCTCCGCCGCCACCTGATCGACGTAGCGGCGCAGCAGCGGCGAGAGGTAGGCATCGACCACGGTGGTGTCGCCGCGGCTCACGAGCTTCATAAGCGGGCTGGTCTCGTAGCTTGTCGATACCTGGGTGAAGCCGATCTCGCGCGCGAGTTCCGCCGCCGCCTGCTCGTGCGCGGGGAAGCGATAGCCGTGCATGAAGACGATGGCGACGGAGCGGATGCCGTCGTCGTAGGCCGCCTGAAGCAAGGGCCGCGCCGCCGCCCCGTCCAGCGCGCGGAGCACGGTGCCGTCGGCCATCACCCGCTCGTCCACCTCGACGACGCGCTCGTAGAGCATCGAGGGCAAGACGATCTGGCGGTCGAAGAGGTTGGGCCGCGTCTGGTAGCCGATTCGGAGCGCATCGGCGAAGCCCATGGTCGTGACCAGCAGGGTGCGGTCGCCTTCACGCTCCAGCAAGGCGTTGGTCGCCACCGTGGTGCCCATCTTGACCACGTCGATCTCGTCGCCGGGAATCGGCGCACCGGCGGCGACGCCCATGAGCTCGCGAATCCCCTGGATCGCGGCATCGCGGTAGTGCTCCGGGTTCTCGGAGAGGAGCTTGCGCGTCACCAGGGCGCCGTCGGGACTACGCCCCACGATGTCGGTGAAGGTCCCGCCCCGGTCGATCCAGAATTGCCAGCGCGGCTGGGAATCAGCCATGTCGCGATACTCCAACTATCGAAATAACGGCGGCCGGTCTGCGGCCCTCAGTCCACCAGCCCGATCTCGTCGCCGGCCTTGACCGGCCCCTCCTTGATCACCGCCGCGTAGACCCCGGCGAAGCCGTCGCGCGTGCGATTGACGTGCTTCAAGAGCGCGGGCGTGGTCTCGGCGGTCTCAGGGTGGATGGTGATGAACTTGCAGCGGGGGTCGCGCTCCACGACCATCAGCTCGACCTTGTCGCCCACCGCGACCCTACGGCCCACCAGCTCGTCCTCGTAGAAGCCGCCCTGCTCGCTCCAATCGACGTAGAGGTTGGAGCGGAACTGCAGCTTGTGGACATCAATGCCGGTCTCCTCGGCAAGCTGGCCCACGGTCTGCAGCGAGAACAGCGTCACCGGCCGGCAATCGACCAGGCTGCGCTGGGTGAACCGCAGCGAGAGATCGCCCTTGGACCTGTCCTCGATCCCGTCCAGGAAGGCCGGGTCCTCGATATCCAGCACCGAGCCGTCGGGGCGTTCCACCTCGACGGCGAAGGCGTCCGCCTCCGGAAAGGGCGCATGGATGTTGGCGGGATGGCCCATCGCCTCTTCCATGTTGTCGGGCTTGAGCGTGCCATCGCGCTGCTTGAAGCGCGCCTGGTAGAGCACCAGGTCCTCCTGCTCCCGCGCCGTGTGCCAGGGGAAGGCCGGGTCCGCGGCGGAGGACGCGATCGCATAGACCCGATCGCCCATCAGCCCGGTGAAGGCCACGAAGATCTCGTCGACCTCCTCGCCCCGCATGCTCTTCACCGGATACCGCCAGATGCTCTCAACCCTGCCCAACATCGCTCTGCCCTTTCCCGTTCACGTGACCACCGCCGGCCGCCCCTTACGCCCCTGTGTACACCATTTACGGACGTTCTTCCGGAATGAAGCGGGATTCTTCAGGCCATCGGGCAGCGCCCCGACCTCGCGACGCGGGCGGGTTAGCCTTGCGGCTTGTAAGTCAACGCCACGCTGTTGGGCCGCCCCGGCACGCTGAGCTCCGTCACGGTCTCCGGCGTGCGCGCAACCACCTCGCCGCGGCGGATCACCGCGAGCCGCGTCGCCCGCAGTCGAATCGCTTCCAGCGGGTCCGCGGCCTGGAGCACGACCATGTCGGCGTGGCAACCGGGCTCAAGCCCGTAACCCTCGAGGTGCATCATCCTGGCGGGGTTCACCGTGATCGCGTCGAAGCAGGCCCGCACCTCGTCCTCCTTGAACATGGCCGCCACGTGCGAGCCCATGTGCGCGACCTCCAGCATGTCGGCGCTGCCATAGACGTACCACGGGTCCATCATGCAATCCTGGCCGAAGGCTATAGTGATGCCCGCCTCTCTCAGCTCCGGCACGCGCGTCATGCCGCGCCACTTGGGATAGCTGCCGTTGTTGTGCCCCCACGCCGCGATGTTGGTCAGGGGATTGGGGGTCACGCCGATCTCAGACTCGGCGATCAGCGGGATCAGCTTGCTGACGTAGTAGTTGTCCATGACGTGCATGGAGGCCAGATGCGAGGCCGTCACCCGCCCTTGCAGGCCGAGGCGGTGGGTCTCCCTGGAAAGCGTCTCGATGTGGCGCGACATCGGGTCGTCGGTCTCGTCGCAATGCATGTCGACGAGGAGCCCGCGGTCCGCCGCAATCTCCATGAGCTCGGTCACCGACGCGGTGCCGTCGGCCATCGTGCGCTCGAAATGAGGGATGCCGCCCACGACCTCGACGCCCATGTCGAGCGCCCGTCGCAGGAGCTCCTGCGCGTTGGGGTAGCGGTAATAGCCCATCTGCGGGAAGGCGATGAGCTGCAGGTCGATGTACGGCGCGACCCGGCGCTTGACCTCGAGCAGCGCCTCGACGCCGGTCAACCTGTCGTCGCAGACGTCCACATGGCTGCGAATCGCCTGGATTCCCTGGGCGAGCGCCATGTCGCAATAGGTCATCGCCCGCTCGGCAACCGCCTCCGGAGTCAATTGGCGCTTCAGCTCATCCCAGAGGTAGATGCCCTCGAAGAGGAGGCCGGATTGGTCAGGGCGCGGCAGGGCGTCCGTCAGCGGGCGCGCCAGCGTCGCATCCATGTGGAAGTGAGCATCGATGAAGGGCGGCGAGACCAGCCGGTCGGTGGCGTCAATTTCCTGCGCAGCCTCGGCCTCCAGCGCGGGCTCTACGGCAACGATGCGCCCGTCCTGCACGCCGATGTCCACGCCCGTCCGCCCATCAGGCAGATTGGCGCCGCGCACGATCAAATCCATCGCCATGTCGTCTCTCCCCTTATCCGCTTCGCCTCAAGCGACGCAGACCGCGACCATAGTGAGGAATGCGGGCCAGGCCCGCCATCGACACGAGACCAGTTCAAGGATGGCGACAGCTTAAGCGCCCTGCGCCTGCGCAGCCCCGCCTCCTGCAGCCGCTATATCCCGGGCAATTCTCGCGAGACCGCCGTAAGCCTCATTCGGCGGTCAATACGAGCCGACTTCGGGGTGTTTGTCCCCTACTCCGCCGCGGCGCCTGCTTCGGCGGCCTTGGCCTCACGCTCCTGCAGGAAGCGCAGCACGCGCCGGTTGAACTCCGGCGGCTTGGGTGGCGCGAGCTCGGTCTCCTCCAGACAGCGCTCGCGGAGCTCCTCGACGGTGCCACCGCGGTCGAAGAGCTGTACCTCGCCCCGCGCCGCGCGCATCTTGTCGCGGAGTGCCGTGGTCGCCTCTTCGTCGACCATCAGGTCGTCACGCAGCACCACCCCATAGCGCTCGGCACCAGCACGCGTGACCAGGCCGCGCTCGACCTCCAGCGCCACCAGGGCCGGATCGCGCTCCAGAGGATCGCCCCAACCGCCGCCGCCCCAGGTCTTGAAGAGCAGCAGATCGCCGGCCTCGACCTTCACGTGGTCGCACTTGGACGGCAGCACCTCGAAGGAGCCGTCGGCGCGGTGGATTTCCTTCCGGCTCCGCCCGCCCGGCAGGCCGCCGTTGACGCCCCACGGATAGGTGAGCCAGCGGTCGTCGTGCAGCGACATCTCGCCGGGCTCAAGCGCCCGGTAGCCGATGGTAACGCCGTTGCCGCCCCGATGGAGGCCGGGCCCGCCGGAGTCTGCGATGGTCTCGTAGACCTCGATACGGAGCGGGAAGTATGCCTCCAGGAACTCGTTAGGCACGTTGGTGAACGAGGGCCAGAGCGAGTGCCCGTCGGGGCCGTCGCCGGCCGGCCGGCCGGGGATGCCGCCAAAGCCGATCTGGTAGAGCTGGTACCACTCGCCCTCGCTCGAATAGCCCGAATACATGAAGTGCGGGCTGTCGGAGAAGCCGGCCGCCACCATGAGGTTGGGTGCGCGCTGGCCGAGCAGGCCGCCGAGCACGTCGAAGATGCGCCCCAGCGCGTGCGTCCGCGACGAGAGCGCCGCCGGCTTCAGCGGCTTGAGCAGCGTGCCCGGCGGGATTTTCACGTCGACGTGGTCGTAGAAGCCGTCGTTGAACATGATCTGCGGATCGAAGACGTTGATCATGTAAACGCCGACGAACATCTTGAACATTTCTTCGTTGAGGAAGAAGTTGATGGAGCTTTCCGACTGCGGATCGGTGCCGTCGAAGTCGAACACCAGCACGTCGCCGTCGCGCCACATCTTGCAGGCCATCTTGTAGGGGCCCATGCCGAGGCCGTCGTCGCAGATATAGTCCTCGAAGTAGAGGGTCTCGTCCTCACCAACCGTGTTGCGGATCAGGTGCAGCATCGCGCGCCGGTTGCGCTCAAGCAGCTCGTCCATCGCCGCGATCACGGTATCCACGCCGAAGCGATCGCAGAGCTCGTGAATGCGCTTTTCGGCGAGGCGTACGGCGGCGATCAACGCGTTGAAGTCGCTCCGGTTCCACTGCGGCATCCGGCACTGGTGCAGGATCACCTTGAGCACGTCGTCCTGCAGCTCGTCGTTCTTGTAGATCTTGACGATCGGGATGACGACGCCTTCCTCGTAGATCTGGTTGGCATCCGTCGGGAGGCTCCCCGGCACCTTGCCGCCGACATCGGTCATGTGGCCGAACATGGAGGCATAGGCGATGAGACGGCCGTCGCGATACACCGGGCGCAGAATCAGCCAATCCGGCGCATGGCTGATGGCACCGGCGCAGCTGTAGGGATCGGAGGTGAGGAAGATATCCCCCTCCTCGATGGTGCCGTCGTACTCGCGCTTGAAGCCGTGGATGAAGGAGCCGAACTGGCCGACGACCATCTTGCCGTCGGGGTTCGCGATCATCGGGAACTCGTCGTGCTGCTCGCGGATTCCCGGCGACATGGCGGTGCGGTAGAGCACGGCGTCCATCTCGTAGCGGGCGCTGCGCAGCGCGCTCTCGATGATGTCGAGAGTGATCGGGTCCATATCGACCGGCTCGAATGGCGCGTCGTTGGTCTGGACGATGGTGACTGGCATCTCGCTTTTCCCCCGCCTCAGTGGCCGACCGGGTTGATGATGATGTTGCCGTATCCGTCGACCACGCCCACATGGCCCGGCAGGACGAGCGTGGTCGAGTCCATCTCGGTCACGATCGCCGGCCCCTCGATCCGGTTGCCGGCCTGGAGCCTGCCGCGGTCGTAGATGGCGGCCTCCTGATCGCGATTGTCGACGTAAACCGAGGCACTCGCAACCTTGGCCGCCGATGGATCGGCGCCGCCCTCGGCCACGTGACCGGCTTCCACGAAGGTCTCGGCGCCGCGCATGATGGCGCGCAACGTCACGATCTCGTGCTCCGCGTCGAGCGCGAAGGTGAAGAGCTGGGTGTGCTCGTCGTCGAACTGCTTGGCGAGCCAGGCGAGCCCCTCGCGCTCGAACTCGTCCGCCGTGAAGCTCACGGGGAGCTGCAGCCCCTGGCCGTGGTAGCGCAGGTCCACCTCGTACTGCACCGACTGGTCCTCGCGCGCGATGCCCTCGGCATCGAGCTCCTGCCGGGCGCGGGCCTCGAGGTCGTCGAGGATGCCGCGCACCTCGGCGTCCGAGGTCTCCGAGAAGCGCCGCACGAAGCTCATCGAAGCCTCGTCGGTCACCCGCGTCGTGGCATCGCCGTAGGCGCAGAGCACGCCGGGCGAGGGCGGGATGATGACCGGCCACGAGTTCATCAGCTTGGCGAGCGCGTTGGCGTGCAGCGGCCCGGCCCCGCCGAAGGCGATCAGCGCGAAGTCGCGCGGATCGAACCCCTGCTGCACCGAGACCAGCCTGAGCGCACCGAACATGTTCTCGTTGACGATATCGATGATGCCGGCCGCAGCCCGCTTGAGATCGAGACCCAAAGCCGTGGCGACAGTCTGCACCGCGTTGACCGCGGCATCGACATCGAGCTTCATCTCGCCGCCGATCAGCTCGCTCGGCAGGTAGCCGAGCACGACATTGGCATCGGTAACCGTCGGCTGGTCGCCGCCCATCCCGTAGGCCGCAGGCCCCGGATCGGCGCCCGCGCTCTGCGGCCCGACACGAAGCGCGCGCGTGATCTCGGGCACGTGGGCGATCGAGCCGCCGCCCGCGCCCACGGTACGCACGTCGAGCGAGGGCGCACGCACGGTGACGTCGCCCACCGTGGTCTCGCGCCGCTTGCGCGGCACGCCGTCGAGGATCAGCGCGACGTCGGTGGACGTGCCGCCCATGTCGAGTGTGAGCAGGTTCTGGTAGCCGGCCTGCTTGGCGATCCAGAGCGCGCCGGCCACACCGCCGGCAGGCCCGCTCATCAGCACGTTCACCGGCGAGTTGCGGCTCGCCTCGACCGAGGCGAGGCCGCCGTCCGAACGCAGGATGTGCAGATGGGCGTCGATCTTGCGCTGCTTCAGCTCCCGCTCCAGGTTGCGGACATAGACCTGGACCACCGGCGCCACGTAGGAGTTGGCGACCGTGGTGATCGCGCGCTCGTATTCGTACATCTCGGGCAGGACCTCGGACGAGATCGAGACCGGCACGCCGGGCATCACCTCGTGGGCGATCTCGCGGATCTGCTCTTCGTGTATGCCGCCGGCGTAGGCGTTCATCAGGCAGACGGTCAGCGCCTCGATCCCTTTGGTCTTGAGATGGGAGAGCTTCTCGCGCAGGTCGTCCTCGTTCAGCTCGCGGACCACGTCGCCCCGCGCGCCGGTGCGCTCTTTCGCCTCGACGGTGAGCTCCAGTGGCGCGAGCGGCTCGGGCTTGGGCCAGATGATCCAGCCGGCGAGGATGCCGGGAACGAAGGAGCGGGCGATCTGCAGCATCTGCCCGTAGCCCTCGGTGGTCACGATGCCGACGCGGGCGCCCTTCCCTTCCAGGATGGTGTTGGTCGCGACCGTGGTGCCGTGCATCACGTGGGTGATCGAGGCCGGCTCGACGCCCGCGTTCTCGCACACCCGCTCGATGCCGTTGAGCACGCCGATCGAGGAATCCTGCGGGGTGGACGGCACCTTCGCACGGTAGGTGCCGCCGCTCGATTCATCGATCAGCAAGAGATCGGTGAACGTCCCGCCGACGTCCACCCCTAAGCGAAAAGCCATTCTTTCTCCTCCCAA
Organism: Alphaproteobacteria bacterium; assembly: GCA_022826345.1. The sequence continues at coordinate 36,433 of JAJDVB010000150.1, forward strand.
GCGCAGTATGCGGCCAAGGCCGAGCCAGCGGGCGCGGCAGAGCGGCTAGCACCCTGCTAAGGTTTGCGCCAGCAGCGGCTACCGAGTCTAGCCGTCCGACGCTTTCTCCGCCTTTTTGGCGATGCTCAACCCGGCGCCGGTGCGCCGTTTCTGAATGATGTAGACGGCCAGGAAGCTCACGAAGATCACCACCAGCGAGAACACCGTCGTCATGGTGCCGATGGCGTAGATCGCGGGCGTCGCCGCCAGCGTGAGCGTGTTCACGAGCTCGACCGGAAGCGTATTGAACTCGCCCGCCACGGACGATGTGCGCGGGAATTCGTCGTAGGAGAGCGTGAAGCCGAAGAGGGCCACGCCGATCAGCCCCGGCAGCGTGATGGGTATGATCACGTTTCGGAGCGTCTGCCACTGGGTCGCGCCCTGGTCCTTGGCAGCCTCCTCAAGCCTCGGGTCGAGCCGGCTGAACACCGCCAGCATGATCAGCACGCCGAAAGGCAGCGTCCAACTCAGGTGCGCGCCGAGAGCGCCCGACCACCACTGGCTGGTCATGCCCAAGTTGGAGAAGCCCAGGCCGATACCCAGGCTGATCAGGATCGACGGGCAGATCAGGCTGGCCACGACGATGTAGAAGACCACGATATTGCCGGTGAAGTTCTTGCGGAACGCGAGACCGGCAAGGAACGAAATGCCCATGGTCAGGAACATGACGATCAAGCCAAGAATGAGCGAGCGCCCGAACGGCCAGCGGAAGTCGCCGATGTAGGACGGGTCAATCACCTCTTTGAACCAGAAGAGTGAGAAGCCCTGCATCGGGAATGAGAGCGAGGCGCCGTCGTCCTGGAACGAGAGCACCACGATGATGATGATCGGCCCGTAGAGGAACAGGAGGTAGAGGTAGAAGATCGTCGCGCGCGGCCAATAGCCCGGCGCTCGTCTGGTTTCGTGGCCCATGGCTAAAGCTGCTTTCGCACGTCGACGAGGCGCATGATGATGCCGACGATGATCAACACGGCCAGCATCAGGATGATGGCCGAGGCGGACGCCGGCGGATACTGGACATTATAAATCTGGTTGCTCATGGAGGCCATGACCGTACCGACCCGCGCGCCGCTGAGGATGCGGATCGCCGTGAAGTCGCTGGCCACCAGGGCGATCACGAAGATCGCTCCGATGGCGAGGCCCGGCTTGCAGAGCGGGATGATCACGTGCCACAGGATCTGGATCCCGTTGGCACCGTTATCGCGCGCCGCCTCGATCAGGTCGCGATTGATCCGCGCCATGACGTTGAAGAGCGGCGCCATCATGAAGAGCGTAAATATTTGCACGTAGGACAGGAAGACGGCGAATTCCGAGAATAGGAGAAATTGGAGCGGCGTGTCCGATATGCCGACTGCCATGACCGCCTGGTTGATGATGCCTTCCTTCCCCAGGAACGGAATCCAGGCCACCATGCGGATGACGCCGGAGGTCCAAAACGGCACGACGCAGAGCAGGAACAGAAGCAGTTTGGTTCTGAGTTGAATGAGGTCGAAAACAAGAAAATAAGCGAGGGTAAAGCCGAGAACCGTCGTGATAGCCAGCGTGATCGCCAGCATCTTCAAGGTTTGCACATAGTTGTCGAACGTCAGGTTTTTCGAGAACAGCTTGATGTAGTTGGAGAACGTCCAGTCGCCCTCCACCATCATGAAGCCGTTGAAATTCCACAGGCTGATGATCAGGATCACGATCACCGGCCCCACCAGGAAGAAGGTGAGCGTGATCAGCAGCGGCGAGATCTGCAGCGCCGTCGCGTAGCGTTTCAAGAAAGCGTTGACCGCCGCCATCACCACCGACTCTTGGGCAATTCAGGTCTTCAGAATTAAGAAAAGAAAGTGGGGGAGCGGGACGCTTCGGCCCCCTGCTCCCCCTTATGCGTTCGCCCCTTACGCGGCGATGAACTCGTTCCAGCGGTCGGTGAGGTACTCGTTCTCGTCCATGACCGAGTTCCACACCGCGACGCGGCCCATGCGGTTCTTGTAGGAGCCGCCGTCGCGCACCGCGCCCGGCTTCTCCATGAGCTTGCCGAACGGACTGTAAATGTCGACCGTG
>JAJDVB010000139.1 GCA_022826345.1 Alphaproteobacteria bacterium
CGAGGCCGGCGCGCAGGATGGGCACGATCGCGGGCTTGTGGCCGCGCAGGAAGGGGGCCTCCATCTCCGTCAGCGGCGTCTCGATGGTGCGTGAGTCCATCGGCAGGCCGCGCGTGATCTCGTAGCCGATGAGCAGCGCGATCTCGCGCAAGAGCGCGCGGAACAGCGGGGTCCATGTCGTCCTGTCGCGCAGGTGGCTCAGCTTGTGCTGCACCAGCGGGTGGTCGACCAGATGGAGGTTGGGGAACGGGTTCTCGCTCATGGGCTTATCGGCTCGCTTGAGTTTGGGGGTCGCTGTAGAGCGACGGGACGATCCAGGGCATCAGCAGTCTGAAGGGGATCAGCAGCACCGCCGCCATGCCGACCTTGACCCCGAAATCGCCGAGCGCCCAGGTCACCCACGGCAGGCCGGTCAGCGCGAAGGCCGCGCTGAAGAAGATGGCGGTATCGAGCGCGGACGCCGACAGCGAGGAGACCAGCGGCGCGCGCCACCAGAGGCCGCGCCTGAGCCGGTGGAAGAGCGCGATGTCGAAGAGCTGGGCGCAGATGAAGGCGAAGCCCGAGGCCAATGCCACGCGCACGCCTTCCCAGAGCGGGATGTCCGCCGCCACCGCGAGGATGATGGAAAGCCCCATCCCGAAGGGGAAGCCGACGTAAGCGACCGTGCGCGCCCGCCCCGGCCCGTGGGCACGGTTCGTGAGGTCGGTCACCAGGAACGCCAGTGGGTAGGTGAACGCGCCCCAGGTCAGCCAGTCGTTGATCGCGTGCTGGACGGCAACGTTCGAGACCCCGATCACCGCCATCATCGCGACGATGGGGAGCAGCAGCGATAACGGCAGCGGCGCCTTCATGGCCGCGGACTATAAGGCGCAGACCTCATGCGGCCAACGCGCGGCGGTACAACGGGGGTGCGACCAGCATACGGGCCGGGCCGCAGGCCCGGACGGCGCGACTGCGCCGCGCGCGTAAGCGCGTAGCGTCGCGCGTCCACGCGCGCGGAGCGCACGATCGAGCGGAGCGAGCGCCCGGCGCCTGAAAGAACTGAAAAAGACTATTCCGCGGCGGTCGCCGCGAGGGCGTTCTTAACCTGGCGCTTGATGCGCTGAGCCCCCTGAGAGAGCCGGTCGTCAGAGGTCTTGAGCAGGTAGCTGTCGAGGCCGCCGTGGCGCTCCACCGTGCGGATCGCGCTGGTCGAGACCTTGAGCCGCACCATGCGCCCCAGCGCCTCGCTGTGCAGCGCCTTGTCGTGCAGATTGGGCAGGAACCGCCTGCGCGTCTTGTTGTGGGCGTGGCTCACGTTGTTGCCCGTGAGGACGCCCTTGCCGGTCAGCTCGCAGCGGCGTGCCATGGTTCGCGCTCCGTGGAGGAAAGAGCGGGCTATTTAGAAGGAACACGCGTTTCGGTCAAGCGCGGGAGATCGTCAAGCCCGCGCGCGCATGAGCGCGCGACCCCGCACGGATGACAGAGCCGGCCTTTTGCTCTAAACCGCAAGGAATGAGCGGAGGAGGACAAGCCGCCCAGCGCCGCAGCGAGGAACCCCTAGCGGCCGTCAACGGGGTGATCGACTTGCGCCTGCCGGCGCGCCAGACCGTGCCGCTCATCTTCACCTCCCCCCACAGCGGCACCGACTACGACCCCGCGTTCATCGAGAGCTCCCGGCTCGACGAGAAGAACCTGCGGCGCTCCGAGGACAGCTTCGTCGACGAGATCTTCGCGGGCGCGCCGGAGAGCGGTGCGCCGCTGCTCTGCGCGCTCTACCCGAGGGCCTACCTGGACCCCAACCGCGAGCCCTACGAGCTCGACCCGGAGATGTTTTCCGAGCCGCTGCCGAGCCACGTGAAGACCCGCTCCGACCGGGTGCGCGCGGGCTTCGGCACCATCGCCAAGCTGGTCGCCTCGGGCGCCGAGATCTATGCCGGCAAGATGTCCTTCGCCGAAGCCGAGCGCCGCATCGACACGCTCTACCGGCCCTATCACCGGGCGCTCGAAGGGCTCATCGAGACGACGCTCAAGGACTTCGGCGCGGCGTTCGTGCTGGATTGCCACTCCATGCCCTCGGTCGGCGGACCGACGGACCGAGACCGCGGGACGCCCCGCCCCGACATCGTGCTGGGCGACCGCTTCGGCGCCTCCTGCGAGCCCAAGGTGATCGAGACGGCGGAGCGCATCTTCCGCGATCTCGACTTCTCGGTGGGGCGCAACGAGCCCTACGCCGGCGCGTTCACCACGGCCCACTACGGCCGCCCCAACGAGCGCGTGCACGCGCTGCAGATCGAGGTCAACCGCCGGCTCTACATGAACGAGGCGACGGTCGCTCGCTCGCGCGATCTGCCCAGCCTGCAAAAGAAGATCAACCGCTTCATCGCCGCCATGGCGGAGGAGAGCCTCGCGCTCGTTGAGACGCTCTGAGTGCGCCAGCGTCTGTTGAACGGGCGTCGTTCCTGGAATTAAGATGACCACGCAATCCACCGGCGGTAAGGAACCGCCAACGCAACTCGCAGGGAGCAGACCATGAGACTGAGCCGTAGACAGTTTTTCCAAGCCGCATCCGGTGCGCTGGCATTCGCCAGCCTGCCTCATGTGCTGCGCCGAGCCGGCATCGCGAGCGAGGACCCGATCAAGGTCGGCAACATCCTCGACCGCACCGGCATCCTCAACATCTACAGCCTGAAGCAGATCCAGGCGACGGCGATGGCGGTGGACGAGATCAACGCCGCCGGCGGCCTGCTGGGCCGGCCGCTGGAGCTGGTGTTCTACGATTCGCAGTCCGACGGCCAGTACAACTCGCAGTACGTCACCGAGGCGCTGGTCAAGGACAAGTGCGTGGTGGTGCACGGCGGCATCACCAGCTCCTCGCGCGAGGTGATGCGCCCCATCGTGAACCGCTTCAAGGGGCTGCTCTTCTACAACTCACTCTACGAAGGGGGCGTCTGCGACCGCCGCCACGTCTCCACGGGCATGGTGCCGGCGCAGCAGCTCGAGCCGCTGTTCGACTACGTGGTGAACGAGCTCGGCGGCAAGCGCACCTACATCCTGGCGGCCGACTACAACTACGGCCACATCACGTCCAAGTGGATGCAGAAGTTCACCCGCGACAACGGCGGCGAGGACCTGGCGGTCGAGTTCTTCCCGCTCGACGTCACCAACTTCCAGCCGGCGATCTCGCGCATCCAGGCGGCCAAGCCCGACGTGGTCATGTCGGCGCTGGTGGGCGGGGCGCACATCGCCTTCTATCGCCAGTTCGAGGCCTCGATCGGCAAAGACAACATGATGCTGGCGTCCGGTTCCTACGGCGTGGGGCTGGAGCACACCCAGCTCAGCCCCGAGGAGGGCAACGGCATCATCCTCGCCACTTCCTTCGTCGACGACCTCGACACGGATGCGGCCAGGGACTTCGTGAGCCGCTTCCACGCCTACACCGGCGACACCGGCTACGTCGGCGAGTACGGCGAATACGGCGAGCGCGGGGTCAAGGTCTGGGCCGAAGCCGTGCGTCAGGCGGGCGATGCCAGCTCCGACGCGGCGATCGAAGCGCTGGCCTCGGGCAACGTGAGCGTCGCCGGCGCGGGCGGCCAATACACGGTTGACGGCCAGACCAACCACACGACCATGGACATCCACATCGTGCGCGGCAACATGACGCAGACCTTCGACGTGATCCGCTCGTTCTCGCAGCGCCCGCCGCTGGATACGCAGCAGGTCTGCGACCTCCACGCGAACCCCGACGACAAGACCCAGTACGAGGTCGAGGTCGAGTAGAGATCGGGGCGTCACGACGACGGTCTTGTAGTCCGGACGCCGGGTCCGTCGGCGGCGAGCGCCGTCGCCGGCGGACCGTCCCACGTTCGCAGGTGCGTGTTTGGCCCCGGTGCGCCCGGCCGGGGCGGCGGGGGTGACGGTTGGATCAGGTCGCGAACTATCTCTTCCAGATCGGCTTTTCCTTCTCGATCTTCATCCTGATCAGCCTCGGGCTCGCGGTCATCTTCGGGATGATGCGGGTGATCAACCTGGCACAGGGCGAGTTCCTCATGCTCGGCGCCTACTTCTGCACGCTCTGCAGCCATGCCGGGATCAATCTCTGGCTCTCGTTCATCCTGTCGGCGCTCGCCGTCGGGGTCTTCGGCATCATCGTCGAGCGCTTCATCATCCAATGGCTTTACGGCCGGATCATCGACACGCTGCTCGCCACCTGGGGGCTGAGCCTGCTGCTGGTGGGCGGCGTCACCACGATTTTCGGGCCACAGACCGAGAGCGTGGCCGCGCCGCTCGGCAACGTGCAGGTGGGCGCCTTCGGGTTCCCCATCTACGGCCTCGTGATGATGGCGATCGCCGTGGCGCTGCTGGGCGCGGTCTACGCCTTCTGGCGCTTCACCCGCTACGGGCTGATCATGCGCGGCACCATGCAGAACCCGACGATCTCGGCCGCGTTAGGGGTGAACCGCAGTCTCGTCTACATGCTAACCTTCGCCTTCGGCTCGGCGCTCACCGGGCTCGCCGGCGCGGTGCTGTCGCCCATCGTCGGCGCCTACCCGACGCTCGGCATCGTCTACGTCGCCAAGGCCTTCATCACGGTCATCACCGGCGGGCACCTGCCGCTGATCGGCACGGTGAGCGCATCCGGCCTTTTCAGCACCATCGACGGCATCGTCGCCACCATCTCCAGCTCGGTGATCGGCGAGATGACGGTGCTCTTCGTGGCTATCATCCTGCTCAGGCTGCTGCCGCTCGGGATTACCGGGCGCATGACGCGCGGGGTCTGAGCGATGATCCACGGCGTCGCCCTCATGCAGCATTCGAGCGAGCGCCCCAAGTGGTGGTGGTGGGTCTTTGTCGCAGGGCTTGCGGCCTTCTTCATCACCATGCCCTTCCACCTGGAGATATTCGTCATTCTGGAGATGTCGCGCTTCTTCGGGATGGCGATGCTCGCGCTCAGCATGGGCTTCCTCTGGGGCTTCAGCGGGATTCTGAGCTTCGGGCAGACCGCGTTCTTCGGGCTCGGCGGCTACGGCTTCACCGTGCTCGCGCTCAATACCGGCGAGACCACGGGCTCGGTCTTCTTCGCGGTCGCCCTCGGCGCGGCCGGGGCCGGCATCCTCGGCTACTTCATGATCTACGGCCGCATCAGCGAGATTTATCTCAGCGTCATCACCCTGGTCTTTACGCTGATCCTGGAGAAGGGCATCCGCGCCACCTCGGGCGACCAGTACGTCATCGGCAAGGTGCGGCTGAACGGGCAGAACGGCATCCCCACCGTGCCCCAGCTCGACGTGCCGTGGAACCCGTCGGTCCAGCTCGACATCAACTGGTTCTTCTGGGTCGGCGCCGTGCTGATGATCCTGGTCTACATCGGGCTCCGGATGATCCTGACCACGCCCTTCGGCCGGGTGCTGGTCGGCATCCGCGAGAACGAGCGCAGGACCGAACTGCTGGGCTACGACACGAGGCGCTACAAGCTCGCGGCCTTCATGTTGGCGGGCGGTGTGGCCGGGCTCGGCGGCGCGCTCTACGCCATCTCGATTCCGCTGGCGCACCCGGAGATGTTCAGCCTGGGCCGGGCGGCCGACGTCATCATGTGGGTGCTGGTGGGCGGCAAGGGCACCCTGATCGGGCCGATCGCGGGCGTCTTCGCCATCGAGCACTTCAAGGGCTGGCTCGGCACCCAGGGCGTGGGCCAGGTGACGCTGGTGCTGGGCGCGGTGCTGATCCTCTTCGTCCTCGTCTTCCACAAGGGCCTGCTGCCGAGCATTGGCTCGCTGCCGGGCTACTGGCTGGACCGTGCGGCGATCCGAGAGCAATGGGTCGAGTTCGTGCAGCGCCTCAGCTTCCGCCCCGCCCGCCCGCGCCGGCGCGGGCGGCAGGGAGGCCGGCCGTGAGCGAGGCGGCGCGCGAGGATGCGGTGATCCTGGAGACCCGGGCGCTGGAGAAGCGCTTCGGCGGCGTGAGCGCCATCGCCGGCGTCGACTTCGCGCTCCGGCGGGGCGAGCTGCGCTGCCTGATCGGCCCGAACGGCGCCGGCAAGAGCACCTTCTTCAAGATGCTCACCGCCCAGATCAGGCCGTCCAAGGGACAGGTGCTGTTCGACGGCCGCGACATCAGCCGCGCGCACCCGCACGAAATCTCGCGCCTCGGCATCGGCATCAAGAACCAGGTGCCGGACGTCTACGACGGCATCACCGTGGACGAGAACCTCTGGCTCGCCGCGCACCTCCGCCACGGCGCCAGGGCCGCGCGCGCCAAGGTGGACGAGACCCTGGAGCGGCTCGAGCTTGGCGACATCCGCTGGCAGTTGCTCGGCGCGCTCGCCCACGGCCAGCGCCAGTGGGTCGAGTTCGGCATGGTCATGGCGCTGGAGCCCAAGGTTATCCTGCTCGACGAGCCCACCGCAGGCATGAGCATCGAGGAGACCAACCGCACGGCGGCGCTGATCCGCGAGGTGAACCGGACCACCACCATCGTCGTGGTCGAGCACGACATGCAGTTCATCCGCCAGATCGCCGATGTCGTCACCGTCTTCCACCAGGGCCGCATCCTGGCCGAGGACACCATGGCGCGCATCCAGGCCAACCAGGCGGTGCGCGAAGTCTACCTGGGGACCTCGGGCCTTGCTTGAGGTGGAGGGCCTGGGCGCCGGCTACGGCCGCATTCCGATCCTGAACGGGATCGACTTCTCCATCGCGCGCGGCGAGATCGTGGGCGTGCTCGGTCACAACGGCATGGGCAAGACCACGCTGCTGCGCACGCTGATGGGGGAAATCCGCGCCACCGGCGGGAGCATCACGTTCGAGGACGAGGACATCACGCGGCTCGCTATGCACCGGCGCGCGCGGCTCGGCATCGGCTACGTGCCGCAGGGACGCGACATCTACCCGCAGTTGAGCGTCATGGACAATCTGCGCATGGGCCAGATCGTGCGGCGCGGCCAGAGCGCCGTACCGGAGCTGCTGGAGTATTTCCCAGTATTGGAGGCGCTGCTGGAGCGGCCGGGGCGCGCGCTCTCGGGCGGCGAGCAGCAGATTCTGGCGCTCGCCCGCTGCCTCGCCGGCCGGCCGAGCCTGCTGCTGCTGGACGAGCCCACCGAGGGCATCCAGCCCTCCATCGTCGATCAGATTCAGGCAAAGCTTGCCGAGCTTGCGGCGGCGCTCGACCTCACGGTGCTTCTGGTCGAACAGAACCTGCGCTTCATCCAGGCGCTAGCGGAGCGGGTGCTGATCATGCAGAAGGGCACCATCGTGGCGACGATCAAGCCCGAGCAGCTCTCCGACCGGGCGATCGTGGACGAGTATTTGGGCATCTGAGGGCGAGGTGCCTTTGGGCAGCTATGAATGGACTCAACCTCATTTCTTTCAAAGGCTGCAGCTTCGTCTTCTAGCTCTTGACAATTAAGGAGTAACGACAGCGGCCAAGTCTACAGCGAATTGTTTAGCTCTTGAGTAGTAGTCTTTCACAGTCATGTATCCAGTACCATTTGGTTTTCCGTGAGCAATTTGATCTCGCAGCGTTTTCAAACTGTCAATCGCGGAAATATTCTCGATAGTCGTTCTAGCTTCGATAGCCGGCCACCACTCTTTGTCAAACTGGCGCAGAACGCTTTCAATTTTCTCACAATTCAGAGAGTTATATCTGGATACAGACTTTTCGATGAAGCGCGCAATTTTCGCGTCCCCATGTCTTCGCCCATACTCTGACAACGTAGCCAGAACTGCCTCTTCCACGTAGCCTGCACCGGCCAGCACTACGTGGTTAGCGAAGACACTCTGAATGCGCGGGTCGACGTCGCCTACGGTAGCGTCCATCGTCGTGAGCAACGCGTCTATACGATTTTCGCACTGCGTTACTCTAAGCGGCAGCATTGATCTCTTCGATGGCCATAGCTATACGTCCATGAACATTGGGTTCATCTGATGTTGCGTCACTGCTCATCTGCATGAATAGCTCGTTTTCCACCAGGTTTTCATATGCCACTCTTACGCCTTCTGATCCTGCATTAGGACATTCCGCAATCGCAACCATTACGGCATCGTAAACCGCTACATTCATGGCTCGTTGCGGCCTAAACGCCCGACCACCGAGAGCGGTATATGCGCGACTAATCGTATTAACAAACTGCTCCGCAAGTTCTTCAGCCATTTCCTCATCCAAATACCGGTTTGCTCCCATGTAATTATTTAGAAACGTCTTCATTGGCTTTTCATACGTGTTGCGACTATTGGCCAAGGCTAAAAACCGCAATATAAGCTCCTGGTCTTTTGCACGCTTATGAACTGGTCCAAAAACCTCCCTCCAGCACTCCTCATGATTGAGTCGTCCCAGCAACGCTTGGAACGGGCCGTGATATATCGCGGCTCGTATCTCTTGAGGTTGCAGAGGAGTACCATTGGAGTTTAGCCGATCAAATATGTGATAAACGGAGCTATTGTTATCATCAGGGACCATTTGTTGAATAATCATTGCATGTATAACGGCATCTTCCAGGCGACGTTGGTCTTCCTCTTCAAGTTCATCAATCGTTCGACCCTCAAAACGCGACTTCACATCTCTCAAGCGAAACACTCGGTCATTATGTGGGAACCTTCCCTTGTGAAAAGCGTGCAGTGTTGATAATCTCTGAAGACCGTCTACAATAAGGTGTTTTTGGGTGCTCTCCTCTCTGTACAAAAACACACTAGGAATCGGAAGTCCTAACAGAATTGACTCAATGAACTTCGATGCTTGTGGCCATGTCCAAACAAAGTTCCTTTGAAATTCTGGCCTGTAGATATCGCCTCGATCAAATCTCTTTACTAGACCATCTACGGTATAGTCAGCTCCAAATGTATTAATTTGATAGACGACATCCTCGTCTTGTAGCTCTTCATCAGTGTCATCAATTGGTTGTGCATCGCCGACTTCTTCAACTTCTTCAGGCATGGTTATTTCTCTCAGTTTGTAGCTGATTGCAAGCATAGAAAGGCCCGTATCACTTGCTATAAATCATAAGAGCGGAAAGCAGTCAAGTCTGCGGTGATTGCGTATTGGTGCCACGAAATGGGGAGATAGGGCCCTGGTATCTAGGGCGATGGTCTATCTGGGACATATAAGGCCGTGCGGTCACATGTTGCTGTTGTCGGAATTTCTGATCAGGTTCGGTAGTCGCTTCGCGAGTCCACACGCGGCATAAGATGGGCGGAACTGGCGTGGGGCGAAGAATGCGCTGCTCAGCGTTGACAGTGGGGGATAAGCTCTTCTATCGCGCCGGGCCATGGTGCGGTGCACGTCGCGGGGCGGGTGCGCCCGTCATCGCGCCATGACGTGCAAGAGCGGACAGGTCACGGCAGGCGAAGGCAAGAGCAGTGGGCGTCCGTTGCTCTGTTTCCTGCCTAGCAACCTTCACGTTGTCGCCAGCGCAATCGGCTACGGCCGCGGCCGCGGATCGATAGAGGCCGTTTTGGGCCACTATGGGCCGGAGTAGGCCGGAATGGGCCGCCCAAAGAAACTTTTTTCGGGGTGCCCGCTCAGAGGATGAACTTGCTGAGGTCGGCGTCCTTGGCGAGGTCGCCCACGTGGGCCTCGACGTAAGGCGCATCGATGGTGATGGTCTCGCCGGAGCGATCGGCGGCCTCGAAGCTGATCTCCTCCAACAGCTTCTCCATCACCGTGTGCAGGCGGCGCGCGCCGATGTTCTCGACCGCGCGATTGACCTCGGCGGCGAGGTCGGAGAGCGCGTCGATGGCGCAGTCGCTGAATTCCAGCGTCACACTCTCGGTCTGCATCAGGGCGCGGTACTGGCGGATCAGACTGTTCTCGGGCTCGGTCAGGATCCGCTTCAGGTCGTCGCGGGCGAGCGAATTCAGCTCCACGCGGATCGGCAGCCGCCCCTGCAGCTCGGGCAGGAGGTCCGCCGGCTTCGCAAGGTGGAAGGCGCCGGAGGCGATGAAGAGGATGTGGTCGGTGGTGAGCGCGCCGTGCTTGGTGGTGACCGTGGTGCCCTCGATCAGCGGCAGGAGGTCGCGCTGCACGCCTTCCCGGCTCACGTCGGCGCCCAGGCGGTCGGAGCGCGCGCAAATCTTGTCGATCTCGTCGACGAAGACGATACCGTCGTTCTGGGCGTTCTCCAGCGCGTTGCGCACGACCACGTCCTGATCCAGCAACCGGTCGCTCTCCTCCGCCATCAGGGTGTCGTAGGAGTCCTCCACCGACATGCGCTTGATCTTCTTCTGCTCGCCGAAGGCCTTGCCCAGCATGTCGCCGAGATTGACCATGCCCATCTGGGCGCCGGGCATGCCGGGGATGTCGAAGGTGGGCAGCGACGAGGCCGCGGACTCGCTCACCTCGATGTCCACCTCCTTCTCGGCGAGCGAGCCGTCGCGCAGCATCTTGCGGAACTTGCCGCGGGTTTCCTTGGTCGCGTTCTTGCCGACGAGCGCGTCGAGCACCCGCTCCTCAGCGTTGAGCTCGGCCTTGGCCGCGACCTCCTTGCGCATGCGCTCGCGGGTCATGTGGATCGAAACCTCGACCAGGTCGCGCACGATCTGCTCCACGTCGCGGCCGACATAGCCGACCTCGGTGAACTTGGTCGCCTCGACCTTGATGAAGGGCGCCTGGGCGAGGCGGGCGAGGCGGCGCGCGATCTCGGTCTTGCCGACGCCGGTCGGGCCGATCATCAGGATGTTCTTGGGCAGCACCTCCTCGCGCAGGTCGCCCGTGAGCTGCTGGCGGCGCCAGCGGTTGCGGAGCGCGATGGCGACCGAGCGCTTGGCGTCGTCCTGGCCGATGATGAAGCGGTCGAGCTCGGAGACAATCTCGCGGGGGCTGAAAGCGGTCATGGCTCGATCTTCTCCAGCACCATCTCGGTGTTGGTGTAGATGCAGATGTCGGCGGCGATGGCCATGGCGCGGCGGGCGACCGCCTCGGCGTCGATGCCTTCGATGTCGAGCAGCGCCCGCGCCGCGGCCAGCGCGTAGGAGCCGCCGGAGCCGATGCCGATCAGCCCGTCCGCCGGCTCCAGCACGTCGCCGGTGCCGGTAAGCACCAGCGAGACCTCGCTGTCGGCCACCGCCATCATCGCCTCCAGGCGGCGCAGGTAGCGGTCGGTGCGCCAGTCCTTGGCGAGCTCGACGCAGGCGCGGGTGAGCTGGCCCGGATGTTGCTCCAGCTTGCCTTCCAGCCGCTCGAAGAGGGTGAAGGCGTCGGCGGTGGCGCCGGCGAAGCCCGCGATGATGCCCCCCTCGCCCAGGCGCCGGACCTTGCGGGCGTTGGCCTTGATGACCGTCTGCCCGAGCGTGACCTGGCCGTCGCCCGCGACGACCACCGTGCCGCCCTTGCGGACGGAAAGGATCGTCGTCCCGTGCCACACCGGCCCGCCTCGCCGCTCTTCCTCGGTCATGGTCCCCTGCCTTGCCGCCTCGCCCGCACCATGTGGGCATTCCCCGCGCACGGTCAAGGGCGGGCGGGGTGCGGCACGGGCACGACCCAGCCGGCCTTGCCAACGCCGCGCGCGCGGTGCTAAGCCCGAGCCTTGGCGGCAGGGGCGCTTAGCTCAGGGGGAGAGCGCTTGCTTGACATGCAAGAGGTCGCTGGTTCAAATCCAGCAGCGCCCACCAGGCCGCCGCGCCCGGCCGCGAGCACAGGCTGAACGGCGGGCGCAGGGCGCCCTGCTCCCGCCTCTTACCGCCATGCCAGCCGCCCCACTGAAGCCGAGAGCGCGCGCGCCGGCACTGCACGAGCCGGGGCCATGAGGCGGCTGCTCGACGAGTTCCGCGAGAACCGGCTCATGCTGCCAACGGTGCTGCTGCTGCTCGGCGGCATCTCCTACGGCAGCCTGTTCACCGCCAACAAGATCGCGATCGACGCGGGCTTCCCCTTCATCGCCTATTCGTTCTGGCAGGCGCTGTTCGCGGGCGTGGTCACGCTGGTGCTGGCCACAATCGTCTCCAAGCCGCCGTCGCTCAGAAGGGAGAACCTCCGGGTCTTCGGGCTGGTGGCAGTCTTCGGCTTCCTGGGCCCGCTTCTGGTCGTCACCTACGTCGCCGACCGCCTGCCGCCGGCGGTGCTCACGCTCTGCGCGGCGCTGATCCCGGCGACCACCTACACGCTGACCCTGGTGCTGAGGTTCGACCGCTTCCGCTGGCTCAGCGTCGGCGGTGTGCTGCTAGGCTTCGGCGGGATCCTGCTCATCGTCGTGCCCACGGGCAGCCTGCCGGAGTCGGGCGCCTGGGTGTGGGTGCTGTTCTCGCTACTGATGCCAATGTCTGCGGCGGTGAACAATGTCGCAGGCGCGCGCTTCTCGCCGGTGGGGGTGAGCGCGTTCGCGCTCTGCGGCGGCATGATGATGGTGGCCGCGCTGCTGCTGCTCATCGTGATGCTCGCCCAGGGCGAGTTCTTCCTGCCGACCGACGCCGACTCCTCCGGTCTCTGGGGCCTGCTCTGGGCCACCGCGGGCCAAGCCATCACTTACAGCTGCTTCTTCGAGATCGTGCGCCGTGCTGGCGCCCTCTTCTTCGCGCAGCTCAACTACGTGGTGGTGGCGGCCGGAATCTTCTGGGCCAGCATCTTCTTCGGCGCGGCGCTCAGCCACTGGGTCTGGGCTGCGGTCGTGGTGCTGGTGGCGAGCCTCGTTCTGATCAACGCCGGCACCGCGCGGGGCCTGCGCGAGCAGGCCGCCCGTTTCGAGGCCAAGCGGTCGGACCAATAACGGCGATAACGTCTTGCCGCGTCACGCAAATCAGCCTATCAACCGCGAGCATTTGAGCGACGACAGCGAACGATGGCGTTCGGCCTCCTGAAATACGGCCTCTCCCGGCGCCGGCCGGTGAAGCGCTTCCTCGCCGCCCGGCCGGAGCTCAGGCCGAGCTACGACGTGGCGATCATCGGCGGCGGCGGCCACGGGCTGGCGGCCGCCTACTACCTCGCGGCCAGGCACGGCGTGCGCAACATCGCGGTGTTCGACAAGGGCTATCTCGGCGGCGGCAACACCGGGCGCAACACGGCCATCATCCGCTCGAACTATCTGACGCCGGAAGGCGTCAAGTTCTACGAGGAATCGATGCGGCTCTATCGCGGCCTCAGCGAGGAGCTCGATTACAACATCCTCTATTCCGAACGCGGGCACTTCACGCTGGCGCATTCCGATTCCGCCATGCGCACCTCGCGCTGGCGGGCCGAGGTGAACAAGCATCTGGGCGTCGATTCCGAGGTCGTGGAGCGCGAGGAGCTCGCCCGCCTCGTGCCGCTGCTCAACCTGTCCGAGGACGTGCGCCACCCGGTGCTGGGCGCGCTCTATCACCCGCCCGGTGCGCTCGCCCGCCACGATGCGGTGGCCTGGAGCTATGCCGGCCGCGCCCAGGAGCTTGGCGTCGAGATCCATCAGGAGACCGAGGTCACCGGAATCAAGATCGAGGGCGGGCGCGTCGTCGGGCTCGAGACCAGCCGCGGGCCGATCGCCTGCGGCAAGGCGATGCAGGCGGTGGCGGGGCTCAGCGGCCAGGTCGCGCGGCTCGCGGGCTTCACGCTGCCGATCCGCACCGTGCCGCTGCAGGCCTGCGTCTCGCTGCCCCTCAAGCCCTTCCTCGACCCGATCATCGTCTCGGGCAGCCTGCACGTCTACATCTCGCAGTCCGACCGGGGCGAGCTGGTGATGGGCGGCGCGACCGACCCCTATCCGCGCTATCAGACCTCGTCGACTCTCGACTTCATGGAGGGGCTGATGGCGCACATCCTGGAGCTCTTCCCCTTCATGGTGGACGTCCCGGTGCTGCGCCAGTGGGCCGGCATGACCGACATGACGCCGGACTTCGCGCCAGTCATGGGGCTCACGCCGGTCGAGAACTACTACATCGATTCAGGCTGGGGCACCTGGGGCTTCAAGGCGACGCCGGTCTGCGGCTCCACCATGGCGGAGATGATCGCGACCGGGCGCGTGCCCGAGCTGATCAAGGAGTTCCGCCTCGACCGCTTCCGCGACTTCTCGCTCCTGGGCGAGAAGGGTGCGGCCTCGGTCGGGCATTAGGGCGGGGGCACAGCGCCATGAAGATCATGCCCTGCCCCCTCAACGGGCCGCGCAACATCCAGGAGTTCATCTGCGCCGGCACCGTGGAGCCGCATCCCGATCCGAACCGGTGCTCGGACGACGAGTGGACCGAGTTCGTCTGGATGGAGGAGAACCTCGCGGGCGTGGTGCGCGAGTGGTGGTGCCACGTCGCGACCGCCTACTGGTTCATCGCCGAGCGCAACACGGTGACCGACGAGATTCTGGCCACCTATCCGGCCAATCGGGTTTTCTCCGAGCGCGTCGAATTCGAGCCTCTGCCGCCGCCGCCCGAGGCTGCAGCGGCCAAGCCGGAGCCGCCGAAGGAGGCTGCGCCGCCACCACCGCCTCCAACTGCCGAAGACGCGCCCGCGGAAGTCGCACAGGAGGTGCCGGCGGAGGAGCCCGCCGCGTCAGAGCCTGAGGCTCAGCCGGAGCCGCAAGCCGAACCTGCCGAGGCCGCGGCGGAAACAGCGGAAGCTCCGGAACAAGCTGCGCCGGCCGATGCCACCGCCGAAGGCGATGCACCTGCCGACGAGACATCAGCCGACGACACTCCGGCAGAGGACACGCCTGCCGACGACGCATCGCCTCGTGAGCCCAAGGACCCGGCAACATGATGACGCGGTTGCCGGAGCCCGCAGGGCTGCTGCTCGATCGCACGGAACAGGTCTCGTTCCGCTTCGAGGGCAGGCAGTTTAAGGGCTATCGCGGCGATACGGTGGCGAGCGCGCTGGCGGCGAACGACGTCTCGGTGCTCTCGCGCTCCTTCAAGTATCACCGCCCGCGCGGCATCCATTCGCTCTCAGGCCTCGATGCGAACACGCTGGTTCAGGTCGGCCCCGCGCCCAACCGCTTCGCGGACCGCGAGCCGGTCGCTCCCGACATGGAGGTCATGGGCCAGAACTACTGGGGGACGCTCAGGCACGACCGGCTGGCGGTGTTCGGCCTGCTGCACCGCTTCTTCCCCGTCGGCTTCTACTACAAGGCGTTCTACAAGCCGCGCTGGACCTGGCCGCTCTGGGCCAGGATGATCCGCCGGATCGCGGGCCTCGGCACCGTCGATACCAACGCCCCGCACGGCTATTTCGACAAGCAGTACCTCTTCTGCGACGTGCTGGTGGTGGGCGGCGGCGCGGCGGGGCTGGCGGCGGCATCGCAAGCGGCAGCCGCCGGTGCCGAGGTCATCCTGGTGGACGAGAACGCGGCGCTCGGCGGCGGGCTGCTCTATGGCCGTGCGGACGCCGGCGGCATCCGCGCCGAGGAGGAGCGGGCCCGGCTCGTCGGCGATGTCGAGGGCTCGGACCGCATCTCGGTGATGACCGAAACCGCGTGCCTCGGCCGCTACGCCGACAACTGGCTGCCGCTGGTGCGCGGCAACCGCCTCTACAAGCTCAGGACCAAGGCCCTGGTGGTCGCTACCGGCTCACTGGAGCAGCCGCTTGTCTTCCGCAACAACGACCTGCCCGGCGTCATGCTGAGCAGCGCGGCGCAGCGGCTGATCAAGCTCTACGGCGTGAAGCCCGGCCGCCGCGCCGTGGTGGCAACGGCGGGCGACGAGGGCTATGGCGCGGCTCTCGACCTGCTGGATGCGGGTGTTGAGGTGGCGGCGGTGGTCGATCTCCGCATGGACGCGCCTCGCACCGCGATGAGCGACACGCTGGCAGCGCGCCGGGTGCCGGTCCACGCCGCTCAGGCGCCGTGGGGGGCCGTGCCCCAGCGCAAGGGGCCGCGGCTCGCGCGCGTTCGCGTTGCCCGGATCGAAGAAGACGGCGTCTGCGCGCCCTCGGTGGACAGTTTCAGCTGCGACCTGCTGGTGGTCTCGGGCGGCCACGCGCCGGCTGCGGCGCTGCTGCGCCAGGCGGGCGCCACCTTCACCTACGACAGCGCGCGCCACGCGACCACCGTCGCGGAGCTTCCGCCCGATGTCTTCGCCGCAGGCGACGTGGCCGGAAGCACTGGCCTCGATGCCGCGTTGGCCGACGGCCGTCGCGCCGGCTGGCAGGCGGCGCAGGCTGCCGGTCTCGATGCAGGCCCCAAGCCCGACGCCGCGCCTGCGGAGGAGGAGCCGGCGGCGGCGAAAGCCGCGTGGCCGATCTTCCCCCATCCCGATCACAAGGCCTTCGTCGATCTGGACGAGGACGTGCAGGTCCACGATCTGGAGGATGCGATCGCCGAGGGCTACGACCACGTCGAGCTGCTCAAGCGCTTCACCACCAACGGCATGGGGCCGTCGCAGGGTCGGCATTCGTCGCTGAATGCGGTGCGCATTCTGTCGCGGGCCAAGTCGCGGAGCGTCGACCAGACCGGCGTCACCACGGTGCGCCAGCCCATCGTCCCGGTCACCATGGGCCATCTCGCGGGCCGCAGCTTCGAGCCGGTGCGCTACACGGCGATGCACTTCCGCCATCTGGAGGCCGGCGCCACCATGATGCCGGCGGGGCTTTGGCTCCGGCCCGAGTTCTACGGCGACAAGGCCAGGCGCCAGGCGCTGATCCGGGAGGAGGCCAAGAACGTCCGCGACAACGTGGGCATCATCGATGTCTCCACCCTTGGCGGGCTCGACGTACGCGGGCCGGACGCGGCCGAGTTCATGAACCGCATGTACACCTTCGCCTACCTGAAGCAGCCGGTGGGCCGCTCGCGCTACGTGCTGATGACCGACCTCGGCGGTGTGGTGGTGGACGACGGCGTCGCCTGCCGCATGCACGAGGACCACTTCTACGTCACGGCGACGACCTCTGGCGTCGACAACGTCTATCGCGAGATGCTCTGGTACAACGCCCAGTGGCGGCTCAAGGTCGACGTGACCAACGTCACTGCCGCGCTCGCAGGGGTCAACATCGCAGGCCCCAACTGCCGCCCGGTGCTGGAGACGCTCTGCGACGATGTCGATCTCTCGCCCGAGGGCTTCCCCTACATGGGTGTGCGCGAGGGCCACGTCGCCGGCATCCCCACGATCTTTCTCCGGGTCGGCTTCGTCGGCGAGCTCGGCTACGAGCTGCACGTGCCGGCGAGCCAGGGCGAGGCGCTCTGGGATGCGCTGATGGAGGCCGGCAAGGACCACGGCATCCGACCCTTCGGCGTCGAGGCGCAGCGGCTGCTCAGGCTGGAGAAGGGCCACATCCTCATCGGCCAGGATACCGACGGCCTCACCACCCCCCACGAGGCGGACATGGCCTGGGCGCTCGCCAAGAAGAAGCCCTTCCATGTCGGCATCCGCTCGGTGCGGATGCAGGCGGCGAAGGGGCTCACCCGCAAGCTGGTGGGCTTCGAGATGCCGGGCGTCGGCGTGGAGCAGCCGAAGGAGTGCCATCTGGTGATCCGCGCGGGCGAGATCACCGGGCGGGTCACGTCCGTGGCCTATTCGCCGAACCTGGACGAGATCGTGGGCCTTGCCTACGTCGCGCCCGACCAGAGCGAGCCCGGCACCAAGATCGAGATTCGCGTGGACGGCGCACGCATGGTGAGCGCGACGGTGGCGAAAATCCCGTTCTTCGACCCCGACGGCGCGCGGCAGGAGCTCTGACGGTGGCAATTCCCGCAGAGGAACGGCGCCGCTCGCCGCTCTACCGCGCGCTAGAGGCGCACGGCGCGCGCTTCGAGGCGTTGGGCGGCTATGCGGTGGCCAGCGACTTCGGGCAGGAGGCCGCCGCCGAGGCGGCGCAGGCGGAATCCCTGGGGCTCGCCGACCTCACGCCCTTTCCGCGCATCGGCTTCAAGGGCTGGAACATCGCCCCCTGGCTCGCCGGCAATGGCGCCGAGATGGGCGAGGCGAGCAACCGGGCCTATCCCCAGGCCGATGGCACCCGCATCGCGCGGCTCGCGCCCGGCGAAGCGCTGGTGCTCGCAGACCGCGCCGGGGCCGGCCCCCTGATCGAGACCCTCGATCAAACCTGGAGCATGGCGGAGGCGGACGGCTGCTTCCGCGTCGCGCGGGACGAGACCAGCTGCTGGCTGCTGCTCACCGGCGCGCACGCGCCTTCGATGCTCGCCAAGGTCTGCGCCGTCGACTTGAGGTCCCAAGCCTTCGCTGCGGACGCCATCGCCCAGACCAACGTGGCGCGCCTCAACGTGATCGTGATCCGGGGCGATCTCGGCCAAGTGCCGGCCTATGACCTGATCACCGACCTCGCCTCGGCGGTCTATCTCTGGGGTGCGCTGCTCGACGCGATGGCCGAGTACGACGGCGCCCCGATTGGCCTCGCCGCCATCCGCGCTCTGCTGGACGGGGGCGAACCTAGCTCTTGAACAGCGAGTCCGCCTCGCTCAGGTAGTCCGACTTCACCCGAATGGTGCCGCGCACCCGCTCCAGCTCCTCTTCGAGCTGTTGGGCATAGTGGCTGAGCGCGTCCACCGACATGTCATCGAGCGTGCGCGGAGTCCATTCCTGTTCGCGCGGGATACGGATTGGGTCCTCGTCCATCCCATTTCTCCTGCGTCGGCCGGGCCCGCTTGAGTATAGTCCCGCACGCAACCCCTTTGGAGGCGTCATGGCTGAGCTGCCCACTGAAATGACCGCTATCGAGATCACGGAACCCGGCGGACCGGAGGCGCTGCGCCCGGCGCGCAGGCCTGTGCCCGAGCCCGGCCTGGGCGAGGTGCTGATCGAGGTGGCGGCGGCCGGAGTCAACCGGCCGGACGTGATGCAGCGCCAGGGCGCCTACCCGCCGCCGCCCGGCGCCTCCGACCTTCCGGGGCTGGAGGTCTCGGGCCACGTGGTGGCGAACGGCCCCGGTGCGCACCGCTACCAACTAGGCGATGCCGTCTGCGCGCTTACCCACGGCGGCGGCTATGCCGAATACTGCGTCGCACCGGAGACGCAGGCGCTCCCGGTCCCGGCGGGGCTCTCGGTGGTCGACGCCGCCGGCCTGCCCGAGACCTGCTTCACGGTCTGGACCAACGCCTTCGAGCGCGCCCGGCTCCGCGCCGGCGAGAGGCTGCTCGTTCACGGCGGCAGCAGCGGCATCGGCACTACCGCGATCCAGATCGCGTCCGCGTTGGGCGTCCGCGTCTTCGCCACCGCCGGCTCGGCGGAGAAGTGCGCCGCCTGCGAAAACCTCGGCGCAGAGCGCGCGATCGACTATCACAACGAGGACTTCGTCAGCGTTGTGAAGGAGATAACCGGCGGCGAGGGGGTCGATGTCGTGCTCGACATCGTCGGCGGCAGCTACGCGCCGCGCAATCTCGCAGCGCTCCGGCCCGAGGGACGGCTGGCGCAGATCGCCGTCCAGGAGGCGTCGAAATCCCAGATCGACCTTTTCGCGCTCATGCGCAAGCGGCTCACCATCGTGGGCTCCACGCTGAGGCCGCAGAGCGTGGAGAGCAAGGCCCGCATCGCCGCCGCGCTTGAGGAGACCGTCTGGCCGCTGATCGAGGCGGGGTTGGTCCGCCCGGTCATCGACACCCGGCTGCCGCTCGACCAAGCCGCCGCCGCCCACGCCCGCATGGAGGCAGGCCAGCACATCGGCAAAATCCTTCTGGAGCGCACGAACCAGTAATGCCGGGTGAACTGCGGCTTTGCGCTCCCCACATGTAAGCGATATACCGACCGCCTCACACGTGGCTGCGGGCGATGATGCCGGCCGTGGCGCGGTTGCGTGCGGGCAGCAGTGGAAGGAACACATAAGATGGCCGAGTTGCTGATGCCCAAGGCCACGGCGGTGTGGCTCATCGACAACACTACGCTCACCTTCGATCAGATTGCGGCGTTCTGCGACCTGCATCCGCTCGAGGTGCAGGGCATCGCCGATGGGGAGGTGGCAGTCGGCATTCGCGGCCTCGACCCTGTCGCCAACGGACAGGTCAGCCGCGAGGAAATCCAGCGCTGCGAAGGCGATTCCTCCCAGCGGTTGGAGGCCATCGGCCCGGCCTCAGAAGTGCCGCAGCGTACCCGACGCGCCCGCTACACGCCGGTCAGCAAGCGGCAGGATCGCCCCAACGCCATCGCCTGGCTGCTCAAGAACTACGACGAGCTGAGCGACGCGCAGATCGGCAAGCTGCTCGGCACCACCAAGGCGACGATCAACGCCGTGCGCGAGCGGACCCACTGGAACACGCCCAACATCACGCCGCAGGACCCGATCCTGTTGGGCATCTGCACCGAGGCGGAGCTTCTCGACGCGGTGCGCAAGGCCCGCGCCAGGGCGGAGCGGGCGGCGGCACGGGAGGAAAAGGCTGCCGAGGCGGCTGCAGCCGAAGCGTCTGCCGCAGCGGCCCAAGCGTCGCCAGCGCAGCCGCAGGTTGACGCATCGCCGGTCCAGCCGGACGATGAAGCGCCGCCAGCCGCCGCAGAAGCTGGCCCGTCCGATTCCGGCATGCCGGGCGAGGGCGGCGGACCTGCGGACGTATTGCAACCGGAAGCGGCCGACTAAGCGCCGGCAACCACGGCCACGCTGCGCCGGCCCAGGGGCCGGCCGCGGTGGGAGTCATCATTTATTGGAGGAAGGAACGGCCATGCTCATCGGCGTTCCCAAGGAGACCAAGGTTCACGAGTACCGCGTCGGCGTTCCGCCCGGCGGGGTGCGCGAGCTCGTGCAGCACGGCCATCGGGTCATGGTCGAGAAAGATGCCGGCACCGAGATCGGGCTCCTCGACGTGCATTACGAACGCGCCGGCGCTCAGGTGGTGGACGACGCGGCGGAGATCTTCGGCACGGCCGAGATGATCGTGAAGGTGAAGGAGCCTTCGCCGGCCGAGTGCGCCATGCTGCGGACCGACCAGGTGCTCTTCACCTATCTCCACCTGGCGGCCGATGCCGCCCAGACCGACGCTCTGATCGGGTCAAGCTGCATCGCCATCGCCTACGAGACCGTGACCGACGGGCGGGGCGGCCTGCCGCTGCTCGCGCCGATGAGCGAGGTCGCGGGCCGCATGTCGATCCAGGCTGGCGCCCATTGCCTCGAAAAGGAGCAGGGGGGCCGCGGCGTGCTGCTCGGTGGCGTCCCCGGTGTGCCGCCTGCCGACGTGGTGATCCTAGGCGGCGGCGTGGTGGGTACGCACGCAGCGCGCATGGCCGTGGGCATGGGTGCGCAGGTGACGATTGTCGACCGCTCCATCCCGCGCCTCCGCCAGCTCGAGGAGATTTTTGGCGCCAGCGCCACGACCGTCTATTCGACGGTCCAGGCCATAGAGGAGAAGGTGAACAACGCCGATCTGGTGATCGGCGCGGTGCTCATCGCCGGCGCGGCCGCGCCCAAGCTGGTGCGCCGCGACATGCTGGACGAGATGCGCCGCAACGCGGTCGTGGTCGACGTGGCGATCGACCAGGGCGGCTGCTTCGAGACCAGCCGGCCGACCACCCACGCAGACCCCACCTACAAGGTGGCCAACATCCTGCATTACTGCGTCACCAACATGCCGGGCGCCGTCGCCCGCACCTCGACCTTCGCGCTCAGCAACGCGACGCTGCCTTTCGTGCTGGCGCTCGCAGGGAAAGGCTGGCGGCAGGCCATGCGTGACGATGATCACCTCATGCACGGCCTCAACGTTTGCCAGGGGCGCGTCACCCACGAGGCCGTCGCGCTCGACCTCGGCCACGACTACCTTGCGCCGGAGCGCGCACTCGCCGCTTAGCCCGGATTTCTCACCAATGTCACAGCCTGCGTCGTGCCCAGACGTTCGATCCGCCAGGAGCGGGCCGAAAAGCGTATCAGGGAATACGGTTGAGGCCCGCGACGCCGCGGGCGGGCGCCTGGGCGCGACCCGAAGGGCGACGCTTTCAGGCCGACAGAGTGCGTCAAGCCGTTTGCCCGATGCCCCACATCGCGCTGCACGGCTTTCCTGCTCTGTCGGCCTGAAAGCGCCGCGCAGACCATGACATTGGTGAGAAAGCCGGGCTAGCCCGGCGCCAAGAACCGACGAAATTCGGGAGACTGCAATGACTGCCACGCTCACTCACTGGATCAACGGCGCCGCCGTGTCCGGCGCGTCCGACCGCTTCGGCGATGTCTACGACCCCTCTGCCGGCGAGGTGGTGGCGCGCGTGCCCTTCGCCAGTTCCGACGAGGTGGAGAGCGCCGTGCAGGCGGCGGCTGACGCCGCGCCCGGCTGGGCCGCGACGCCCCCAATCCAGCGGGCGCGGGTGATCTTCGCGTTCAAGGAGCTGGTCGAGAGCCGCAAGGAGGACTTGGCCCGGGTGATAACGCGTGAGCACGGCAAGATGCTCTCGGACGCGATGGGCTCGGTGAGCCGCGGGATCGAGGTGCTGGAGTTCGCCTGCGGCATCCCGCACCTGCTCAGGGGCGACTTCACCCAGTCGGTCGGCACCGGAGTCGACAGCTTCTCCAGCCGTCAGCCGCTCGGCGTGGTGGCCGGCATCACGCCCTTCAACTTCCCGGCCATGGTGCCGATGTGGATGTTCCCGGTGGCCATCGCCTGCGGCAACACGTTCATCCTGAAGCCGTCGGAGAAGGACCCCACGGCCGCCATGATGATGGCCGAATGGCTGAAGGAGGCCGGCTGCCCCGACGGCGTCTTCAACGTCGTTCACGGCGACAAGGAGGCGGTGGACGCGATCCTCGCCCACCCGGACATCGCCGCGGTGAGCTTCGTCGGCTCCACGCCGATCGCCGAGTACGTCTATCACACCGGCTGCGCCCACGGTAAGCGGGTGCAGGCGCTGGGCGGGGCCAAGAACCACGCGGTGGTCATGCCCGACGCCGATCTCACGATGGCGAGCGATGCCCTGATCGGCGCGGCCTACGGCTCCGCCGGCGAGCGCTGCATGGCGGTCTCGGTCGCGGTCGCCATCGGCGACAAGGTGGGCGATGCGCTGATCGAGGACCTCAAACCCAAGATCGAGAGCATCAAGGTGGGGCCGGGCACCGACGGCGAGGCCGACATGGGGCCGCTGGTAACCAAGGCGCACTACGACAAGGTGCGGGGCTATGTGGACATCGGCGTCGAGGAAGGCGCGGAGCTGGTGATCGACGGGCGCGACCTCTCCCTGCAAGGCTACGAGAACGGCTATTTCATTGGCCCCTGCCTGTTCGACCGGGTTACGCCCGACATGCGCATCTACCAGGAGGAGATTTTCGGGCCGGTGCTCTCCGTGGTCCGCGCGCCGGATTACGACGCTGCGGTGCAGATGGTGAACCAGCACGAGTTCGGCAACGGGGTGGCAATCTTCACCCGCGACGGTGACGCCGCGCGCGAGTTCGCGAACAAGGTGGAGATCGGCATGGTCGGCGTCAATGTGCCGATCCCCGTGCCGGTCGCCTATCACAGCTTCGGCGGCTGGAAGCGCTCGCTCTTCGGCGACCACGCCATGCATGGCATGGAGGGCGTGCGCTTCTACACCAAGCTCAAGACCGTGACCTCGCGCTGGCCAACCGGCATCCGCTCGGGCATCGACCTCTCCTTCCCCATGATGTCGTAAGGCCGCGACGGCCGGGGCCGCAGGAGAGCGGACCGGAGGCGATGAGCAACGACGACCTCTCCTACCTTTCGGCGACAGAGGCGGCCGCTCTCATCCGGGACGGCTCGCTCTCGCCCACAGACCTGGTATCGAACGCGCTCGCGCGCATCGAGGAGGTCAACCCAACGCTCAACTGCTTCTGCTTTACTTACCCCGAGGAGGCGATCGAGCAGGCGCGGGCGGCGGAGCGGGCGATCGCTGCGGGCGACGACGTGGGCCCCCTGCATGGCGTCCCCATCGCCATCAAGGACCTCACACCCACCAAGGGCAAGACGACGACCTTCGGCTCCCACGCCTACAAGGATTGGGTGCCGGACTACGATGCGCTCGTGGTGCAGCGCCTGCGCGATGCGGGCGCCATCATGGTTGGCAAGACGACGACGCCCGAGTTCGCCTTCTCCAGCCTCACGGACAGCCCCTTGTGGGGCATCACCCGCAATCCGTGGAACCCGGACCATACGCCGGGCGGCTCTGCTGCCGCCGTGGTCGCCGGCTGCGTGCCGCTGGCGGAGGGCTCGGATGCCGGCGGCTCGGTGCGGATTCCCGCTTCGCACAGCGGTTGCGTCGGCCTGAAACCGAGCTCCGGCCGGATCCCTTTCGAATTCCTGCCGACCCAGTTCGACTACATGTGCTGCCACGGCCCGCTTTCGCGCACCGTCGCCGACGCCGCGCTGTTCCTGAAGCTTTGCCAAGGGCCCGACGAGCGCGATCTCAACACGCTCGCGCCGCCTCTCACGGTCGACGTGCCGCCGCCGAGCGACGTTCGCGGCCTGCGCCTCGCGCTCTCCATCGACCTCGGCTACTACCGCGTCGATCCTGACGTCGAGGCGAACACCCGCGCCGCCGCCGCTGCCCTGGAGCAGGCGGGGGCGGAGATCGAGCCGGTCGAGCTTGGCTGGAGCGCGGCGTTCAACGAGGCATGGTGGGCCTACTGGGGCGTGTTCCAGGCCACGCACTTCGGCCACCATCTGGAGCGCTGGCGGGACGAGATGCACCCCTCCGTCGTCGCCTCGATGGAGGAGGGCCTGAGCATGAGCGCGGTCGATCTGATGAAGACCGAGACCGTCTACACCGAAGCCTGGAACACGCTGCGCCCCATCCTCGAACGCTGCGATGCCCTGCTCTGCCCGACCGAGGCAATTCCGGCGCCCACCGTCGACTACGACGAACTCGGCTCCATGGGGGACGACACCGACGGCCGGCACCAGAGCATGGACATGACCATGCAGTTCAACGCGCTCAAGCTGCCGGCGCTCTCGGTTCCCTCGGGCTTCTCGGCGCAGGGGTTGCCCACGGGCTTGCAAATCGTCGGCCGCCGTTTCGACGACCTGACGGTGCTCCGCATCGGCGCCGCGCTGGAGCAGTCGCGCCCCTGGCGCCAGCACCGGCCGCCGCTGTAAGGGACTTGGCAGCCGCATAACGATCGGGACAAAGTGACGTTATGGTGCCCTGTCGCCAAAGAGGGGTGCTTGTCGAGAGACAATCTCGGGGTCACTGAAAGGATCGGTACTGTCTCTGGGGAGCCTGTGCCGATCTCTGATGGCAACAAGCTCGCTGCCTGCCGCGTATCGTCGGCCACGGCGTTGGCCTTTCGCATCAAGTAGACCGACATCTGCCAGTGCCTTGAGGTCTCGGCTAGCCAGACTGACCGAAATCCCCGCGCTCACGCGGTAGGACGCGTTTCTCACGGTATGTCGAAGGGCTGCCTGTAGTAGAGCCAGCGCGGTTCTTTCCTGCAAACCGTGCTGTTCCACCAGATCGATCAAGTCGCCGTAGATTCGTTCCACTTCTCGAGTTCGACGCAAGAGCGTTTGCGCTTGCCGATAGTGCCCGGTGAGACAAAACCTGACCCATGGCCGACAGTCACGGTTCGGATTCCATCCGCCTCCGCCCACCTCTGCCAACACATCGTAGTACGTTCGCTGATTGCGCCCGATGTATTCTTCAATGCTTGAGAAGATTGGAGAGGCAATGCCCTCGTTAGCCAGGACAGCGGTATGAAGACATCTCGCCACACGACCGTTCCCATCACTGAAAGGATGGAGCATTGCTAGGTTTAGGTGAGTCATGGAGGCTTTGATGATTGACGGATTATCGTCGCTATCATTCATATATTGCGTGAGTTCATGAATGAGGGGTACGAGTAAATCTCTGTCGACGCCTTCATGTACGATCTCGCGAGTAGCTGTATTCCTGACACAGACCCATCCCGGGCGCCAATTTCCAGGATTCGCCTCTAGATCGTCTTGGGTGATCATGAAGTGGATTGCGAGAATGAGATCGTCAGTGAACCGAAACGTGTCGTCTCGGCAACGCTGAAGGATGTAATCCATCGCTGATCTGTATCCGACTATTGCCCTCCAAGTAGGCCTGTCGGCATCTTCGGGCTCCTCCCCGTCGATAGCTGCAATGGCATCCTCATCCGATACGTTGATACCCTCGATGCTGTTTGACGCACGCAGGTCTCTTGCCCGTGTCATACGGGCCAGGAGGCCAGTCCAGCGACGCGGTGCGTGCACCTGGTAACGAAGGTTGTGCCGCAGTTCGTCGATCCGCTCGATGACGCGGCACTCGGCATCGTTCAAGGGCGGGCATGCGAATAACATAACAGCGTCGTACAATAGAATTTGAGATTAGGTCAATATGTTATTGTCGTAGCGGCAATTGTCAAATGAATATTGCGCACGGGCGGAACGGCAGCTCTGTACAGGTTTGGGATGTCGCGCAGATGTGATGTCGGCGTTGCACTTCCCCTTTGCCGCCCGCCGCCAGGGCGCTAGGCTGCCAGCTTCAGCGGCAGCACGGGAGCGGCGGCGATGGCGACGGTGAAGGCCGGGCTCATCCAGATGAGCCTCAAAGGCGAGGTCGAGCACGACACGCCCGAGCAGATCAGCGAGAAGATGATCGCAGCCCACCTGCCCCTCATCGAGCAGGCGGCGAGCGAAGGCGTGCAGGTTCTGGGCCTGCAGGAGCTCTTCAACCTGCCCTACATCGGCGCGGTGCAGGACAACGCGTGGTACCGCACTGCAGAGCGGGTGCCCGATGGGCCGACGGTCCAGCGCATGCGGACGGAGGCCGCGCGCCTCGGCATGGCGATGGTGGTGCCGGTCTACGAGGAGG
The DNA here is from genome assembly GCA_022826345.1 of Alphaproteobacteria bacterium. The sequence goes on from JAJDVB010000139.1 coordinate 26,541, forward strand.
CGCAGACTGGCGTCTACTACAACACCGCTGCCGTGATCGACGCGGACGGGCGCTACCTCGGCAAGTTCCGCAAGATTCACATCCCCCATGTCGTCGGTTTCTGCGAGAAGTACTACTTCAAGCCCGGCGACATCGGCTATCCGGTTTTCGAGACCGCGTTCTGCAAGGTCGGGGTCTACATCTGCTACGACCGGCACTTCCCCGAAGGCTGGCGCGAGCTCGCCATGAACGGCGCCGAGGTAATCTTCAACCCGTCTGCAACCGCGCGGGGCCTCAGCGACCATCTCTGGAACCTGGAACAGCCGGCGGCCGCGGTCGCGAACTGCGTCTACATCGGCGCCAACAACCGCGTCGGCATGGAGGCGCCGTGGAACACCGGCTACTTCTACGGCTCCAGCTACTTCGTCAATCCGCGCGGCGAGATTCTCGATCAGGGGCCGGACGATCGGGACGCGCTGGTCACCGCCGAACTCGACCTCGCCATGATCGCGGAGGTGCGGGACGGGTGGAAATTCTATCGTGATCGCAGACCGGAGACCTACGGCGCGGTCGCGTCGTGGCAGGTCTGAGCGGGCGAGCGAGAGGAGGCTTCCATGCGCAAGGTCAAGGCAGCCCTCATTCAGATGAACCTGAAGGGGGACCCGGCGACGGACTCCATCGAGGCGATCCGCGACAGGATGGTCGCCGCGCACATGTCGTTGATCGAGGAAGCGGCGCGGCAAGGCGTGCAGGTGCTCGGCCTCCAGGAGGTCTTCAACGCGCCCTACTTCCCCGCCACCATCGACGAAAAGTGGTTCGAGTCCGCCGAGGCGGTGCCGGACGGCCCCACCACCCAGGCGATGTGCGCCGCTGCGAAGAAGCACGGCATGGTCATCGTCTCGCCGGTCTACGAGCGCGACCACAACGGCAAATTCTACAACACTGCCGCGGTGATCGACGCGGACGGCAGCTATCTCGGCAAATTCCGCAAGATCCACATCCCGAAGATCGGGCGCTATGACGAGAAGCACTACTTCGCCTATGGCGACCTCGGCTACCCGGTGTTCGATACCGCCGTCGGCAAGGTCGGGGTCTATATCTGTTACGACCGCCACTTCCCCGAAGGCTGGCGCGCATTGGCGCTGGGCGGTGCGGAGCTCGTGTTCAACCCGTCGGCGACCTTCAAGGGCCTCAGCGATCACATCTGGAACCTGGAGCAGGTGGGCGCGGCGATCGCCAACGGCATCTTCATCGGCACCAACAACCGGGTCGGCACCGAGCCGAGCTTCGGCAACCACGTCTTCTACGGCTCCAGCTACTTCTGCAACCCGCGCGGCGAGATCCTGGCCCAGGGCGGCGATCAGGACGACGAACTGGTGATCGCTGAGCTCGACCTCGACCAGATCCGCGAGGTCCGCGACACGTGGCAATTCTTCCGCGACCGCCGGCCCGAGACCTACCAGCACTGCGCCCGGCAACCGTGAGGCACATTTTTTCTCTCACGGCAGCCGGCCTGTGGCCGGCGCCTGCGCGGGCGCGCCGCAGGGGCGGCGGGCCGCAGTCGCGGCCTGGAGCGCGTCCGTCAAAGACGGACACGCTCTAGCGCCGCTCAGGAGCCGGAGGCGAGAGCCGGGGGAATCGAGCGAGAGTCTTCGGCGGATACATCCAAGCGGGAGGTAGCCCGCACCCGCGCGGCGTCTCCGAACGCGCCGAAGATCGCCATCGAGAACGCATCCTCCGTCACCTTCCACTCCGGGTGCCACTGGACGCCGAGCGCAAATGAAGGGGCGTCGCTGACGCGCACAGCCTCGATCTGGCCGTCAGGCGCGACCGCCTCGATCGCGAGCCGGGGCGAGGGCCGGTTGATCCCCTGGGCATGCAGCGAATTGACCATGACCTCTGGCGCGGGCCAGAGCGACGCCAGCAGCCCGCCGGCAGTCAACGTCACTTCGTGGATCGGCCCGTACTGCACGTCGCGGGGCTGGTCTTCGTCCGAGCGATGGTCCAGCCGCCCCGGCAGGTTGTGAACCTCCTGATGGAGGCTGCCACCGAGGGCGACGTTGAGCTCCTGAAAGCCGCGGCAGATGCAGAGGATGGGAATCCCTGCGTCGATCGCGTTCCGGATCAAGGGCAGCGTGGTCGCATCGCGCTCGGGGTCGTGGAGCGTGCCGTCGGCACTCGGCGGCCCGTCATAGTGGGCCGGCTCGACGTTGGAGGGGCTTCCGGTAAAGAGCAGGCCGTCGCAGCGGTCCAGCACCGCGTTCTGGTCCAGCGCCCCGCCGAGCGCGGGGACAGCCACGGGTAGCCCGCCGGCGGCGTCGACCACCGCTCGCATGTACTTGTCGCCGACGACATGGAAAGGGTGGATGCCGATATCCCGCACACAGGCGGGGAGGCCGATCAGGGGAACCGACGGGGCGGTCATGCCGGCTCAGCTATCACGGGGCTCGCCTGCGGACAAGAAGCCGCCGCGCCGTTGGATGCCCAGATAAATGGCGCCGAGCCCCGCGCCCCGCACCACGTAGAGCAGCGTCATCGCGAGCCAGAGGCCGTGATTGCCCAGCGGCTCGCGCAGCAGCCAGGCGCAGGGTGTGAAGACCGCGAACGCCAGGATCATGTTGTTGCGCATGTGGGCGGTGCGCGTGGTGCCGGTGAACACGCCGTCGAGGAAGATGCCCCAGATCGCCACCAGCGGCAGCGCGATCAACCAGGGCAGGAAGTCGTAAGCCACGGTGCGCACACCCTCGATATCCGTCAGCACGCGGATGATCGGCGCACCGGCGAGGCCGTAGACGGCGACCGTGAGGAGGGCAAGCGCGAAGCACCAAATGAAGCAGGCCCGGATGGCTTGGGTCAGATCGTCGCGCCGCCTGGCGCCGAGGGCGCGGCCGGTGAGCGCCTCGACCGCGAAGGCGAAGCCGTCGAACCCGAAGTTGAGGAAGATGACGAAGTTGAGCAGCACGGCGTTCGCGGCGAGCACCACGTCGCCCTGGCGCGCGCTGAGCGTCGTGAAGAGCGCGAACGCCGTGATCACGAAGAGCGTGCGCACGAAGATGTCGCCGTTGATGCCGAGGAAGCGCCGCATGGCGGCGGCGTTGAGCAGGAGGCGCGCACGCCAGCGGCCGCCGTGGCGCCGGGCGAGGCGAGCGGTGACGGCGAGGCCGAGGATCAGCCCGGCATAGTCGGCGGCTACCGTGGCCCACGCGACGCCGGCGACGCCGAGCTCGTAGACGAGCACCAGCACCAGGTCCAGCACGATGTTGATGCCGTTCACCGTCAGCAGAAGCGCGAGCGCCGCGCGGGTGTTCTGCATCCCGATGAACCAGCCGACCAGCGCGATGTTGGCGAGCGTGGCAGGCGCTCCCCAGACGCGGATGAAGAAGTAGCGCATGCCCTCGCCGGCGACCGCCTCGCTCGGCTCGATCAGATAGAAGGCGAGCCAGCCGATCGGCCCCTGCGCAGCCAGGAGAACGACCGCGAGCGTGAGCGCGATCAGGAGCGCACGGGCGAGCGTGGCGCGCGCTTCGTTCCAGTCGCGGGCGCCGAAGGCCTGGGCGGTGAGACCCGTGGTGCCCATGCGCAGGAAGTTGCAGCCGAAATAGACAGTGTTGAAGATCAGTGCGCCGACCGCGACGGCACCGAGGAAGTGGGGCTCGGGCAGATGGCCGATGACCGCCGTATCGACCGCGCCGAGTAGCGGGATCGACAGGTTGGAGACCACCATCGGCCAGGCCAGCCGCCAGACCCGACGGTGCCAGGCCCACTCACCCATTGGCAGCGATCGCCCTATCAAGCCCCGCCTCCGAGCGGCCGGGCGGCTGCGCGGCGCTTTCTTATCGGGTTTGAGGCCGCTTCTGACGCGGGTCGTCGAACACGAAAAGCCTGCGCGGCAGCCTGATATTGGTCTGGAGATCGTGCAGGGAGACGGTGGTCACGAGCCCCTGGGCGTCGGTCACCCGCCAGTGGGTCAGGCGCAGCGGCTCGGTATCCAGGATCAGGGTCAGGCTCCCGCCCCTGGGATCGTCCTCGTGCACCACGGTGATCTCGATGCGCCCGTCGCGCTGCTCGACTGCGGTGACTTCCACGTCCTCGCCGAAGCGCGTCACCTCCCTGGTGAGCGCGCCGAGCGGGGTCTCGTAGATGAACCAGTCGTTGATCTGGCCGAGCTCCTTGTCGTGGTAGTGGATCCACAGCCCATCGCCCACGATGAGCACCGGCACAGGCGGCGCGTATTCCACGCGGAGCAGCCCCGGCCGGCGCATATGGATCACCCCTTCGGCGAGCTCGCCCCTCGGCCCGACCTGCGTGAAGTCCGCCCTCAGGGTCTGGAGCCCGTTGAGGTAGCGCTCGACGGCGGCGAGCGTCTCCTCCTGCGCCTCGTCGAAGACGACGGAGGCCGACTGCTGGGCCTGCGCCGGCTGGGCGGTGGCGAGCCATGCAGCGAGAATCGGGGAAAGACAAAAGAGGGCGGCGGCGCGGATCAATATCGGCATGGTGTGAAATGTAGGGCGCGCGGGTCGCGCGAACAATCACAGGTCGTTGAAACTCAGCCGGCGGAATGGTCGGAGACCAGCACCTCGCGCTTGCCGACATGGTTAGCCTGGCTGACGACGCCTTCGCTCTCCATCCGCTCGATGATCCGGGCGGCACGGTTGTAGCCGATCTGGAGGTGGCGCTGGACGAAGCTGGTGGACGCTTTGCGCTCGGCCGCGACCAGAGCCACGGCCCGGTCATAGAGCGGGTCCTCGTCGCCGCCCTCGTCGATTCCGGCGGCGGCCGCTTCGGGCTCCTCGGTGATCCCCTCGACGTAGTTGGGACGCCCGTTGGCACGCAGGAAGTCGGTCACCCGCTCGACCTCGGCGTCGCTGACGAAGGGCCCGTGCACCCGCGCCACGCGCCCGCCGGCACCGAGAAAGAGCATGTCGCCCTGGCCCAGCAACTGCTCGGCGCCGGCTTCGCCCAGGATGGTGCGGCTGTCGATCTTGGACGTGACCTGGAAGCTGATCCGCGTCGGGAAGTTGGCCTTGATCGTGCCGGTGATGACGTCGACCGAGGGCCGCTGCGTCGCCATAATCAGGTGGATGCCAGCGGCGCGCGCCATCTGCGCCAGCCTCTGCACCGCGCCCTCGATGTCCTTGCCGGCGACGAGCATGAGGTCGGCCATCTCGTCGACGACGACGACGATGAACGGCATCGGCGTGGGGTCGATCTCGAATTCTTCGTGGATCGGCGCGCCGGTCTCGGCATCCATACCGACGTTGACCCGCCAAGTGAGTTGCTCGCCCTTTTCGCGGGCTTCGGCGAGCCGCTTGTTGTAGCCGGAGATATTGCGCACTCCGAGCTTCGACATCGCCTTGTAGCGGGACTCCATCTCCCGCACGGTCCACTTCAGCGCAACGACCGCCTTGGCCGGCTCGGTCACCACCGGCGTGAGCAGGTGCGGGATGTCGTCGTAGACCGAAAGCTCCAGCATCTTGGGGTCGATAAGGATCAGCTTGCACTGGTCCGGCGGCAGCCGATAGAGCAGCGACAGGATCATGCTGTTGATCGCGACCGACTTGCCCGAGCCGGTGGTGCCGGCGACCAGCAGGTGGGGCATGCGGGCAAGGTCGGCCACCACGGGATTGCCGCCGATGTCCTTGCCGAGTGCCAGTGTCAGGCTGTGCTCGGTGCTTTCGTAAGCGGCGCTCGCCAGCAGCTCGCGCAGCAGCACGGTTTCGCGTTGGCCGTTGGGCAGCTCGATGCCGATGACGCTGCGCCCCGGAATCGTCGCGGCGCGGACCGAAATCGCGCTCATCGAACGCGCGATGTCGTCGGCGAGCCCGATCACCCGTGAGGTGCGCGTGCCCGGTTGCGGCTCAAGCTCGTAGAGCGTGACCACCGGCCCCGGCCTGACCTGCGTGATCTCGCCGAAGACCCGGAAATCCTCGAGCACGGAGACCAGCATCTCCGCGTTCTGCCTGAGCGCGTCTTCGCTCGCGTTTGGCGCCTTGTGGTCGCCATCCGCGTCGGCGAGAAGCGCGAGCGCCGGCAACGTGTACTCAGCGTTGTCCTCCAGGTCGAGGGTGGGCTGGCGCTCCTTCTTCTCCCGCTTGCCGGGCTTCACCCTGCGCCTGGGCTTCTCGACGATGCTGGGCTCGACCGGCCGTTCCTCGACCTCTCCCGGGGTTAAGGGCAGCAGGCTCGGCTCGCGCCGGCGCGTGGTTTTCTCGGCAGATCGGGCGAGGCGGCGCGGTCTGCGTGCGGGCGCGGCCTCCTCGTCGTCCCCAACGTCGGCTGCGCGATCGCCGCTTCTGCCGTGTCCCGCGCGGGCGGCCCAAACGGCCGCGCCGACGGCGTGCCGCAGGAGCCAGTAGACGCCCCGGAACAGCGCGCGCCACTCGCGCCACGGCACACCGAGCGCGAAGACCAGAGCAACGGCGGCAACGATCAGGAAGACCGCGCCGACGCCGGCGGCGGCCATTCCGGAGCCGCCCCCCAAATCGAGGCCGTCGAGCCCGAGTGAGCCAAGCGCGGAGAGCACCATCTTGCCGGCGGCCCCGCCGGCGCCAGCCGCAGTCGGCCAGTCGGCAATGCCCACCGATGCGCAGCCGACGGCGGCGAGCAGGATGGAGAGAGGCGCCAGGGCGAAGCGCACCAGCCGCCGGTTCAGCCCGCGGTGGCTGAGCAGGGCCCAGGCCCAGGCCGCGAGGATCGCCGGCACCAGTGCGGCGGCGAGGCCGAACCACTGCAGCAGAAGGTCCGCACCGTAGGCACCGGGGCGGCCGATCAGATTGGCCGACGCGTTGCTGCTTGCGCTGTTGAAGGAGGGGTCGGCCGCCGAATAGCTGGCCAGGGCGACCGCGATGACGGCGGCAAGGGCGATGAGCGCGAGCCCCGCCAGCTCACTCAGACGGCGGGCAAAGAACGGCCCCGAGCCCGAGGGGAGGAGAGGCGTGCGCGCTTCGCGTGCGGCGGTAGCTACCAATGTGAACTCCTGCCGGCGCCCGACGTCGAATCAAACATCGCACCCATTACAGGGGTTTATATAGTTCAGTTGCGGGAGAGTCAAAGCTGTGTCCGCATATGGACCAAACCAAGTACATACGCGTGCGCGGCGCCCTTTCCCGTCGTCAGACGTAGCTGACCACCTCGTTGAGTGGCTTGCGACCGATGTCGGGCACCACGGCGTTCTCGTCCGGGTAGCCCACCACCAGCAGCAGGAAGGGCCGCTCGGCCGACTTGGGGCGCCCCAAGATTTCGTTCAGGAACTTCATCGGGCTCGGCGTGTGGGTCAGAGTCGCCAACCCGGCGATGTGCAGGGCCGCGATCAGCATTCCGGTCGCGAGCCCGACGGATTCCGTGGGGTAGTAGTGCTTGACTCTGCGGCCGTCGGCGAGGCGCCCGTACTTCTGGGCGAAGATCGCGATCAGATAGGGCGCGCGCTCGAGGAACGGCTTGTTCTCGTCGGTGCCGAGCGGTGCCAGCGCATCCAGCCACTCCTGTGGCGCCCGGTGCTGGTAGAACTGACGTTCCTCCTCTTCCGCCGCTTCGCGTATCCGACGCTTCGTCTCCGCATCGCTGACCACGACGAAGTGCCAAGGACACTAGGTGTGGAACGCCCGGCGTCGGTACACGCGGCCGGGTCATGCTATAGAGGCGAGGCGCTGTTTCTCGCCCTCGCGATCTTCCGCTTCGCACGGAAAAAATCGTGGTATTCATATCCTCAAGTTCGAAGGGCACGACCGATGTGCAAACGCGAGACCGTCCTCTGCTGGAGGCGCCAGGACCGGGCGTTCATCGCCGAGGCACCCGTGCCACTGGCTGAGCGGATTCCAAGGCTTCGGCGACTCTTCGGATGAAACTCAGATTACCCAACCCGATGACTGCTTCCGTCCTTCCGCTCATCGTTCATGGATCGTGGCCCGCTATGGCGTCGAGAAGTCGAACAAATGCTCCATCGAAGTTGAGAACGCCGGAGCAGCTGTTACCGATAGAACGCACATCCAGGGGGCAACCCATTGGGAAAATGTGCTTGTGTAGGTCCGGCCAACCAGGCTTTCCCAAGCCATGAGGTCAGGCAGCCTGAACCTATCCCGGTCCTTAAGGAGGGCTTTCCGAGACTGGAACGTCAATAGCCGCGTCGCTCGCCTTAATGCTTGGTTGGACAGAAGTCGAGAGGCCGGGCCTGATAGTAACTCATATGACCACACTGAGACGGTGAACGATTACTACGATCTATGTAGCGAATTTATGCAGTTCGGTTGGAATGAGTCTTTGCACTTTGCGCCATTGAAGCCGGAAGAGACGCTGGAGGAGGCTATCGTCAACCATCAGCGTCTGATGATCGAACGGCTGAAGCTGCAAGAGGGAATGAGGATCGTTGACATCGGCTGTGGAGTGGGCGGTCCTATGCGGCGGGTCGCCAGAGAGTCCGGCGCGAACGTCGTCTGCCTCAACAACAACAAACAGCAGCTAGAAGAGGCCAGGCGGAGGAATCTTAAGGCGGGACTCGATCATAAGGCGGAGTACATTGAATGTAACTTCATGGATATGAGCACCATCGAAGCCAACTCGTTCGATGCGGGTTATGCAATCGAATCGACCTGTCACGCGCCCGACAAGGAACGCGCGTTTGCGGAGATTTTTCGTGTGCTAAAGCCAGGAGCGCTGTTCTGGGGCCAGGAAATGTGCATGACGGAAAAGTTCGATCCAGACAATAGCGGTCATCGGGCCGTCAAAGATAAACTCATGCTGGGAATAGCTTTGAACGACATCGCCACGTTCTCAGAAGTGGATCGTGCGCTCGAGTCCGTCGGGTTTCAAGTCATCGAGGCGATGGATAGGGACATCAAGGACGGTCCGAGTACACCTTGGTATCAGCCCATGGAAGGACAGAGCGGCACTTTGCGCAATGCATTTCGCAGGACGCCATTGGGTCGCAGGGCAATGATAGCCGGTCTGCATGTAGCGGAAATCTTCCGATTCTTTCCCAAGGGTTCGGTAGCCGTTGTCAGCTTCATGGATAGAACAGCTGAGGCATATGTTGCGGGCGGTAAGATGGGAATATTTTCGCCGCTTTACTGCTTCCTAGCACGCAAACCCAATTGAGCCGGGAAATTGCACGATCAGCCTCAATATCACGTTGGGAAATCGACGATAGCCGAGAACACAGCTAGTATCCCGATCGAGAAGTTCGTACGCTTTGCCGAGAACCCCAACACGTCATGGCCGGGCTTGACCCACTGCTGTCCGGTTTAGGCAGAGGTAAGTTGGAGTTCGATTTGCCTGTCATCGTTTGGCGGAGTTTTGGGCGGGTCCTTGATGTTGAGGATGCATCGGCGGTGCATGATGTTGAGGCGCACCAGCCGCGCGAAGGCCT
>JAJDVB010000092.1 GCA_022826345.1 Alphaproteobacteria bacterium
AGGCCTTCGCGCGGCTGGTGCGCCTCAACATCATGCACCGCCGATGCATCCTCAACATCAAGGACCCGCCCAAAACTCCGCCAAACGATGACAGGCAAATCGAACTCCAACTTACCTCTGCCTAAACCGGACAGCAGTGGGCTTGACCCGGCCATCCACGTGTTGGCTCGGGACTCAACGGATCTGGCAGAGAGAGATGCCCGGATCAAGTCCGGGCATGACGAGAAGAATTGGAGAGTCGGGGAGACTGCACGGCAACCCAAAACCATGCGCACTTCAGAAACAGGACACTAGGCGAGACACCGATGGAACTGTATCAGCTACCGCGAGTGCCGAAAGGGCCTTCGCAATTCTGCCGCACACCGGCTGCGGAAGACATGCTCCAGGTCGTCGACATGACGCTCGAAATGCGGGTGATCGGCACCATCATTGCCCCGCCCGGCGCAGGCAAGACGACGACCCTGAAGGACTTCGCCAGGCGCACCCCCGCCGCCCGCTACTGCGCGATGAACGCCGCAGAGTGCGCCTCGATGTACGGCATGTTGAAGGTGGTCTGCAAAGCCCTGTCTCTCGCCCCGGAGCGCGGAATCCATAACCACTACAGGGCGATCTGCCGGGCGCTCAAATACTATGTCGAGGTCCTCCTCATCGACGAAGCGCAGCACGCGGACGACCGCTGCCTCGATGCGCTGCGCAGCATCCATGACGAGACCAACGTTGCCTTGATACTCGCCGGCAACGAGAGCCTGCGCAGCCGCTTCAACTCCACGCAGGCGGCCTCGTTCGCGCAGCTCACCTCGCGCATCGGGCCGAGGCTGGAGTTGAAGGCGACCGCGCCGGCAGACGTCGAAGCCCTGGCGGGCCACTACGGCATTGCGGACCCGGATGCCGTGCGCTGGCTCAAGCAACGGTGCTCCGGCCACGGCGGGCTGCGCACCATGGCCCGCCTGGTCAAGATCGCGAAGGAGAACGCCGAGAACGGCGAGCTTCGGCTGGACCGCTTGAAGGACGCGGCCGGCATCCTGCGGGGGGCGTCACAATGAGTGGCCGGTCCGCGATGGCGATGCGGCGGACGGGAGCGCCGGAGGCCCGGCGGTCAGGCGCCCACCGGCCGAAAGGGGGCGGGCGGAGCGCCAAGACGCTCAATCGTCTGCCGGTCGAAGGGGCCATTTGACCCATGGCGCTGACGAGGAAGCAGACCGCGCTGATCCACGTCGCCATGACGCAGCTCAGTCTCAGTGATGACGACTATCGGGCGATCCTCTTGCATGAGGCGGGCGTCGATACCTCGAGGGACCTCGACAACGACGGCTTCGACGCCGTCATGGAGCGGTTCAGGGCGCTGGGCTTCAAGCCCACCGCCACGCCGCCCGCCTACGGCCGCCGGGCCGGCATGGCGACCCCGGCGCAGGTCGCCTACATCCGCTCGCTCTGGCAGGAGTACACCGACGGCGTGGGCGACGACCGCAGCCTGGGCAAGTGGCTGCAGCGGACCGTGAAGGTCTCCGACCTGCGGTTCGTGAGCTTCGCCGCGGCCCGGAAGGCGATCACCGGGCTGCGGGCGATGGTGCAGAAGAAGGCCGCATGACGGCGGCGCAACGCAACGTGAGGACGAAGGGATGCAGGACGGATTGACGCCGCTGGAGGTATTGGGTTTGCGCTGGGTAATGCTTCAGGCCGTCTTCGCCGGCTCCATACACGGCTCGACCGAACGGATGTGCTGGGACGCGGCACGGGCGGGTTATCCGGCGACAAGCCTGGAGCGCGTGCGGGCCGAGCTGGATTACCTGGAATCGGCCGGCCTGGTCGGCCTCAAGCGCTCCCAGGTCAAGCCGTGGGCGGCGAAGCTGACACAGGCCGGACGGGACGTGGTGGACTATGTGGCGGACGAGCCCGAGGGCATCCTGCGCCCGCAGCGGCCGGCCCGGCGAGGCTGAGATGCCGCCCCGCAGCGCGGTCTACACCCTGGACGAATCGGTGCGCGCCGCGCTCGACCGGCGCATCGTCGCCGCCGGCTTCGGGCGCTATGCCGATTACGCCGCCTGGCTCGCCGAGCAGGGCTACGCGATCAGCGAGGCTGCGATCCAGCGCTACGGCAAGCGCCTGCGGCGCAGCGCCCAGCGCGACACGGCACGGGCGAGCGAGGCCGCGGCGGGCGCGATTGCGCGCATCCGCCATAGCACCGAGCTGGCGCGGGCCATCAACGAGGCCGCCGGCGACGATCCTCTGGCCATGTCGGCGCGGGCGGCGGAGCTCTGCATGGTCCGCCTGTACGAGATCGCGGCCAGGGAAGACATCGACGCCAGGACCCTCCAGGCGATATCGCGCTCGCTCAACGACAGCCTGCGCGCCGTATCGGCCATCCGCTCGGAGCGGGAAGAGGTGCGCAAGGAGGCCCTGCGCGTAGCGAGGGCGAGGGCCGGGGCGGAGATGCAGCGGCGCGGGCTCAGCCCGGAGGTCACCGCCGCGATCCGCGCCGCGATCGAGGGCGCGCCGGACGATGCCGGGCCGGAACCCCGGCGCCAGGGTCTCAGCCCGGAGACCGCCGCCGCGATTCGCGCCACGGTCGCGCCCAGGCCGGAATGAGCGGCAGCCCGGACGCGCCGCGCGCCCCTGCCATTGCCGCGATCCAGCGGCACGTGGCGGCGCACTACGGCCTCGCGGTGGGCGACCTCACGTCTGCGCGTAAGGCGCGCCGTGCGACCCGCGCACGCCACATCGCCATGTGGCTCGCCCGCGCACTGACCCACCATGGGGCGACGGCGATCGGTAGGGCGTTCGGCGGGCGCGATCACTCGACCGTGACGGCGGCCTGGCGCGGGCTGGAGAGGCGCATGGCTGCCGACGCGGGCCTGAGGACGGAGGTCGAGGCCCTGCGCGTCGCGATCCTCGCCGCCGGGCTTGCGCAGGCAGACGCCGCCGACCCCACCCTCCGGCAGCTCGCGCTCGCCGCCCTCGACCAGGCCCGAATCGTCGAGGCCGAGCTCGCCCGCTGGCGCTCAACCAACGCCGCCCTCTTCGCGGCCCTCGAAACGGGCGGGCACGTGGAGGGGCAGCCGGCGGAAGGCAGCGCGCCGCCCACGCCGGCCAGCGGCCCGATTGACGGGTGATGGGGCACCGACCTAGTGTCCCGATCGAGAAGTTCGTACGCCTTGCCGAGAACCCCAACACGTCATGGCCGGGCTTGATCCGGCCATCCACGTGTTGGCTCGGGACTCAACGGATTTGGCAGAGAGAGATGCCCGGACTTGTTCCACTGCTGTCCGGTTTAGGCAGAGGTAAGTTGGAGTTCGATTTGCCTGTCATCGTTTGGCGGGGTTTTGGGCGGGTCCTTGATGTTGAGGATGCATCGGCGGTGCATGATGTTGAGGCGCACCAG
>JAJDVB010000224.1 GCA_022826345.1 Alphaproteobacteria bacterium
CAGGCGAGCGCCACCCCGACCGCGCCCCACAGCGCCCGGATCGCCTCGCGCTGCCCGGCGAGCTCGTTGCGGTACCGGCTCACCGCCGCCTCCCGCGCCGGCGCCGGGCGCGGATGTCCCACACCGCGCTCTCGCGGAGCATCGTGCGGGGCTTGAGGCCCCGATCCTCGAGCCACGCCGCCACCGCGTCGGCGACACGCCGAAGATAACTACATGATTCTAAATCATTTTTCTGGGGCCTGTCCAGCGCGGGTACGGTCTTGGGTACTTGCTTTGGCGCGGTACGTCGGGCGACTTCGGGCGACCCCCCGTGAAGCCATGGAGCGTGTGGAGTCGCGTCCTCCTACCCGGCCCGTCCTCCACGGCCGCCGATCGCGAAATCGACGCGGCGGAGCGTGTTGGATAGACTATTGCCCGGTTCATGGTGAGAGTCACGATGACTGGGGAAGAAGGAAGTGTGAGATATGCCCAAAGTCTGTGTTCATCGTCGGTAACCGCCGCCGGCGGAGGACAAAGCGGCGTACAATCACCAGCGCGAGCACACATCATTGGCCGCGTGACTCAAACAAAACACTCTCCGGAATTCCCGGGGCGGTTCGCTACGAGCGGACGAAAATCAACTCGAGTAAAGGGGAACGCTGGTTCTGCTCCGAAGAAGAAGCGCGGGCCGGCGCCGGGCGCGGCGCTGACGGAATGCGCAGCCAGTTCTATTCGTGAAGGCAAAGGAGGAAGGAGCGGGTGAGTGAGTTGAGGATGGAACTACGGGTCGATCGCGATGGCGACGGAGACGTCGACATCACGGTCGGGGACATCACAGCCGGACCAGAGGTTCCGGTATCGCTTCGCGTAGAGAACCACTCGGTTGAGAGCCAGACCTACAACGCCGAAGACATTGAACAGTTATGGACCGAACTGAAAGCAACTGGGAAAACGGTGACCGTAGGCGGGGTTCTCAGGGTGCATAGCCACGCAAGTGGCAGGGTAGTACTTCAAGAAGGCGATCGATTGGACGCACGAATCTGGGTCGCGCGGTGGAATCGGACAATTCATTCAAGCGATTGGAATATCGTAAAGCTCAGAGGACTCGATGGAGCCGGCGATAACGAAGACACATACGAAGTTCTGTTGGAGACAAAGGAGGATGTCGCGCTCCTCGGATGACGGCCGAGGGGCGCAGATTCAGCGGCAGACCTATTGAATTCTGGAAGGTCTACTCGAACAGTTCCACCTGTCGCACACGTTTCCCGGTATAGGGGTCGGCCATGTCGGGGAGGCGCGGGAGCTCTCCTTCGAGCAGTTCTTCGACAGACCAAAGCTGGAGCTTCGGGTACTGTCGTGCGCCAATCTCGATCGTGCCCATTTCGGTCGCGGCTTGGCGGGCGCCTCGGGCGACGGTTTTGCGCAGTGTGATATAGACGCCGGCTGCGGCCTTCTCTCGTTCGATGACGCGCTGGAAGTCGCGCATCGAGCTTGCGGTGTAACCGCCGCCCTTGACTTGGGCGACGACGAGCCGGGACAACTCACCGTCGGGCTGATGCATCATTGCACCTCGCCCGTCGATTCCGCGGTCGCCGATGCGGCGCTCGTTCGGTGCAAGTCCAGGGATCGAGGTCACTACCCAAACCTCGAAGTCGAGAGGGCTGCGATCGAGGAGCATCTGCGCACCTTCCATGTCAGTGGGGATCCCGGCGATCTCGGCGTCTCTGCCCATCGGACGCAACCGGCGGTCGCGCACAAGTTTCACCGCGAAAGGCGAGATGTCGATGCCGACCCATTGCCGCCTCGCGAGCTCGGCCGCGGCAACGGTGGTCCCGCACCCACAGAAAGGGTCGAGGACGATATCGCCCGGGTTGGAGCTTGTCTCGATGATGCGTGCGAGGAGCGCGAGCGGCTTCTGGGTGGGGTAGCCCAAGCGCTCCGGACTGGTGATCACTGGTTGGATGTCCGTCCATATGTCCTGCAGCACGACGCCCGGCATTTCGTCGACGTAGCGCTTGTAGCTCGGCATGCCGGTTCTGGCGTAGCATAGTCGCCCCTGTCGCTCGTACTCACGGATGTTCTCGACGGAATATGCCCAATAGCGCCCCTTGTATGGTGGAATGCCCTTGTACTCCCAGCCCTCGAGCGGTGTTCGCCACTCGTCGTCGAGGTCTCCGCTCCACTTGCCGCCCTTCGGTCGCTTAACCCTCCATTCATAGCTCGTGTCGCCGCCCGGCTTAGCTGCCGTGAGGTCGCCGAACCGGTATCGTCTGCCGGTCCCTTCCTCGACGTGTCGATAGGCGCGTTTGACGTACTCCTCGTCGTAGTCGGTGTACTGCGGATTCCAGGTCCAGCGGTCGCTGTTAGTGTAGAACAGCAGCGTGTCGTGGATGCGCCCCGGGGATTTCGCGCCTTGCTTGGTGTCGCTGTGGGCGGAGGAGCGTTTCCAGATGATTTCGTTGCGGAAGTTCCTTGGCCCGAACACGCTATCGCAAAGGAGCTTGAGGTAGTGGCTCGCGGTCGGGTCGCAGTGCAGATACAGGCTCGCGTGGCTGCGCATGACGCGCCGGCATTCCTCAAGGCGCTCGGCCATGTAGGTGAGGTAGGCGAGCATTCCGGTATCGCCGAGCACGGCGCGCAGACCGGCGAGGATTCGGTGCGAGCGTCGCGCGGTCGCGCGCTCTGCCGCCATCATGCGCGAGGCAGCGGCCTCATCCCAGTGCCACGTGTCGGTGAACGCTCGTACTTGCGCCGGAACGCCGTTCCCACCTCCGTACAGGATGTTGTAGTTCGCCTTCGAGTTGAATGGCGGGTCGAGGTAGACGAGGTCAACACACTCCGCTGGCCACCCTCGTAGGACACTGAGGCAATCCCCGTAGTAGAGGCGGTTCGGGGAAAAGTTGAGCTCTGTGGCCGTCATGCTGTCCTTCCCCTGTTGGGTGGGCTATCTGCCCTAGGTTTCGCTCGATGAAGCGCGGAGTATAAGAGAAGTCAATGAGACCATACGCGGATAGTGGCGCACGCCCTTGAACTGAGTTGGCGACAGGCCAACGAGCGGGTTCAAGCACCCCCGACGGGACCTCCATCGGCAGCCTGACACACCGTATGGTCGCACAGCAGCCATCTCGAACCTCCTCAAATCCTCATCGGAGTGTATCGACCACTGACCATCATCACCGCGTCCTACTCACCGGATGCGGACCGCGAGCGAGGACTATACGGCAACCTCTGGCACGCAGGTCTTCGCCGCGGACGAGACCGGAAAGACGGTGAGCGTTCACCATCCTCGGCAACGCCGCCGTCGGAGCGGCATCGGCTGCTTCTGCAGACGCTTCACCGGCACGCCGAACATCGATGTCTCCGACGGTGGTGTCGCGATGACCGGATCGGCTGGCGGCTCACTTCGGCAGTGCCGAACGATCCCGGCTTCGAGGTTCGCTTCAATGCGACCCGGCGCGGGCCCGCCAGCGGCAACGCACCGCCCGAACATGGGGCGATCGACATCGGCGGCTCGAACGAGCGGTGCGGGTGCGACGGCGCATGCGCCGCCCACGCGGTCGGCTTCGCGGGGTCTGGACCGAATCCGAAGTACACATTGCCACACCCGCTCCGCCACCCGCCGATGGCGCGGAGGGAGTACCGCCTTACGATGAGAGCGGACCGGGGAGAAGGCCGCGGTTGACGCGACGCGCCCCACACGCGTTGCTCAGCCGGCGAGGGCTCGGGTGCGGCCTAGCGCATGCCTGTCACTCCCCGGCCGGCGGTCTGGAGCAATTGCCGCGAAACGGGAAGTGACAGGCGGCCGAAGCGGCGGCCTCCGGGCGAGCCGCCGGCGTGTTCACTCGCGGCCTTCGAGCCATCGCTGCATTTCGTCGATTTCGTCCACGCACTGGACGATGACGCGGCCGGCCGCGGGGGGGACTTCGTCCTCGAGGGCGCCGAGGCGGACGCTGATGTCGATGCACCGCATGATGGCTCTCTCGATGATGTGCGGCTGCGGGTCCATGTCGGTCTCCTGTGAGTTGCGGAGCTCTCTCTCCGTACTGTCCCAACGGTCGGGCGCGCGCAGCGGGTCAAGGGCGGAGTCGGCGCTTGCGCCGATTGGCCTGGCGGGCGCTGGTCAGGTCGGTTCTTGACGCGCGAGCACGTCTGACAGACTGGGACAGGGAGGGGAGAGAGCAGGCGCTGTTCGTGTCGTTCGGAGGCGAACAGGGGCGACGGAGATCCGGGCGAGTCGGGGCCACTCTCGGGCGGGGCTGACGCGGTTGGCGCCTGTCACTGCCCGCCCGGCGGGAGGGGGCGGATTGGGGCGAGCGGGTAGTGACAGGCGCCAAAATCGGCCTTCGGGCCAATGGCGGCAAGGATCGTGCTAACAGAAATCTTCGTGCGGCTCTCGTGACGGGGTGGTATGGTGCCGCCATCCACGGAGCTGCCACCGGCAGCGTGGTCGGCTGAAGCCGACGTGGGCGCCGCAAGGCGCAATCAGGTGCCGCTATCGCGATCCATCGCGATGTCGTGCGGGCAGACGCCCCGCCCCAGGCACGACGGGCCACTCCGAACCGGAGGCGGGCCCGCTCAAACCAAACGGCGAGGCGGCTGCCGCGTGGATTCTTGTGGCCACGCGGCGACCGGGGAACCCCCCGGGATTGATGGAGCCTCCGAGCCGAGGCGCGTGGCGTTGCAAGCGGGGCCGGGGACATTCCCTGGCCGTGCGGACCAAGCGCAACGCTGGCAAGCGCGGCGCGCCGAAACCGTGCTCGCGGCCACTGTCGGACGACCGGCACGCCGCAGCCGCCGCCTGGGTCGGCAGCGTAAGGCGTCATAGGGCACTCTCGCAGCATTTGCTGCGGCTCCGCCCGTCTCGCGTAGCGAGGCAGCGGATCGCCCATTACAACTTAGCTCCCCCACGCCCGCCCCGGGGGCCGCGAGTCGCGGACCCCGGGGCGCGGTAGATTGCATCGCGCCCCCGCGGACCGGCGGCGCGAACCCGGCTGCGGCGCGATCCGTCACCCGACGTATTCCGCCCAGTCGTTCATCAGCACCCTGCGCCGGTCGAACAGGTCGCTGCGCCGGTAGGCCGCTTCCACGCGATCGCTGTTGACGTGCGCAAGCGCGAGCTCGCACACCTCGCGCGGCGCGTCGGTGCACTCCGCCGCCCAGTCCCGGAAGCTTGAGCGGAACCCGTGCGGGACCGCGCCGATCGCGAGCTCGCGCAGCAGGAGCGCCATCAGGGAGTGGTTCGGGACCCGCCCGGTGAGCGACGGGAAGACGAGGCCGCCGCTGCCGGCCAGCCGCCCGGCCGCGTCGTCGAGGACTTCGAGCGCCCGGGGCGAGAGCGGCACGCGGTGCTCGCGGCCCGCCTTCATCCGCTCGCCGGGCACCGTCCACACCGCCCCGGCGCGGTCGATCTCGGTCCACCGGGCGTTGCGCACCTCGCCCGAGCGCGCGGCGGTGAGCACCAGGAAC
>JAJDVB010000063.1 GCA_022826345.1 Alphaproteobacteria bacterium
CTACTACGGCGACAAGCAAATCGCGGGCTGGATGAAAGAAGCCGGATCGACCTTCGATACCGCCGCGCGCGAGACGCTCTACCGGAAGATCTTCAACCGGATCAACGAGCAGGCCTACATCGTCCCGATCGCCAGCCTGCCCTCGGTCTTCGTGCACGCGAAGGATTTGGAGATCGACAAGGGGATCATCAACCCGTTCGGAGCGCAGCTCGCCCGGATTCGCTGGAAGTAGGGGCCGAACTTAGCCCGGATTTCTGCCCCAGCGGATCCGGGAAGGCCCGCGCCGTCGCGGACGACAAGACTGTCACCCCGGACTTGTTCCGGGACTGTCCGGTTTAACGCTTGCGGATGGGGCGCGAGGCTCGGATCGCGCCACGCCCGCTCTTGCCTCCTCGTCATTTCGACCGCAGCGCGGAGCGGAGAAATCTTCCCGCTTCGCCGCCGGACCGCCTGCGCGGAAAGATTCCTCCGCTCCGCCGCCCCTTCGGGCCGGCTCCGGTCGAAATGACGAGAGGGGTGACAGCAGGGGATACGGGCGGGTGCCGCGTTGACCATGACGGTGGGGGGCGGGACGAAAAACGGTCCCGACAAAGGCAGACAGGTCCGGAGCGAGTCCGGACATGACGGAGGGGAAGAACCGGGCGGGAACGGTTCAAACCGGGCCGGTTACCCATTAGGGTCCCGCCACGACCGAAACCCCCCGGGAGACCGTCATGAACATCGTCCTCTACTACGCACCGATCACCTGCGCGCTCGCGCCTTACATCACGCTGACCGAGGCGGGGGCCGATTTCGAGGTCAGGCCGCTCAACTTCCGCCAGCAACAGCACATGTCGGCGGACTACGTGGCGATCAACCCCAAGCACAAGGTGCCGCTCCTGGTCGTCGACGGCGAGGCGATGACCGAGAGCACGGCGATCCAGGTCTGGATCGCGCGCGCCTTCCCCGGGGCCGGGCTGCTGCCGGACGACCCGTGGGAGGAGCTCAAGGCGATCTCGCTGCATTCCTGGTGCTCGTCCGGCATCCACCCCTATCTCAGCCGGATCAACGCGCCGCCCCGGGTGTGCGACGTCCCGGGCGCGGACGACAACGTGGTCGGCCACGCCAGGGAATACCTCACCGAGGCGTTCGGCCTCGCCGAGGGCATGCTGGAGGGCCGCGAGTACTTCTTCGACCGCTTCACGACGCCCGATGCGCATTTCTTCTGGTGCTGCCGGCGGGCCACCCAGTTCGACTTCGACCTCTCCGGCTTCCCCAACACGGCGGCCCATTTCGAGCGCATGCACGGCCGTGACAGCGTCCGGAAGCTGCTCGCCTACGAGAAGGAGGTCATAGACGCGTTCGGCATGGCGGCGTAGCGCCCCACGGGTCGCCGCGACCGGTTTTCCGCCCCGTATGTTGCGTGATACCTTCGCCGTCATCCAAGGGGAGACGACCATGTTGAAACGTATCGCACTTCTGCCGCTCGGCGGCCTGGTCGCGGCGTCGATGGCCGCCGCGCCGGCCGGCGCCGAGACGGTGCTCAGGATCTCGAGCTGGGCTCCGCCCACCCACTTCCTCAACGCCACCGTCTGGCCGACCTGGGGCAAGTGGGTCGCCGAGGCCACCCAGGGCCGCGTGAAGACCAAGATCGAGTACAAGCTCGCCTCGCCGCTCAAGCAGTTCGGCGTGGTGCGCGACGGCATCGCCGACGCCGGCTGGATCTTCCACGGCTACAACACCCGCTACGTCGCGACGCAGGTCGTCGAGATGCCCGATCTCGGCACCAGCGCCGAAGCCGCGGGCGTCGCCTACTGGAAGGTGCACGAGAAGTACCTGCACAAGGCGAACGAGCATCGCGGCACGGTCCTGCTCGGGCTGATGTCGCACGGCCCGGCGGTGATCCAGACCAAGAAGCCGCTCAAGGCGCTCTCCGACCTCAAGGGCATGAAGATCCGCGTGCCCGGCGGGGTCGGCAGCCTGGTCGGCAAGGCGCTCGGCGTCACCGCGGTGAAGCTGCCCGCGCCCAAGGTCTACGAGGCGCTGTCGTCCGGCGTCGCCGACGGCATCTTCATGCCGATGGAGACCCAGAAGACGTTCCGCCTCAAGGAGGTGGTGCCGCACGTGATGATCATGCCGGGCGGGCTCTACTACGGGAGCTTCGCGCTGCTGATCAACCCGGGCACGCTCAAGAAGCTCTCCGACGCCGACCGCAAGGCGGTGATGAGCGTCTCCGGCGGCAAGCTGTCGCAGTTCGCCGGCACGGTATGGGATGCGGGCGACAAGGCCGGCCTCGCCTCGGCGAAGGAGGCGGGAACGACGATCCAGACCGCCACGCCGGCGATGAAGAAGGCGTTCCTCGGCCTGATGAAGCCGGTCGAGGAGGCCTGGATCGAGCGGGCGAGCAAGGGCGGCTACGACGCAAGGGCCGCGCTCGCCGAGCTGCGCAAGACCGCCCGCGCGTACGACAAGGCCAAGTGAGCGGGACCGATCCCGCTGACGGGACACCCCCTTCCGGACGGCGCTTCGGCGGCCTGCTGACCGCCGTTCCGGAGGGGGCGTCCTCCCTTGTGCTGTTCGCCCTGATGGCGATGACCTGCGTCGACGTCATCGGGCGCGAGTTGCTGGGCGCTCCGCTCGACGGGGCGACCGAGCTGACCCAGCTCATGCTCGGCGTCCTCGTCTTCGCCATCCTGCCGTCGGTCTGCCTCCGCGAGGAGCACGTCTCGGTCGACCTGCTCGACATCTGGTTCCCGGACCGGCTGGTCCCGCTGCGCCAGGCGGTGCTCAACGCGATCATGGCCGCCGCGCTCGCCTTCGTCGCCTGGCGGGTCTGGATCATCGGCAGCCGGGAGGCCGAATACGGCGACGCGACCGAGTTCCTCGAGATCCAGCTCGCGCCGATCACCTATTTCATCGCCGTCCTGAGCGCCTGCGGCGCAGTGGCGTTCGCCGTCAACGTCTTGCGCTACGCCGGCGGGTCGGGTCCGGCGCCCGCCGGCGGCGACGATCAGAGCTCCGTCTGAGAGGACGACGCGTCGGGTCCGATGGATATCGTGCTGATCGGCTTCGTGGTGCTGCTCGCGCTGGTGTTCCTGCGGATGCCGATCGCGTTCGCGATGGGCATCGTGGGTTTCGTCGGCTTCGGCTACCTCTCCGGATGGCAGCCGTCGCTCTCGATGGTCGGCACGCTGGTCTCCGAGACGGCGCTCTCCTACGGGCTCTCGGTGGTGCCGCTCTTTATCCTGATGGGCAACCTGGTCTCCCGGGCGGGGCTTTCGGGCGAGCTCTACGGCGCGAGCCACGCCTTTCTCGGCCACCGGCGCGGCGGTCTCTCGATGGCGACCATCGTCGCCTGCGGCGGGTTCTCGGCGATCTGCGGCTCCAGCCTCGCCACCGCGGCGACGATGTCCAAGGTCGCCATGCCGCCGATGCGCCGCTACGGCTATTCCGACAGCCTCGCCTCGGCCTCGATCGCCGCCGGCGGCACGCTCGGCATCCTGATCCCGCCGAGCGTGATCCTGGTGATCTACGGGCTGATGACCGAGACCAGCATCCGCGAGCTGTTCGCCGCCGGCTTCATTCCCGGGCTGGCGGGGATCTTCCTTTACCTCGCCGCCGTCCAGTGGGTGGTCTGGCGGCGCCCGGGGGACGGGCCCCGGGCCGAGCGCACCGACTGGCCCGGCCGCTTCGCCGCGCTCAGGGGCGTGTGGGGGACGCTGATCCTCTTCGTGCTGGTGATGGGCGGCATCTACGGCGGGCTGTTCACCCCGACCGAGGCGGCCGGCATCGGGGCGGGCGGCGCGTTCCTGATCGCGCTCGCGCGCGGCGCGCTGACCTGGCGGTCGCTGCTGGAGGTGCTGACCGATTCGGCGCGCACCACGGCGATGCTGTTCACCGTGCTGATCGGGGCGCTGATCTTCTCCAACTTCGTCAACCGGGGCGGGCTGCCGTCGGGGCTGCTCTCGCTGGTGACCGGCTACGAGCTGTCGCCGCTGATGGTGATCGTCATCATCCTCGCGATCTATCTGGTGCTCGGCTGCGTGTTCGAGAGCCTGTCGATGCTGCTGCTGACCATCCCGATCTTCTTCCCCGTGGTGCAGGGGCTCGGCTATGCCGGGCTGGGCGAGGAGGCGATCCTGGTCTGGTTCGGCATCATCGCGGTGGTGGTGACCGAGATCAGCCTGATCACCCCGCCGGTTGGGCTCAACGTCTTCGTCCTCTCGGGCGTGTTGAAGGACGTGAAGACCAGCACCGTCTTCAAGGGCGTTACGCCCTTCTGGTGCGCCGACATCGTGCGCCTCGCGCTGCTGGTCGCGATCCCGTCGCTGTCGCTCTTCCTGCCACGGCTGTTCTATCACTGAGCGAGGGTGGCGGGTGCCCTCAACGTCCCGACCAGTGGACGTAGCGCCGCTCGATCAGGAGGAACATCAGGTTGAACCCGTAGCCGAGCGCGCCGGCGACGAAGATGGCGGCATACATGCGGGGCATCTCGAACAGCATCTGGTTGTCGAGCACGTTGTGACCGAGCCCGTCGACGGAGCCGATGAACATCTCGGCGACGATGACGATGATCAGCGCCAGCGAGACACCGTTCCTCAGCCCGACGAAGGTTTGCGGCAGAGATTCGAACAGCATCACGTCGGTAAGGACGCGCAATTTGGACGCCCCCATGACTTGGGCCGCCTGGAGGCGAGTCTTGCGGGCGTTCATGACGCCGTAGGCGACGTTGAAGAGGATCACCAGCGAGGCGCCGAACGTCGCGACCTGGATCTTCGTCGCGTCGCCCGGGCCCGAGATCGCGAGGAACAGCGGAAAAACCGCACTCGCCGGCGTCGAGCGGAAGAAGTCCACCACGAATTCGACCGACCGGTAGACTGGAACCGACGAGCCAAGCGCGATGCCGAGCGGAATTCCGATGATTCCGGCGTACAGGATCGACAGCGACGTGCGCTCGATCGTGCGGAAAAAGTCGAGCAGCAGCTGCCCGCCCGTCATGCCGTGCCAGACGGCGACGAACATGGAACCCGGCGACGGCAGGAGCACGCGGTCGACGACCTCCACCCAGTAGGCGAGCTGCCAGATGAGGAGCAGCGCCACCACGCCGATCAGCGGGGTGAGCGGCCCGAACCTGTCCATCAGGTATCTCACGCCTCGCGCACCGTTTTCTGGAACACGTCGAGGCAGTGGGCCTTCACCCGGACGAACGCGCTCTCTGAAATGGTGGCGGCGGTGCGCGGCCGCGGGATGCCGACGGTAACGTAATCCGCGATCTCGGCCGGTCCGCGCGACAGCAGCATCACGTCGTCGGCGAGATAGACCGCCTCCTCAAGGTCGTGGGACACGAACACCATCGTCGTCCGCGTGTCCATGAACAGCGCCTGCAGCTGGTCGCGCATGAACAGCGTCATCTCGTAGTCGAGCGCCGAAAACGGCTCGTCGAGGAACAGCACCTCTGGCTCGATCACCAGAGAGCGCATTATCGAGACGAGTTGCTGCTGGCCGCCCGACAACTGGTAGGGGTACTTGGCGAGGTCCAGGGTGACGCCGAGACGGTCGACCAGGCGTTCCACGCGCGTATCCCGTTCGGCGCGCGGGATGTTCCTGAATTTCAGCGGGTAGCGGATGTTGTCGATCGACCGCATCCACGGGAACAGGGCTTCCCGGTAGTTCTGGAACACGTAGCCGAAATTGGTGTCGCGCAGGCGCTTGCCGCCGAATCGGATGGTGCCCGCATCCGGCTCCAGCAGCCCCGCGACCAGATTGATGAGGGTCGATTTCCCGCAACCGTTGGGGCCGAACACCGACACGAACCGGCCGCGCGGGATGTCGAGGTCGAAACCGTCGTATATGACCGCTTCGCCGAAGGCCTTCGACAG
>JAJDVB010000087.1 GCA_022826345.1 Alphaproteobacteria bacterium
TTCGACGCGACCCGCCGCTGGCCTGTGGACAAGTGGACAGCCGCTCCGCGCCTGACCACTTCCCCACAGGCCCCAACAACCACAACAGATGCGGTCAACTCATCTGGTACATAAACCGGTCAACTCAGATTGTGCTCGACACCGCGTGCCCGGCAAAGCGGCCTTGTGGCCCGGAAACCGGGTTGCTACCGTCGTTTCACGCCAATCGGGGCGCCGTGCGACCCGCCTGAGCAATGCGGGCGAACCGGAGGGAGCAACATGACCGTCAAACGCCGTTCGTTCATCAAGACATCCGCCGCGGGCGCCGCGGCGCTCGCCGCCGGGCCGTATTTCTGGCCGAAAGGCGCATCCGCCGCCGACACCGTCAAGGGCGGTGCGATCTACGATCTTTCCGGCGATCTGCAGCTGTTCGGGAAGAACCAGTGGGCCTGCGCCGAGATGGCCATCGACGAGATCAACGCCGGCGGCGGCGTGCTCGGCAAGAAGCTCGAGGTCAAGACCTACGACTCCCAGTCGCAGATGCAGGCCTACAACCAGTACGCAAGGCAGATGGTGCTGCGCGACAAGGTGGCGGTGGTCCAGGGCGGGCTGACCAGCTCCTCGCGCGAGGTCATCCGCCCGATCCTGCACAAGCTCAAGACCCTCTATTTCTACAATACCAACTACGAGGGCGGGGTGTGCGACCGGAACTTCTTCGCCACCGGCGCGACGCCCGGCGGCTATGTCGACCTCTTGTCCGGCGAGGCGATGAAGCGCTGGGGCAAGAAGGTCTACATCATGGCTGCCGACTACAATTACGGCCAGATCACCGCCAAGTGGATCCAGAAGGCGGTCAAGGACGCCGGCGGCCAGGTGGTGGGGGAGGAGTTCTTCCCGCTGACCGTCAATCAGTTCGGCCCGACCATCAGCAAGATCCAGGCGGCCAAGCCCGACTTCGTGATGAACGTCTTCGTCGGCCCGGCGCATGCCTCGTTCTACGGCCAGTGGGCCTCGGCCGGCATGAACAAGCGCATCCCGATGGTCTCGACCACCTTCGGCGCGGCCGGCGAGGTGGTGCGCATGCCGCCCGAGATCGCCGACGGGATCCTCACCTGCTACTCCTACTACGAGGACCTCGACATCCCGTTCAACAAGAAGTGGCTGGCCGAGTTCCGCAAGCGCAACGGCACCGATTACGGCTATCTCACCGACGTGCCGCCGAAGGACTGGTACGGGTGGATTTTCTGGGCCAAGGCGGTCAACGAGGCCGGCACCACCAAGCGCGAGAAGGTCATCGAGGTGCTGGAAGGCGGGCTCACCGTCGACGGGCCCGGCGGTCCGCTCACCATGGACGCCAAGACCCATCACTGCACGATGGACATGTATATCGGCCAGGCGAAGGGCGGGAAGTTCGAGATCCAGAAGAAGGTCGCCCAGGTGCCGCCGACCAATACCGGCAACCAGTGCGACCTGAAGGCCAGGCCCGACACCAACGTGATGTACGAGCCGAAGATCTGATCCGGAAGGAGGCGGGAATCCAGCCGTAACGGGCCTCACATGGACCTTGCGGTCGTCGTCGTCATCCAGATCCTCTACGCGGTCGCCAGCCTGGCGCTGATCAGCATCGGGCTGGCGATCATTTTCGGCATGATGGGCGTGATCAATTTCGCCCATGGCGAGTTCCTCATGATGGGCGGCTACGCCTTCATCCTGAGCTACAACGCGGGCGTCAATTTCTGGATCGCGATGCTGGTCGTGGCGCCGCTCGCTGTCGCGGTCATTGGCGTGGTCGTCGAACGCCTCATCATCCGCCATCTCTACGGCAGGGTGATCGAGACCGTGCTCGCCACCTGGGGGCTCAGCCTGTTCCTGATCGGGCTGGCCGCGACCGTGCTCGGCTACCACCAGAAGGGCGTCAACCCGCCCTTCGGGACGATCCGCATCGGCGCCTATCAGGAAGGCGGCTACACCTTCTTCGTCATCCTGGCGACGCTGGTGCTGATGGCGGCGCTTTATGTCGGCTTCAAGTACACGCGCTGGGGGCTGATCGCGCGCGGCACCATGCAGAACGCGCAGATGGCTTCCGCCATCGGGGTCAGCGTCGACCGGGTCTATGCCACCACGTTCGGGATCGGCGCCGCGCTGAGCGGGCTCGCCGGCGCGATCCTCGCCCCGATCGCGGGCGTGCTGCCCGAGATCGGGGTCACTTACGTCGTCAAGGCCTTCATCACCGTGATCGGCGGCGGGGCGGTGGCGCTCGCCGGCACCGGGGCGGCCTCCTTCCTGTTCGGAGCGGTCAGCCAGGCGGTCACCTTCCTGAGCCGCCCGGTGGTGGGCGAGGTCGCGCTCCTGGTCGTCGCCATCGTTCTTCTCCGCCTGCTGCCGCTCGGCATCACCGGGCGCTATTTCCGGCGCGGCCTGTGAGGATGTCCCGCAACGCGGCCGGGCTGTGGGTCATGGGTGTGCTGTCGCTGATCCTCGTGTTCGGCGTGCCAGCGATCGTCGAGACCTTCGCGCTGATCGACTTCACGCTGTTCATCGCGATGGCGATCCTGTCGCTCAGCCTTGCCTTCGTCTGGGGCTTTGGCGGCATTCTGTGCTTCGGCCAGTCGGCGTTTTTCGGGCTCGGCGCCTACACCTACGCGGTCGCCGTCATCAACATAGGCGAGAGCACGGTGCCGATCCTGCTCGGCATTCTGCTGCCGGTGATCCTCGCTCTGGTGCTCGGCTATTTCATGTTTTACGGACGGGTGAGCGACGTTTATCTCGCGGTCATCACGCTCGCGGTCTCGCTCGTCTTCTACTACCTGATCGGGGCGTCCGCCGGCGACGAGTACAGGATCGGCTCGGCTCGGCTCGGCGGTTACAACGGCATGCCTTCGGTGCCGCCGGTCAACGTCCCGGGCGACCCGTCGGCGCCGATCGAGTACGAGGCGCTCTACGTGCCCGCGGCGGTCCTGCTGGTGATCGTCTATTTCGGGCTGCGCGCGCTGCTGGCGAGCGATTTCGGCCGCGTCCTCGTCTCGATCCGCGAAAACGAGGCCCGCACCGAGCTGCTGGGCTACGACGCGCGCTTGATCAAAACGATCGCGCTCGCCATCGGAGCCGGCATCGCCGGGCTCTCCGGCGTCCTGTTCTGCGCCTGGGGCGCCTATGTCAGCCCGACCGTCTTCTCGCTGGTGTTCACCGCGCAGATCATCATGTGGATACTGGTCGGCGGGCTCGGCACGCTGACCGGGGCGATCCTCGGCTGCGTGATCATCCAGTATCTCGCGACCTGGCTCGGCGAGACCAAGATCGCCGACGTCAACATCGTCCTCGGCGCGATCTTCGTCGCCATCGTGCTGCTGGTGCCGAGCGGGTTCGTGCCGATGTTCGGGCGGATCGCCGACTCGCTGATCCGGCGCCGGGGCGAAGCCGGACCATGACCGATACGCCGCTTCTGGAGACCCGCGGCCTGACCATGCGGTTCGGCGGGGTGACCGCCGTCGCCGGCGCCGATTTCACCCTGGGGACGGGGGAGCTGCGTTGCCTGATCGGTCCCAACGGCGCCGGCAAGAGCACCTTCTTCAAGTGCCTGACGGGCCAGCTTCGCCCCACCGAGGGCGAAATCCTGTTCGACGGCAAGAGCCTCGTCGGCGAGGAGCCGCACGCGATCGCCCGGCGCGGCATTTCGATCAAGACCCAGGTGCCGAGCCTGTTCGACGGACTCAGCGTCTCCGAGAACCTGCGTCTCGCGGCGGCGCGCACCCGCAACCGGGCCGAGACGCGGGCGGCGGTGGACGAGATCGTCCGGCTGGTCGGCCTCGCCGACCGGGCGGGGAGCGTCGCCAGCCAGCTTCCGCACGGCCAGCGGCAATGGCTGGAGCTCGGCCTCGTGCTCGCCTGCAATCCCCGGCTGATGCTGCTCGACGAGCCCACCGCGGGCATGACCAAGCAGGAGGTGGCGCGCACCGCCGAGATCATCGGCGAGATCGGCCGCGACCGGGCGATGATTGTGGTCGAGCACGACATGCAGTTCATCCAGATGATCGCCCACCGCGTGACCGTCTTCCACCAGGGGCGGATCCTCGCCGAGGACACGATGGACAACATCCTGGCCGACGAGCGGGTGCGCGACGTCTATCTCGGCAAGCAGGCCGGCGCCGGCCGGGAGCGCCGCGATGCTTGAGGTCAGCGGGCTCAGGGCGGCCTACGGGCGGATCCCGATTCTCTACGGCATCGACCTCGAGATCCAGGCCGGCGAGGTGGTCGGCATCCTCGGCCACAACGGCATGGGCAAGACGACCCTGATGAAGACGCTGATCGGTCTGGTCCCCGCGACCGACGGGTCTATCGTCTTCGACGGCGTCGACGTGACGCGCGAGCGGGCCGACCGGCGGGCGCGGCGCGGCATGGGCTACGTGCCCCAGGGGCGCGAGATATTCCCGAGGCTCAGCGTTCGCGAGAACCTGCGCATGGCGGCGCTCGCGGCCGGCGGGTCGGACGAGAGCGCGGTCGACGAGGTGCTGGCCGATTTCCCGCGTCTCGAGTCCCTGCTCGACCGGGAAGGGAGCGCGCTGAGCGGCGGCGAACAGCAGATCCTCGCCATCGCGCGCTGTCTCTGCACCCGTCCGCGGCTGATCCTGCTCGATGAGCCCACCGAAGGGATCCAGCCCTCCATCGTCGAGCAGATCGCCGAGAACCTCGCCGTCCTGCGCGCGGCGCGCGGGCTGACCGTCGTCCTGGTCGAGCAGAATCTCGACTTCACCGCCGCCCTGTCGACGCGGGTCCTGCTGATCCAGAAGGGCGAGATCGTCCGCGCGCTGCCGCCCGAAAGCCTGCGCGATTCCGAGATCATCGAGGAGTTCGTCGGCGTCGGGGCGGGCGCGGACACGGCCTGAGGGGAAAGAGATGTTCAAGACACCGACCGTCGCGCAGCTTCGCGACTGCGCTTTCGATCTCGGCATGAACCCGTCGGACGACTATCTCGAATCGACGCAGGCCATCGTGGGCCCTCTGGTCGACGCCTATCGCCAATTGGAGACCGTGCCGGACGACATGCCGGAGGTGCGTTATCCGCGCACGCCTGGCTACCGGCCCGATGCCTCCGAGAACCCGCACGGGGCGTGGTACGTCAAGACCGCGATCAAGGGCGCGAGGCGCGGCAAGCTGGCCGGCAAGCGGGTGGCGATCAAGGACAATATCTGCGTCGCCGGGGTGCCGATGATGAACGGTGCCTCGGTCATGGAAGGCTACGTCCCGGACGTCGACGCGACCGTGGTCTCGCGCATCCTCGATGCCGGGGGCGAGATCGCCGGCAAGGCGGTATGCGAGTATTTCTGCGTCTCGGGCACCAGCTCCACCAGCGCCACGGGGCCGGTCCACAACCCGCGCAAGCACGGCTATTCGGCGGGCGGCTCGTCGTCGGGCAGCGCCGCCGTCGTCGCGGCGGGCGATGTCGAGATGGCGCTCGGAGGCGACCAGGCGGGCTCGATCCGCATCCCGTCGAGCTATTGCGGGGTCTACGGCATGAAGCCGACCTTCGGCCTCGTGCCCTATACCGGCGCGGCGTCGCTGGAAACGACCATCGACCATTGCGGGCCTATGACGGACACGGTGGCCAACAACGCGCTTCTCCTCGAAGTGCTGGCGGGGCCGGACGAGTACGACTCGCGCCAGCGGAACGTGAAGGTAAACCGCTACACCAGGGCTCTCGGCGAAGGCGTCGAGGGGCTCCGCATCGGCGTCGTGCGGGAATCCTTCGGCCTCCGGGAGTCGGAGCCCGATGTCGACGCCGCGGCTCGCCGCGCGGCGGAGCGCCTCGCGGGGCTTGGCGCCGAGGTGGTCGAGGTCTCGGTGCCGATGCACAGCATGACGCGCCCGATCTGGATCCCGATCGGCCATGACGGCGGCTTCGTCACCATGATGACGATGAACGGCGGCGGTTCGAACCACGAGGGGCTCTACGTGACCTCGATGCTCGACCGCGCCGCCGGCTGGCCCGGCCGGGCGGACGAGCTCGCCGACACGATCAAGATCATCGCGCTGTTCGGCTACTACTCGCTCAAGACCTATCGCGGGCGGTATTACGCCAAGGCGATGAACCTCAGGCGCCGGCTGCGCGCGGCCTACGACGAGGCGCTCGGGGATTGCGATCTCCTGCTGATGCCGACCCTGCCGATGAAGGCGTCGAAGCTTCCGCCGAAGAACCCGACGCCGGAGGAAACCACCAAGGTGGCGTGGGAGATGCTCGCCAATACCTGCGGGTTCAACCTGACCGGCCACCCGTCGATGAGCCTGCCATGCGGCCTGGAGGACGGCCGCCCGATCGGGCTGATGCTGACCGGGCGTCACTGGGAGGAAAGCACGATCTACTGCGCCGCCCACGCCTTCGAGCAGTCCGGCGACTGGACGACCTTCTAGCGGAGGCCCGAAGATGGCGGCGATCGACGCCGACGCCCACGTGATCGAGACCACCGCGACGTTCGCCCATCTGAGCGCGGAGGACAGGGAACACCTGCCCGGGATCGTCGAGCAGACCTTCGGCAACGAGGCCAGGAACAACGCCGGCGAGCCGATGCGCGAATTCTGGGTCGTCGACGGGATGATCCACGGCAAGGACCGCAATATCGGCCTCGACACGCCCAAAGAGTCGCGCGAAATGTCGGATGTAACGGCCCGGCTGCGCCACATGGACGCGCTCGGGATCGACGTGCAGGTGCTTTACCCGACCCTGTTCCTGCGCCCCATCGCGCGCTCGTTCCGGAGCGAGGCGGCCCTGGTCGGGGCATACAACCGCTGGCTCGCCGACATCTGGGCGCAAGGCGGCGGGCGGCTCCGCTGGGTCGTCATGCCCGCATTGCAGTCGATGCACGAAATCCGTGCGCAGCTCGAGTTCGGCAAGGAGCATGGCGCCTGCGGCGTGTTCATGCGCGGGCTGGAATGCGATCTGCCGCTGGCGCATCCCTATTTCTTTTCGCTCTACGAGGCGGCTCAGGAGCTCGACCTGCCGGTCTGCATCCATTCGGCCAACGGCTCGGTCGTCCACCACGACTTCTACGTCAAGGACACCACTTTCACGATGTTCAAGCTGACGATCGTGGGCGCGCTGCATTCGCTGATCGAAAAGGCGGTTCCGGCCGAATTCCCGCGCCTGCGCTGGGGGTTCATCGAGGCCAGCGCGCAATGGGTGCCCTATGTGCTGAACGATCTGGAAGATCGGTTCCGGCGCGCCGGCAAGCCGTTCTTCGATGCCCCGCTGGCGGAGAACAACATGTATGTCGCCTGCGAGGTGACCGACGACCTGCCCTACGTCCTGCGACACGCCGGAGAGGACAACCTCGTCGTCGGCACCGATTACGGCCACCACGACCCCTCGGCCGAGATCGACGCGATTCAGCTCATCCGCGAGGACGACCGCGTGCCCGGGCATGTGCGCCGGAAGATCCTGGAGGCCAACCCGCGGGCGCTTTACGGGCTGTAGAGCCCGTCCTTCGATACGCCCCCTTCGGGGGCTACTCAGGATGAGGGCGGGTTGGTATGCCTCAAGAGAATCTCCTCATCCCGAGTAGGCGCGAAGCGCCGTATCGAGGGACGCCACGCCGCGACGGTTCCATGTAAAACGGACATGCCGTAGTGATCCAACCTTCAGGACGACAGGTGACTTTTCGCTGCACTCTCGCGACGCTGCTCCTCGTCTCCCTCCTTTCCGCTCCGCTGGCGGGCGCCGCCCGGCCGAGCCATGGCATCGCCATGCACGGCGACGTCAAATACGGGGCGAATTTCCGTTATCTCGATTACGTCAACCCCGACGCGCCGAAGGGGGGAGAACTCCGGCGCGCGGTGCGGGGGACCTTCGACAACCTCAACCCGTTCCTGATCAAGGGCGTGCCGGCGCACGGTCGCCACCTGGTCTTCGAGAGCCTGCTCAAGCGCACATGGGACGAGCCGTTCTCGCTCTACGGGCTGATTGCCGAGACGGTCGAGGTGCCGGACGACCGTTCCTCCGTCACCTTCACGCTGAGGCCCGAGGCGCGTTTTCACGACGGCCGGTCGATCACCGTAGAAGACGTGGTGTTCTCCTGGGAGACCCTGAAAGAGAAGGGAAGGCCCAATCACCGCCTCTACTATAAGCAGGTCCAGCACATCGAACGGCCCGGCGAACGCGCGATACGCTTCGTTTTCGACGCCGCCTCGCCCGACCGCGAGCTGCCGCTGATCCTCGGTCTGATGCCCATAATCTCAAAGTCCTACTACGCCGGGGTGGAATTCGAGAAGACCACGCTGGTTCCCCCGGTCGGCAGCGGTCCCTACCGCATCGAGAAGGTCGATGCCGGGCGCAGCATCGTCTATCGCCGCGATCCCGGGTACTGGGGGCGAACTCTCGCCGTGAATCGGGGGCAGCATAATTTCGACCGCGTCCGCTACGACTATTACCGCGACGGCGACGTGATGATCGAGGCCTTCAAGGCGGGCGAATACGACCTGCGCCTGGAATTCTCCGGCCAGCGCTGGGCGATCGCCTACGACTTTCCTGCCGCCGCGGACGGGCGCGTGAAGCGCGAAGTCCTGCCCAACGGCCGCCCGTCCGGAATGTCCGCCCTCGTCTTCAACGCCCGGCGGGAGATGTTCGCCGACCGCCGGGTTCGCTTCGCGCTGGCGCACGCCTTTGATTTCTCCTCGATCAACAAGACCCTGCTGCACGGCGCCTACCGCCGGACCCGCAGCATCTTCGACAACTCCGAGCTCGGTTCGCGCGGCGTCCCGGAAGGCCGCGAGCTCGCCCTGCTGGAGCCGTTCCGGCGCGGCCTGCCGCCCGAGCTTTTCGAGAAACCCTACAGTCCGCCCGGAGACGGGGGCGGCGTCCGGGCCAACCTCAGGGCGGCGAAGCGCATTCTGGCCGGAGCGGGCTGGGTCGTGCGCGACGGCGCGCTCCGGCGTGCCAGGGATGGGCTCGGGATGGAGTTCGAGATCCTGCTGGTCGATCCGGCGAACGAGAAGATCGCGCTCGCCTTCGCGCGCAATCTCAGGCGCCTCGGCGTCCAGGCGCGGGTCCGCACGGTCGACACGCCGCAGTTCCAGAACCGGCGCAATACCTACGATTTCGACGTGATCGTCTATCGCTGGGGCATGTCGCTCTCGCCCGGCAACGAGCAGGCGTTCTACTGGGGAAGCAAGGCGGCGGGGCAGGAGGGAACCCGCAACTATCCCGGCATACGGAACCCCGCAGTCGACAGTCTGATAAAGCGGATGACCGAGGCGCGCGCGCGCGAGGTCTTCGTCGACGTGGTCCGCGCCATGGACCGGGTGCTGCTATGGGGGCACCACTTCGTGCCGCTCTACTACCTGCAAGGCGACCGGGTGGCCTAC
>JAJDVB010000073.1 GCA_022826345.1 Alphaproteobacteria bacterium
CCCCCCCCGGCCCCCCCCCCCCCCCCGGGGCGGTTTGGTTTATACGAGTGTGGCCTTTGGGGTCCCCCCCCCGCCCTTGGGGGGTTGGGGGACGGGGGGTGGGGGGCCTCGTTCGGGCAACCCTGACCCGGTAAGGTCGGACAGTGCTCTAGCTCGAAATGCTCACCAGGGTCATGGCTGACCGGTCCCGCATCGGCATCGTCACGGGACTCGTGGCAGAGGCCGCGACCCTGCCCGAAAACGATTTCCGGATCGCGGTCTCGGCGGCCGACCCCGCGCGCGCGGCACAGGCGGCCGATGCGATGGTCGCGGGTGGCGCGCGGCTGCTGGTGAGCTACGGGCTCGCCGCCGGGATCGACCCGCGTCTCGGCCCCGGTACCCTGCTGCTGCCCGAGTCGGTGATCGGCCACGAAGGGGAGGTCGAGGCGCCCGATCGCGGCGGCGTGCGCGATCAGCTCCAGCGGATGACCTCCTTCAAGCGAGAGGAGGGGCGCGGCCCGCCGGAGCTGCCGCCGGACGAGGACTACCTGCCGGTGGACGCAACCGTGCGCGAGGCACTTTCCCAGGGTCTCGGGGAACGCGCCGAAGGCGGTGCGCTCGCCGGCGTCGACCACCCGTTGACGTACGGCGACCAGAAGCTCTCGCTCTTTGCAAAGACCCGCGCCAGGGCCGCGGACATGGAGAGCCACGTCGTCGCCCGCGCTGCGGCGGCGGCCGGCGTGCCCTTCGTCGTGGTCCGCGTCGTCAGCGACCCGAGCAACCGCGCGCTTCCGCGCGCGGCCGTCGTCGGAGTCACCGAGGACGGCCGCATCAATGGCGGAGCGGTCGCGGGCGCGCTGCTGCGGCGCCCGTGGGAATGTATGGATATGCTGACGCTCGCGCTCGACGGAGCGCAGGCGATGCGCCGGCTACGCCGCGTTGGTCGCCGGTTGGCGCCCCTTCTCGCGGACCTCTGACGCCGCCTCTTCGGCAAGGCGGATTTCGCGCAGCTTCTCCTGCACGTGCCGGTCGAACATGTACTGGGCAGGGCGCGCCTTGGTCAGGTCGATCTCCGGCACCATCGGCCCGGTCGTCCTGATCCCACGCAGCTTGACCATCAGCGCCGCCCAAGGCCGTGACAGCGAGTGCTCCGCCGCCGTCGGCTCGTAGCCGCAGTGGACCATGCAGTCGGCGCACTTCTCGTAGCGGCCGGTGCCGTAGGAGTCCCAGTCGGTCTCCTCCATCAGCGCGCGGAAGCTCCCGGTATAGCCTTCGCCGATCAGGTAGCAGGGCTTCTGCCAGCCGAAGACGTTGCGGGTCGGGTTGCCCCAGGGCGTGCACTGAAAATCCTGGTTGCCGGCCAGGAAATCCAGGAACAGGCTCGACTGGCTGAAGCGCCACCTCTTGCCCGCGCCGCGCGCGAAGATGTCGCGGAACAGCTCCTTGGTCTTGCTACGGTTGAGGAAGTGCTGCTGGTCGGGCGCGCGCTCGTATGAATAGCCGGGCGAGACCGTGATCGCTTCGGCGCCCAGCTCGTCCGTGACGAAATCGAAGAACGCCGCGAGCCGCTCCGCCGGGTGGCCGTCGAACACGGTGGCGTTGACGTTGACCCGGAAGCCCCGGCTGCGGGCCTCCTTGATCGCCGCCACCGCGCGCTTGAACGTGCCCGGCTGATCGACCGCGTGGTCGTGCTCCTCCTCCAGCCCGTCGAGGTGGACGGAGAAGGTCAGGTACTTGGTCGGCGTGAAGAGGTCGAGCTTCTTCTTGAGCAGCAGCGCGTTGGTGCAGAGATAGACGAACTTCTTGCGCGCGATGATCTCGGAGACGATCTCCCTGATCTCGGGGTGGATCAGCGGCTCGCCGCCGGGGATCGAGACCATCGGCGCGCCGCACTCGTCCACCGCCTGCAGGCACTCGTCCACGCTCAGGCGCTGGTTCAGGATCTCGGGCGGGTAGTCGATCTTGCCGCAGCCGGGGCACGCGAGGTTGCAGCGGAACAGCGGCTCCAGCATCAGCACCAGCGGATACCGCTTCTCGCCCGAGAGCTTCTTGCCGACGATATAGGCGCCGACGCGGATCTTCTGGATCAGCGGGACGGACATGAGCCCCTACTCGGCGGGCGCCGCACCGGCGGCCGCCTCCTGCGCCTTGCCGTTGCCGCTCGCCTCGACCAGCTCGGCCGGCAGCTTGAAGCGCACCCGCTCCTTGATGCCATCCTGGATCTGCAGCTCGACCGCGTTGATCTCCCGCAGCCGGGCGACCAGGTCCTGCACCAGCTCTTCGGGCGCCGATGCGCCAGCGGTCACGCCCACGCGGCGCACGCCGTCGAACCACGTCGGGTCGAGGTCGCGGGCGTCGTCGATCAGGTGGGTCGGCACGCCCATCTCCTCGCCGATCTCGCGCAGGCGGTTGGAATTGGAGCTGTTGCGCGCACCCACCACGAGGATCAGCTCCACCTCTTCCGCGAGCTTGCGCACCGAGGCCTGGCGGTTCTGGGTCGCGTAGCAGATGTCCTTCACGTCGGGGCCGGAGATGCTCGGGAAGCGCGAGGTCAGCGCCTCGATCACGTCGCGGGTGTCGTCGACGCTGAGCGTGGTCTGGGTGACGTAGGCGACCTTCTCCGGGTTGGCCACCTCCAGCTTGGCCACGTCGTCGGGCGTGGCGACGATATGCACCCCGTTCTTCACGCGGCCGCTGGTGCCCTCGACCTCGGGATGCCCGTCGTGGCCGATCAGGATGATCTCGCGGCCCTCGCGCTCGTAGCGCCTGGCCTCGATGTGCACCTTGGCGACCAGCGGACAGGTGGCGTCGATCACCGGCAGGTTCCGGCCTGCCGCCTCGCTCTCCACCTTCTCGGAGACGCCGTGGGCGCTGAAGATGGTGACCGCGCCTTCGGGCACCTCGTCGATCTCCTCGACGAAGACCGCGCCCTTCTTGCGCAGATCGTCCACCACCCGCTTGTTGTGCACGATCTCGTGGCGGACGTAGACCGGCGGGCCGAAGACTTCGAGCGCGCGCTCGACGATCTCGATTGCCCGCTCCACGCCCGCGCAGAAGCCTCGGGGCTCCGCCAGGATGACCTGCATACTGCCGTTGTCGCCCACGTTAGGCCCTCGCTGGGTCATGGGGGTGCTCGGGGCGGGATCGTCGACTCCGCGCCCGGAGCCAGCACCTAACCCTATCGCAGACCCGCGATTCCGACAACACGCGGGTTCCCCGCCGGCATATCCGGCAGCGCGGTCCGTTCCCACACCCGTCAGGCCTCGTGCGCTCCGCCTATGGGCAGAACGACCTGCGCGGGGCGCCAGGGCGGAGGATGCGGGATTCTGCGAACTAAAGTGGGACAATGGGGATTCACCGGGATTAAGCGGGATACGTGGGATTCTGCGGGACGGGCAGCAGTCGACGTGGGCCGCGGCCACTCGACCGGCAAGCGCTGTCTCGCCGCAACTGCAGCGCCCCGTCCGCCCTCGTTCCGCATGGCGCGATCCTGACGCGGCCGCCCCGCTCCGTACACCGCACCATGGACCGGTGACTTTGAGAGACGAGGCTATGCTCCCCTCCCCTCATGGTGGCGCTGGATCATTCGTCCGCCGCGTGCGACCTGCGGTATCGTCGGGCGAGCGTAGGGAAACCACAGGAGGGCCGAGGGATGGCGCACGTCGCCGTTTGCGTGACCGCCCCGAGCCGGGCCGAGGCCGAGGCCATCGGCCGCGCGTTGGTGGAAGCGCGCCTTGCGGCATCAGTCAATGTCGTGCCGGCCGTCTCATCCTTCTACTGGTGGGAGGGCGCGCTCCGCGAAGGCGACGAAGCCATGCTCTGGGCGAAGACCCGCGCCGCCCTCGTCGAGCCGCTCACCGCCAAGGTCAAGGCGCTGCACAGCTATGACTGCCCCTGCGTCATGGCGCTCCCCATCACCGGCGGCAATCCCGACTACCTCGCCTGGATCGACGCAGAGACCACGCCAGCGCCCAGCGATTCCGAAAAGGTGTGACCGTAGGCAGGCCCCTCACCACTGCCGTGCCACGCCGATGGCATCGAAGACCTCGTCGACCGAGACCAGCGCGCAGTTCTCCAGCCGTGCTTGGGCCGCAAGCAGGCGGTCCCACGGATCGCGGTGGTCCCAATCGAATTGCGCCGCATACTCGGCGTGGTCGTGGGTGACGGGAAGGTCTTCGACGTCGTTGCGTCTGAGTGCCGCCCGCAGCTCCTGCGGCGGCAGTGCGATGCGGCTGCGCTGCGCCTTCCACTCAAGCTCGTAGATCGAGACCGCACTGATGAGCAGAGCGTTCTCGCGATCCAGGATCAACTCCCTGGCGGTCGCGGACAATCGCGGGCTGCCCGCCACCCACCAGTAGACGGCGTGGCTATCGAGTAGCAGCCTCACGAAGCCTTGGGCGGGCCACGCCAGATACCGAGGGTATCGCTGTAGCTGCCGGCGTCGATCATGGCCTGCTCCGGGTCCTCGCGGTCGAACAGGTCGTCGGGCAGGTTGAGATGCTTGAGCGGCGCGGCTTCCCGCTGCCCGGCCTCGGCCGGCGGCACGATGCGCGCCTGCGGTTCGCTCCCCTTGGTAATCATGATCTCCTCACCCTCCTTGGCGCGCGCCAGGAGGCTCGAGAAGCTGGCACGGGCTTCGGCAACCTTGAATATCTTGGTCGGCATGGCCCCAATCCCCTATTCGCGCCAGCGACGAACACCGTGCTCGCCCCTTCTCCACAATATGTACAATACAGATGGTCATGCTTCAATGGTATTCCCACGAACGTCCGCCGCTGGGGCAGTTTGACGCAGCCCGCAGGGTGCCCATGATGGCGGGGCGAAAACGGCGGGGGCGGCATGGTCTACGACGAGCCGATCTTCAAGACGCTGGGCGACACCGCGATCAACGTCGAGTTCGGCGACGAATCGAGCATCCCCCTCAACTTCCGCATCCTGGCGCTGGACTATGCGCTCCGCGAGGAGCCACCGAAGGGGCTGGTCGAGACCAACCCGCAGGTGCGCACGCTGGGACTCGTCTTCGACCCGCTCGCGACCACGCGCGCCCATATCGTGGACCACGTGAAGGCGCTGATCGCCGCGCAAGGCACGGTGGCGACGCTGCCGAGCCGCCGCGTGATCATCCCGGCGCTCTACGACGACCCCTGGTCGCGCGAGTGCGCCGAGGCCTTCGGCGTGCGCAACAACATCGAATACATCGCCGAGTTCAACGATATGACGGTCGCGCAGGTGATCGAGACTCACACCGGCTGCGACTACTGGGTCACCGGCGTGGGCTTCGTTCCCGGTGCCTTCATGTCCTACGCCATGGACCCCGGCAAGCGCTTCGGTGCACCGCTCTACCGCACGCCCCGCACCTGGACCCACTCCAGGCTGCTGAATTTCGGCGGGCTCACCTCCACCATCTATCCGATCCGCGTGCCAGG
Organism: Alphaproteobacteria bacterium; assembly: GCA_022826345.1. The sequence goes on from JAJDVB010000073.1 coordinate 5,406, forward strand.
TGGCGGTCAGCTCTTCGGCCGCACCCCTATCGAGATCTTCGACCCGAGGGAGCTCAGCCCGGCCTTCGCCGATGGCCCGGTGCTCGCCCGCGCCGGCGACCGGCACCGCTATGGATCGATCGGGCGCGACGAGTACGACGCCATCCGCGCCGAGGTGGAGGCCGGCACCTACGAGTACCGGGTGGAGGAAGGCACCTTCGACTGCGCAGGCTACGAGGCGTGGCTCACGGAGATCGGGGAGCCTGCGGAGAAGCTGGACCCCGAGAGCACCTGGGAGCCGGCCTGATGTTGGAGGTCATCGACGGCGGCCTGCGCACCACGGTCCAGGACATGGGGCGCCGCGGCGGCCAGGCGCTCGGGATTCCGCCTTCTGGCGCGCAGGACGGCTTCGCGCTCAGGATCGCCAATCTGCTCGTCGGCAACCTGCCGGGAGGGCCGCTGGTGGTGCGCGACGACCCCGGCGCGGCGGGGCTCGAGATCACCCTCGGCAGGCTGAAGCTCAGGGCGACCGAGGACCACGTGCTGGCGCTCACCGGTGCGGACACCGGCGCGACCGTGGACGGCGAAGCGGTGCCCTGCTGGAAGAGCTTCGTCCTGCGCGAGGGCCAGACGCTCGCCTGCGGCCTCGCGCAGAGCGGCGCACGGGCCTACCTCGCGGTTCACGGCGGCATCGACGTGCCGCTCTACCGGGGCAGCCGCGCAACCCATGTCAGCGGCGGCTTCGGCGGCTTGGAGGGGCGCCCGCTCACGAAGGACGACCGCCTGCCGGTGGGCACGGCGACGACATCGGCCGCGGACCTCGCCGGGCGCCGGCTACGGCCCGATTTGGTTCCGGCTTACGCGCCGCCCATGCCGGTTCGCACGGTCGCCGGACCCGAGGAGCACCACTTCACCGACGACAGCGTCGAGGCCTTCTACGCCACCCACTGGAAGCTCAACCCCAAGGCGGACCGGACCGGGATGCGCTTCATCGGCCCGGAACTCTCCTTCAGGCCGGGGCGCCCACACTACCTGATCGAGGACGCTGGCAAGGACCCCTCCAACATCGTGATCGACCCCGGCGCACCGGTCGGCACCGTGCAGGTGCCGTCCGGCGTCGAGCCGATCGTGCTCTGCGTCGATTCGCCCAGCATCGGCGGCTACGCGCGGATCGCCATCGTGATCTCCACCGACATGGCGCGCATCGGGCAAGTCCGCCCGTTCGAGGAGACCCGCTTCGTGCGCATCTCGCACGAAGACGCGGTGGCGGTTCTCGCCGAGCAGGAGGCGCTGATCGCGGACCCGGACATCATCATCTGACGAGCAGCAACGCGGGGGACACGACATGCAGCGAGCGATGGACATCAACAGCGACGTGGGCGAGAGCTTCGGCAACTACTCCTTCGGCGCCGACGCCGAGATCATTCCGCATCTCTCTTCGGTCAACGTGGCCTGCGGCTTTCACGCGGGCGATCCCGTGCACATGGAGCGCACGGTGACGCTGGCCAAGGAGAACGACGTCGCCGTCGGCGTGCACTGGGGCCTGCCCGACGTCAACGGCTTCGGCCGGCGCGAGATGAAGATCTCCACCGACGAGGCGCGCTGCCTCACGCTCTACCAGATCGGCGCGCTGCGTCAGATCGCGTCATCGGTGGGCGCCACCATCGACCATCTTGTTCCCCACGGCGCGCTCTACCCAATGCTGGCGCGGGACGAGAAGATCGGCGGCGCCATGGTCGATGCGATCAACAGCGTGGGCCAACCCTGGGTGCTCTACTGGCCCACCCCGCTGGAGCGGCACCGCTTCTACGAGATCGCCGGGCGCGAAGGCATCCCCATCATCCACGAGATCTGCATCGACCTGGACTACCGCGCCGACGGCTCGCTGATCGTGGAGCGGGTAAAGCAGGCCAGAGACCCCGGTTATATCGCCGACCGGGTCCAGCGCTTCGTCGAGGAAGGCAAGCTGCGCACGGTGGACGACACCGACCTGGAGTTCGAGGCGCAGGCGATCCTGCTCCACGGCGACGGCCCCAACGCCGCCGAGGTGGTCAGTGCCGTGCGGACGACGCTTGAACGCATGCAGGTCGCCGTCCAGCCCGCCAGCACGCTGGTGCACTGAACCAGCCACTCAAGATTTGAGAAACAAAAACCCCGGCGCCCGCAGTCCTGAGCGCCGGGGTTTAGATGTACTACAGAGAGCCTGAAGCGGGCTCGCCCCCTACTCCGCCGCCATCTTCTGCGGCTCGGGAATGCCGTCGACAGGGCAGCCCGTGACGCCGATCGAATCCCGCGTAATGGACTCGACCATCTGCTGCGCCCGGCGCGGGTCCTGCACCCAGGTGCGGTAGAAGTCGAACGGGCACTCGGCCACGCCCTTCTCGCCGTCACCCGAGGCATAGACGCCGGTGTAGCCCCGGTGGACCAGCTTGAAGAGGTGGTTCTGCGCCTGGTCGTTCTCGCGCGCGTCGCGAATCTGCGACACCGAGAGCTGGGCGTACTGGATGCCGTACTCCTCCTCGCCGCACTCGCCGAGGGTGCGGCCGTCGAAGCCGATGATCCCCGAGTGGCCGAAGTAGGTGTAGACGCCATCGTTGCCGGCGGCGTTGGCGACCGCCACGTAGCAGCAGTTGGCCCAGGCCATCGCCTTCGCCATCATGATCTGCTGGTCCTTCGCCGGGTACATGTAGCCCTGGCAACGGACGATCAGCTCGGCGCCCTTGACCGCGCAGTCGCGCCAGATCTCGGGATAGTTGCCGTCATCGCAGATGATCAGGCTGATCTTGAGGCCCTTGGGCCCGGTGCTCACGTACGTGTTGCCGCCGGGATACCAGCCCTCGATCGGGCACCAGGGCAGGATCTTCCGGTATTTCTGGACGATATCACCCTCGTTGTTCATCAGGATGAGGGTGTTGTACGGGTTCTTGTTGGGGTGATCCTCGTGCACCTCGCCGGTGAGCGAGAAGACGCCCCAGGTGTTCGCCTCGCGGCAGGCCTCGGCAAAGATGTCGGTCTCAGGCCCCGGAATCTCCGACGCCGTGTCGAACATCTCCTGGCGGTCGTACATGATCCCGTGCGTGCTGTATTCCGGGAAGATCGCGAGATCCATCCCCGGCAGCCCGACCTTCGCGCCGACGATCATGTCGCCGATCTTCTTGCAGTTGTCGATCACCTCCTGGCGCGTGTGCAGGCGCGGCATCTTGTACTGAAAGACCGCGCAACCCACGGTATCCGGGCTGCTGACGATATCGCCGTGTCTCATGGCAAGACCTCCCTAGCCATCCGTTTCCTGCGCGCGTTTATACCGCGCCCCGGACCGGGAACCAACAACGGGCTAAGCGGAGCAGGGCTGCAATTGAGGGGTGGCGGCGGCCAGTTGGTCGCTAGACGGTCATGTGCCTGCGCACGATTTCGTCTGTCAACGCGTCGATCGCGCCACTCGCGGCGATCTCGCCTCTTTCGATGATACAGAAGTGCTGGGACGACGCGCGTGCGAATTTCACGTTCTGTTCGACAAGAACGATCGTCATGCCGACCTGTTTATTGAGTCGTTGAATCGTGTCTTCGATCTGCTCGACGATGTTGGGCTGGATGCCTTCCGTCGGCTCATCCATCAGCAGAATTCGGGGCTCGGACGCCAGCGCCCGTGCGATCGCCAACTGCTGCTGCTGGCCGCCCGACAACAACCCCGCCCTGCGGCCGAGGTTGTCGCGCAAATAAGGGAACATGTCCCTCACCAGCTCGGGCACTGCCCGCCTACGGTCGCCGCGCGCGTAACATCCCATCAGAATATTGTCGCGGATTGAAAAATCGGGAATGAGCTCCCGTCCCTGGGGAACGTAGCCGAGTCCGCCACGGGCGCGAAGATAGGTGGGCCTTGTGGTAATGTCCTCCCCGTCCAGCGTGATCGTGCCACGAGTGCGGACGTCCAGTCCCAGAATGCTCTTGAGCAGCGTCGTCTTGCCGACGCCGTTCCGCCCCAGAATGCTGACGATTTCGCCACTCTGAACCGACAAATCTATGTCGCGCAAGACGTGGCTCGCGCCGTAATAGGCATTCACTTGCAGGAGCTCAAGCATGGGTGATGCCGCCGCTTCCTAGATAAGCATCGATCACCGCCTGGTCGTTTTCGATTTGCTCGACCGTCCCTTCTGCGAGCTTCTTGCCCAAGTGCATGACGGTAATGACCTCGCAAATCGACCGCACGAACGTCATGTCGTGCTCGACGACGATGATCGAATGCTCTCCCCTGAGGCTGTTGATAATCTCGGAGGTCTTTTCCGTTTCCAGGGCCGTCATGCCCGCCGTGGGCTCATCCAGCAGGACGAGCTTTGGGTTCTGCACCAGAACCATGCCGAGCTCCAGCCACTGCGTCTGCCCGTGAGACAGGTTCCCGGCAAGGTTAGCGCTCTCCTCGGTCAGGCTGGACAGCTCCAAAGCGCGCTCGATCTGTCGATCGAGTTGGCGCGGCTTCGCGCTTACCAGCAAGTTGCGCCACACCGACAGGCTGCGGGTGTACGCCACCTCCAGATTCTCCCGCACCGTCAGGTCCTTGAACACGCTCGGCACCTGAAATTTCCGGCCGATTCCCCGGCGCGCTATCTTGTGCTCCTGCCGATTGGTGATGTTGTCACCCAGGAAGGTCACCTTGCCCCCGGTCGACTTGGTGCGGCCGGTGATGAGGTCCATGAGCGTCGTCTTGCCCGCGCCATTGGCCCCGATAAGGACGCGCAACTCCCCCTCCTCCACGGCCAT
>JAJDVB010000135.1 GCA_022826345.1 Alphaproteobacteria bacterium
CGGTCTCGCCCCAGCGGAACGCAGCGCCGGCCTCCGTTGCCTTGCTCGACTGGAACGCGGCGGTCTTCGCCACGTCGGCTCGGCCCGGCAGCCTGGCTTCGAGGCGCGCTGCGCCGCCGGCTTCGGCGCTCGCCGAGAACACGGTCACGGCATGCCCTCGCGCCGCGGCGATCCACGCGGCCTCCAGCCCCGCGAGCCCGGCGCCTACCACGGCCACGCGCTTCCGCGCATCGGCCGGCGGCGGCTGCCAGCCGGACTCGTCCACGCTGCCCAGCACGGGGTTCTGGAAGCAGCGGATGGCTTTTCCTGCGTGAATCTCGCCCCAGCAATAGTTGCAGAAGGTGCAGGCGCGGACGTCGCCGGCGCGGCCGGCCTGCGTCTTGCGCGGCCAGTCGGCGTCGGAGATCAGCAGCCGGCTGACGCCCACCATGTCGCAGGCGCCCTCGGCCAGCGCCGCCTCCGCCGCTTCTGCCGATTCGATCCGGCCAAGGCCGATCACCGGGAGCCCGCCGGCGGCCGCGCGGAGCCGAGCGTGAAGCGGCAGGAAGGGCCGTGGCGGGTAGTGCATGTCCGGCAAATGGGTGTCGAAGGCAGGCCCGAAGGCGCCCTGGCTGAAGGAGAGGTAGTCGAGCACGCCTTCGGCCGCCGCCGCACCGGCAATCCGCTCGGCCTCGTCCGGGTCGATGCCGCCCGGCACGCGCTCGTCGGCCGGCAGCTTGATGCCGACGATGAAGTCGTCGCCGCAGGCCGCGCGGACCGCCGCCATCGCCTCGCGCATGAAGCGGGTGCGGCCCTCGAAGCTGCCGCCGTAGCCGTCCGTCCGGTCGTTGCAGGCGGGCGAGAGGAACTGCGCGATCAGGTAGCCGTGCGCGCCGTGCAGCTCGACCCCGCTGAAGCCCGCGCGCTTCAGCCGCTCCGCGCTCTCCGCATAGCCCGCGATGACGCCCGCGATCTCGTCCTCGGCGAGCGGGCGGGCCGAGTTCCAGTAGAGCACCTCCGGCTGCGAGGACGCGCTGCGCGGCACGGAATCGAGGCCCCAGAGCTGCTGGCGGCCGATATGGCCGAGCTGGCCCACCAGCCGGCAGCCGTGGCGCTCCACCGCCTCGGCCCAGCGCGCGAGCCCGCCCAGATTGGCCTCGTCGTGGATGCTCACCAGGATCGGCGCGCCGGTGCTGGTGGGGTGGACGTTCATCAGCTCGGTCACGATCATCGCCGTGCCGCCGCGCGCCCGCGCCGCGTGATAGGCGATGAGGCGGTCGGTCACGGCGCGGTCCCGGCCGAGCCCGGTGACGGTCGCGGCGTGCACGATGCGGTTGCGCAGTTCGCGGCCGCCCACCGTGATGGGGCTGAACAGGGTGTCGAAGGCCATGGCGGGATCCGTGCTGGCGGTTGCGGGCGGCGCAGTCTAAGACACACTCCGCCACGATGCAGGGGGAAGCATGGCGGACGAGCACGATTTCGTCGTGATCGGCGGCGGCACCGCCGGCTGCGTTCTGGCCAACCGGCTCTCGGCCGAGCCGAAGACCAGCGTGGCACTGCTGGAGGCCGGCGGCGAGGCGCGCCATCCCTTCATCCACATCCCGCTAATGGCGGGCCTCGTCTACTTCATGCGCTCGATCAACTGGAGCTACGAGACCGAGCCCGAGCCCCATCTCGACGGCCGCCGCGTCCCCTGGCCGCGCGGCAAGGTGCTGGGCGGCACGTCCGCCATCAACGGCATGATGTACATGCGCGGCAACCGCATGGACTACGACGGCTGGCGCCAGCGCGGCCTCGACGGCTGGGATTACGAGAGCGTGCTGCCCTACTTCAAGCGGGCGGAGGGGCACGGCTCCCGCAGCGACGCCTACCACGGCAGCGACGGCCCGCTTCGCGTCAATCGCGCCCAGTCGAAGAACCCGCTCTACGACGTCTTCCTCGAGGCCTGCGAGGCGCTGGGCCTGCCGCGCAACGACGACTTCAACGGCGCAGTGCAGGAGGGCATGGGCCGGCAGGATTTCTGCGTCGACCAGGGGCGCCGCGTGAACACCGGCCATGCCTTCATCCTGCCGGTGCGGGAGCGGCGCAATCTGCGTGTCGTGCTCCGCGCCCATGTCGAGCGGCTGCTGTTCGAGGGCCGGCGCTGCGTGGGCGTGGCCTACCGGCAAGGCGGGCAGCGGCGCGAAGTTCGCGCGCGCCGCGAGGCGATCCTCTGCGCCGGCACCGTCAATTCGCCCCAGCTCTTGCAGCTCTCGGGCGTGGGCGCGCCGGAGCATCTCCGCTCCCTCGGAATCGAGGTCGTGGCGGAAAGCCCGGACGTGGGACGCAACCTGCAGGATCACGCGGGCGTCTACGTGCAATTCGCGTGCACCCAGCCGGTCGCGCTCTACGGCCTGTTGAGGCCGGACCGCGCGGCGCTCGCATGCCTCCGCGCCTACCTCTTCGGCACCGGGCCCGGCACCTCGATTGCGCTGGAGGCCGGCGGCTTCGCGCGCAGCCGGGACGGGCTCGATGCGCCCGATCTTCAAGTCACCTTCATCCCCGGCCTTACCCTCGACGTCACCCGCAAGAAGCAGGGCCGCCACGGCTTCCTCACCCACTGCTATCAGCTCCGGCCCGAGAGCCGGGGCGAGGTCCGCATCGCCGCCGCAGACGCTCATGCGGCGCCGTCGATCCACGCCAACACGCTGAGCGCGGAGACCGACCGCAGGGTGATGCGCGACGCGGTGCGCTTCGCGCGGCGGATCATGGCCCAGGCGCCGTTCGACCCCTATCGCGGCGACGAGATCGCACCGGGCGCGAACGCGCAGTCGGACGACGAGATCGACGCCTGGATCAGGGCCAACCTGACGACCGTCTGGCACCCGGTCGGCACCTGCCGCATGGGCCGGGACGAGCGCGCCGTGGTGGACGCGGAGCTGCGCTTGCGCGGCGCGGAGAGGCTCCGGGTCGTCGACGCCTCGGTCATGCCGCTCATCACGAGCAGCAATACCGCAGCGCCGACCATCATGATTGCGGAGAAGGCGGCCGACATGATCCTCGGCAGGCCGCCCCTCCCCGCCGAGACCCCTGCCGCCTGAACGCCACACGGCTGGAGCGGACGCACCGTTCTCCTCTCGTCATGGCCGCACTCGTTGCGGCCATCCACGTCGCGCCCCCGCACAGGGCCGATATGGATGCGCGGATCAAGTCCGCGCATGACGGTGGGGGAGCGCGGGCAAGTCCTTTCGTTTGGCTCAGTCGCCGGGCGCTCGTTCCACTCGCTTGGCTCCGCGCCTACGGCGCGCGGTCGCGCGCTCCGGACCTTCGGTCCGGCCCTCCATACAGCAGTTACCACGTCCGCTGCCGCGCGCGGTCTGTATCTCCATTGAGGCGTCATGGCCGCACTTGTTGCGGCCATCCACATCGCGCCGCCGCACGGGGCCGAAATGGATGCGCGGATCAAGTCCGCGCATGACGAGTGGTTGGGGGAGGGCGTGCGCGACTCCCCGGACCATGGTGCGATGCACAGGGCGGGCGGGGCGAGGCAGCATCGGGGGATGAGCCAGGAAACATCCCGAGAGCATAGCCACGCCATGCAAAACGAAACCCGACAGACCACGCCGGCTGCGGCATTCGGCCGCTCCTCCATCAAGCGCCTGCCGGCCGAACTCCGCGAGGCCGTCGATCAGGCCATCGCGGACGGCGCAACCATCGACGAGATCACAGCCCGCATCCGGGCCGACGGCGAGGACTGCTCGCGCTCGGCCGTCGGCCGCTACGCTAAGACCATGCGCGATCTGATCCGCCAGCAGCAGGAGACCGACCGCACCATCAAGGCGTGGGCGCAAGCGCTCGGCGAGCGACCGGAAGGCGACGTTGGGCGCATCCTGATCGAGACCCTGCAATCCATGGTGCTCGACACCATGGCCGATCTCCGCGGGCGGGACGAGCCCGTGCCGATGAAGGAGCTCGACCGGTTCTCCCACATCCTCAAGCGCATCGAGGCCACCGACAAGCTCCGCAAGGACCGCGAGCGCGCGGCGGAGAAGGCGGCGCAGGCCAACCAGCCCAAGCGCCAGGGCGGGCTCTCGCCGGAGGCGGTCGCCATCATCCGGGCGGAGGTGGAGGGCGATCCGCCCCCGCCGCCGCCTGCTCCCCGCACCGTCACGTCGGTGCCGGTGGACCCGTGGAATCCCGCAGAGTTCCCCGCAGTCCAGAATAATCCCGGCGAATCCCACTCGAGCCCGGCTAATCACTATGAATCCTGGACGGAAATCGCTCCGCGGGTGTATCGCACCAGCCCCACATCGATCCTGTCCCTCGGGCCGGAGTGAGCGCCGGTTTAACCATTTCCCTCAGGCGCCGGGCGCTCGCTCCGCTCGCTTGGCTACGCGCCTGCGGCGCGGCCCGGTCCCGATCATGGTCGGACTCCTCGTCCGATGCCGCGCGCGGCGCTGGTCGTGACCCGGATGAGAAATCCAGGCTAGAAGGTCGCATGGTCCCCCCGCAATCCGCGTCGGCCGCGCCGTTGCTCGGCGTCCTCTACATGTGCGTGGCCGCAGGCTTCGGGCTGCCGGGGCTGAACGCCCTCGTGAAGGCGCTCATCGCCGACTACCACATGGTGCAGATCATCTGGTTCCGCTGCGTCGTGCACCTGGGCTTCATGGTGGTGCTCTTCATGCCGGCGATGGGGCCGAGGGTCTTCGCGAGCCGCCGCCCGTGGCTGCAGTCGATCCGCTCGCTCACCCAGCTCGTCACCTTCACGCTGATCTGGGTGGCGCTCTTCTGGACGCCGATCACGACCGTCACCATGGTGCTCTTCACCGGCCCGCTGATGCTGGTGGCGCTCTCCGTGCCCTTCCTGGGCGAGCGCGTGGGGCCGCGCCGCTGGGCGGCGGTGTTCGTCGGCTTCGCCGGCGTGCTGATCGTCCTCCGCCCCGGCGCCGACGTGGTGCACTGGGGTGCGCTGCTGGTGCTCGGCGGCGCCTTCTTCTACGCCATCTACCAGATCCAGACCCGCAAGCTCGCGGGCCACGACGATCCGCGCACGACGGCGGTCTATACCATCCTCGCCGCCTTTATCGTGGCCACGGTCGCGGTGCCGTTCTTCTGGGAAATGCCCAGGAACACGGTGGACTGGCTGCTGTTCCTGTCGCTCGGCGTGGTTGGCGGCCTCGCCCACTACTTCATCATCAAGGCCTATCAATACGCCGAGGCCTCGCTGGTCGGCCCCTTCGACTACAGCCAGCTGGTGGGCGCCAGCATCTTCGGCTTCGCGATATTCGGCGAAGTTCCCGATGTCTGGACCTGGGTCGGCGCCGCCGTGATCATCGCAAGCGGCCTCTACATCGCCCACCGGGAGGCGCGCATACGACGGACGGCGGGCTGAGCGGCGCGCCCCTGGCACGGCACCGGGCGATCCCCCAGAGCGTGTCCATCCTGGATGGACACGCGACAGGCCGTGACTGCGGCCCGCCGCCCCTGCGGCGCCCTCGCGCGCCCGCGCGCGTGGACGCGCGACGCGGAGGCGCCGGCCGCAGGCCGGCTGCCGTGAGCGACAGAGAAGCTAGAGCGTTTCCGTGCAAAGCGGAAACGCTCTAGAAGAAGCCGATGACCACGTCGCCCGCGCGTTTCGACGATTCGCTCCGGGGCATTCTCTTCATGTGCCTCGTCGCCATCGTCGTCTTCCCTCTTCTCAACGCGCTGGTGAAGTATCTCCTGTCGAACGACTACTCGATCGTGCAGATCATGTGGATGCGCTCGATCGTCCACATGGCGTGGATGCTCGGGCTGTTCCTTCCCTATGGCGGGCTCCGCATCCTGCGCAGCAACCGGCCGGGCCTCCAGCTCGTCCGCTCCTCGCTGCAGCTCGTGGCGCTGGTGCTCTACATCATCGCGCTCTCGCACGTGTCGCTCACGGCGATAACGATGGCCTTCTTCACCGCGCCGCTCATGGTCGTCGCCCTCTCGGTGCCGATGCTGGGCGAGCGGGTGGGTCCCCGGCGCTGGATCGCCGTGGCGGTGGGCTTCGCCGGTGCGGCGGTGATCTTCCGACCCGGCGGCGAGATCATCCACTGGTCCTTCCTGCTGGTGCTGGGTGCTGCCGCCGCCTACGCGCTCTTCCAGATCCAGACCCGCCAGCTCGCGGCGCAGGACGACTACCGCACCACCGCGATCTACACGATCATCGTGGCGCTGGTAGCGACCACGGCCGCCGGTCCGTTCTTCTGGACCTGGCCGACGGAGCTCACCCACTGGGGCGCCTTCATCGGCCTCGGCGTGTTCGGCGGCGGTGGCCACTTCCTGGTAATCAAGGCCTACCAGTATGGCCGTGCCTCGGTGGTCGGTCCCTTCGACTACGGCCAGCTGCTCGGCGCCGCGGTGGTCGGCTTCCTCTGGTTCGGCGATAGAGTCGACCTGTGGACCTGGCTGGGCGCGGGGCTGATCGTCGCGAGCGGCATCTACATCGCGCGCCGCGAGGCGGTGCAGGGTGGCGGCCGCGGACCCAAGGCACACCTCTAACGAGGCAATCTCACCAAGGGGGCGGCCCAGGCGGCGAGGCCGGCGAGCAGGGCGACAAACACCGCCCAGCCCTGCCAGGCGCCCAACGTGACGAGCGTAAGCGTGGAGAGCGCAAGCCACAGCACCGGGGCGATGCCTAGGAGAGCCGTCCACCGGCTGCGCTCAGCGAGCGCGAGCAGGCCGAGCGTGGCGATGGCCGTGGGGTCCGGCGCAATCGCCAAGACCTCGGCTTCGTTCCAGGGCCGTCCGTCCAGCGGCGCAAGAGCGGGCCAGACCAGCGCCGCCGCGAACAGGCCGAGACCCAACCAGGCGCTACGACCGTGCTGGAGAAAGACGATCCGGCCCGAGAGGCCGAACCCCGCCAGCAGCGCGGCTTCGGCGTAGAAGCCCCAGGCGAGCGTGGGTGCTGCCCAGTTGACCGTGCCGTAACGCAGTGCGACGAACGGCCAGCCGGTCCAGAGCCAGGCGGCGCCCAGCACCGGGCCGAGCCAGCGCCCGGACGGCCGCCGATCCAAGGCAAAACCGAGGGTGAGCAGTGCTGCGGCTGCCAGCACCACGGGCTGAGCCGGCCAGACCGACTCGTTTTCCAGCGCGAAGAGCCGCCAATAGACCCGCGGCTCGAATAGCAGAAGGTCCTCCAGCGTCCAGGACACGGCTAGGCTAGAGCACTATCCGACAGAACCGGATCGCGGCGTCCCGAAAAACACCCACCTCCCCCTGTCCCCCTCCTCCCAGGAGGAGGGGGAACGAAAGCGGCGCGGCATCTTCTCCCTCTTTTCCCCGCCGGGGAGGAGAGGGACGGGGTGAGGAGGGGGAATCTCGGGCGGCCCTACAGGCTTTGCACATACGCCGCCATACGACGGCGCATGGCGGCGTCCGGCATGGGGCCAAATGCGGCGGACTTGTTCTCGCGCACATGATCGACCTGACGCGTCGCGGGGATGGCGGCCGTGACCGCGGGGTGCGAGATAATGAACTTCAGCAGGAACTGCGGCCATGTGGCGACCCCGATCTCGCCGGCCCAGCCGGGCAGCGGGTGGCCCGCGAGCCGGTCCGGTAGCCGGCCGCGCTGGAACGGCCGGTTGCAGATGACCGCGATCCCCTGCTCCAGGGCGAGGGGCAGCAGGCGGCGTTCCACCTCCCGATCGACGACGTTGTAGGTGAGCTGGACGAAATCGGGCGGCCGGCGGCGCATGACCTCCTCAAGCTCCTCGTGCCTGCGGCCGTGCGAGGTGGTGACGCCGGTGTAGCGCAGCCGGCCGGCCTCCTTCATGGCCTCGAGAGTGTCGAGATTGGCTTCCCAGTCGATCAGGTTGTGGACCTGCAGAAGGTCGAAACGCCGCACACCCCAGCGCCGGGTTGTTTCCGCGATCTGCGCCGGGCCGTCGGAGGCATCGGTCCAGACCTTGTCGGCGGAGAAGAGGCCGGGCGGGCGGTCCAGCGCCTGCAGCGCGTCGCCGATCACCGCCTGCGAGGAGCCGTACATGGGCGAGGAATCGACCATGCCCCCGCCCTCCTCGAAGAAGGCGGCCATGACGGCGCGGCATTCGGCGCGCAGCAGCGGATCGTCGCCCACGTTGAAGGTGATCCAGCTTCCGATCCCGACCGAAGGCACCGGCTCTCCGGTAGCCGGAATGCGCTTGACGAGCGCCTCTGCGGCAGACGCTCCAAGTGCAGGCGCCGCGAGCGCAGCGCCCGCCCCGAACAGCACACCCCGGCGCGTGACGCCCATGAGGCGCTCCTCTGCCTCCCCGATCAGAACCGCTGTCTCTGGTCCAGCTTCCCGACCCACGCCCGATAGTTGTGCACCGAGAAACGCTGATACTCGACCACGTTGTAGAGGTACGTGCCGTCTTCGATCCGCGCTTCCGCCTGTTCGTAGCCTTCCTGGGTCACGGGGACGAACTTGATCCGATCACCCGGCTGGAACAGCACGATATCGCCGCCGAAGACATCGAATCGCTTCTCCGTGTCCCAGATCGGCACTGGGGTGCGTCCGAGCAGCTGATAGCCCCCCGGCGTGTTGACCGGATAGATCGCGCTCGCGGAGCCCCCCATGCCGACCGTGCCCTGGGGCGTCCAGGTGCGGGGCGGGTTGTACTTGGGCACGGTGATCATCGCCCGCGGGTCGAGAGGCTGGAGGAAGGGCAGGCCCGGCCAGAAGCCGAGAGAGGCGACCCAGTATTCCGAGCTTGAATGGACGCGGACGAGCTGGTCGCGATCGGCGAGGCCGTTGAGCCGCGCCACCATGTCCGGGTCGTATTCCTTGGGCGTGATCTTGTCGCTGTAGTCCTCGATGCACTCCCTGGTCCAGGGGTCGAGGTACATGGTCTCGAACAGGAAGAGCCGGCTGTCGAGCTCGATGTCGTCGGTGGAACCCAGGCTCGCGATCAGCGCCTTCAGCTCCTTGACCACGTCGTCGTAGGAGATTTCGCGCGGCTCATAGTGGACCAGCATCGAGGCGAAGCAGGGCGCGGTCTCGACGATGCCCTTAGTCTTGTCGGCGACGATGCGTGCCGCCAGCCCCTGGGCGACGAAGTTCAGCTCGAGGTTCATCTCGTTGCCGAACTCGATCAGCACGTAGCGATCGCCGCCGGGGAGGAACTTGGGCTCGTCGTAGATCATGGCGCGGCTCTCTCGGGCGGGCGTTCAGGCGCCCATCAAATCGGACCGATGCTCGTCCACGAAGCCGGTGTGGGTGTTCCCGGCGCGAAAGGCATCATGGTCAATCACGCGGTGCAGAAAGTCGATGTTGGTGACGATCCCCTCTATACGGAATTCGCCGAGGGCCGTCAGCATCCTGTCGATGGCGGCGTCGCGGTTGCTGCCGTGGGCCACGAGCTTGGCGATCATGGGATCGTAGAAGGGCGTGATCCGGTCGCCTTCCGCAACCCCGGTATCGAGGCGAATGCCGTCACCCTCCGGCGGCGGCGCGAAGCGCTCCAGCAGGCCCGGCGAGGGCAGGAAGTTCTTGTCCGGGTTCTCGGCGTAGATGCGGCATTCGATGGCGTGGCCATCGGGCCCTCCCGCCGGCGCGGCGAGCCCCGAGAGGTCCTCGCCCCGCGCAAGCCGAAGCTGCAGCCCGACAAGGTCGAGCCCCGTGATCATCTCCGTCGCCGGGTGCTCCACCTGGATGCGCGTGTTCATCTCCAGGAAGTAGAACTCACCGTCCGGAGCCAAGATGAATTCGACCGTGCCGGCGCCGCGATAGCGCTCGCGTTCCACCAGGGCGAGGGCCGCGCCCGTCATGCGCGCCCGGAGCGCGGAATCCACCGCAGGCGAGGGCGCCTCCTCGACGATCTTCTGGAAGCGCCGCTGCACCGAGCATTCGCGCTCCATCAGGTGGAAGCCGCGCCCGTCGCCGTGCCCGAACACCTGGATCTCGACATGACGCGGGCGTTGCACCAGCCTCTCCAGGTAGACCGTGCCGTCGCCGAACGCGCGCTCGGCCATGGTCTGGGTGGCGCCGACCACATCGGCGAGCTTGGCCGGATCGTCCACCTGCCGCATCCCGATGCCGCCGCCGCCGGCCGAGGCCTTGACCAGCAGCGGGAAGCCCACAGCCTCGGCCGCTTCCTCAAGGCCAGAGGGGTCATCTGCCGTGAGCCGCGCGCTGCCGGGGACGATGGGGAGGCCCGCGTCACGGGCGATGATGCGGGCGCGCTCCTTGTCGCCCATGGCGGCGATGCTCTCCGCCGTAGGGCCGACCCAGATCAGGCCGGCGTCCTCCACGGCCTGCGCGAACGCAGGGTTCTCGGCCAGGAAGCCATAGCCCGGATGGATCGCATCGGCGCCGCTTTCGCGCGCCGCCGCGATGATCTTGTCGGCGACGAGGTAGCTTTCCTTCGCGGCCGCAGGCCCGATGGGCAGCGCCTCGTCGGCCTCGGCGACATGGCGGGTGGCGGCGTCGGCTTCCGAATAGACCGCGACGGTCGCGATGCCGAGCGACCGCGCGCTTCGCATGATCCGGCAGGCGATCTCGCCCCGGTTCGCAATCAGGAGCTTTTGCATGGGCACCGGGCTCGTGGGCGCCGCGCGGCACTTCTGACGGCCGCGCTCGGCAACCGGGCGAGAGGCTACCCGCCCCCTCTGAGGGCCGCAAGCGCCGCGCGGTGTCGAACCGCGCTTCGACCGGGGCCTGACTATGCGGCATAGTAGCGCCCGGCTTCCGCGACGGGGACGCAAGCGATGCCCGAGAACGCGTTGATCCCGCAGATCCTCGCCATCGACGCGGGCGGGACGATGACGGACACCTTCCTTATCGATCAGGACGGCAACTTCGTCGTCGGCAAGGCGCAGACCACGCCGCACGATGAATCCATCGGCTTCATCCAGTCGGCGAAGGACGCACTGAACTACTGGGACCTGGGGCTGGACGCGAGCTTCCCTCACCTCAAGACCGGGATTTATTCCGGCACCGCCATGCTCAATCGCCTGCTGGAGCGCAAGGGGCGCGAGGTCGGCGTCATCGTGAGCGGGGGCATGGAGGACTATCTCAGGACCGAGCGCGCCATCCAGACCTACCTCGGCTATCCGTTCTCCGACCGCCTCCACGTCATCACGCACCACCACAACGAGCCGCTGGTGCCGCGCGAACGCATCCTGGGCGTGCGCGGGCGCATCGACCTGTTCGGCAGGGAGATCATCCCGCTTTACGAAGGCGACGTGCGCGACGCCGTAGACCGGCTGATCGACCACGATGTCGCGTCGATCGTGGTCTGCCTGCTGTTCTCCTACAAGAACAAGGACCACGAGCGGCGGGTGCGCGAGATCGGCGCCGAAGTCATGGCCGAGCGCGGGGTGGCCGAGAAGCCCATCTACCTGTCGAGCGAGCTTTACCCGACGCGCCAGGACTTCCCGCGCCTCAACTCGACCATCATGGAGGCCTACGCGGCGGAGCCCTCGCGCGAGACCCTGCAGGTGGTGCAGGAGGTCTGTCGGCAGGCGGGCGGCAGGTTCGAGCTCCGGATCATGGCGAGCCACGGCGGCACCATCTCGATCAACGCGCGGGAGCTCGCGCGGACCATGATCAGCGGGCCGATCGGCGGGGTCGTGGGCAGCAAGTTCCTGAGCGAGCGGATCGGCGTGCCCAACATCGCGTGCACCGATATCGGCGGCACCTCATTCGATATCGCGCTGATCACGGATGGCGAGTTCTCCACCAAGCACGCGCCCGACATCGGCCGGATTCTGCTCAACATGCCGATGGTGCGGATCGATTCCGTGGGCTCGGGCACCGGCTCCTACGTCCGCGTCAACCCGATCACCAACCGCATCGAGATCGGGCCGGACAGTGCCGGCGCCATGATCGGTGTCTCCTGGCCCGAAGGCGGGGTCGAGACCGTGACCATCACCGATTGCAACATCGTGCTGGGCTATCTCAATCCCGACTACTTCCTGGGCGGCGACATCACGCTGAGCCGGGAACGCGCAATCGATGCCGTCCGCGCGCAGGTCGCAGACCCGCTCGGCATCGACGTCTATCAGGCCGCCGCCGGCGTGCTGGAGCTGTTCGAGGATCAGTTGAAGAACAGCCTGCTCGGCTTGATCCTCGGCAAGGGCTACACGCCCGAGAGCTACACGCTGCTCTGCTACGGCGGCGGCGGTCCGCTTCATGTCGCCGACTACAGCCAGGGGCTCGCCTTCGACGACATCCTCGTGCCGGCCTGGGCGCCCGGCTTCTCGGCATTCGGCTGCGCCTGCGGCGAATACGCTTATCGCTACGACAAGACCCTGGACATGGCGCTGCTCCCCGGCGACGGCGCCGAGAAGCGGCGCGCCGTGGCCGACGCGATCATCGCCGCCTGGGACGAGCTGAAGGAGCAGGTCAACGCCGAGTTCGAGAAGAGCGGCGTGCGCCCGGAGGCCGTCAGCTACCGGCCGGCGGCCCGGATGCTCTACTATGGCCAGTTGAACGATCTCGAAGTCCCGGTTGACGACGGCTACGGATCGAACCTGGAAGAGATGCTGGACGGGCTCTGCAGCGGCTTCGAGGCCGAATACGGCAAGATGTACGGCCTCGCCGCCCGCACGCCGCAGTTCGGATACATGGTGACGGCGGTGGTGATGACCGGGTCCACGCCCGTGGAGAAGCCGGAGTTGCCGGACGAGGCGGACGAAGGGCCGACTCCGCCCGCCGCCGCGCTCAAGGCAGGGCGCAACATCTATGCGGACGGCCAGTGGGTGCCGGCGCAAATTCTCGACTTGCAGGGGCTCAGGCCGGGTAACGTCATCGAGGGGCCGGCCATCGTCGAATCGCCTGCATCGACCATGCTGGTGCCTGCGGGCCGGACGGCACGGCTCGACCGGCACAGCATCTTTCACCTGACGACCGACGCGGGCTAGGCCGCAGGCCGGTCGGAAGAGCAGCGGAGGCTGAAGTGAGCAACGTCGCACTGGAGCATGACTACGGGATCGGCTGGGGTGGTGCCTCGCTCGCCGGGATGCTGGAGGAGAGCGAGAGAATCTTCGCGGAGACCGGCCACTATGGAGGTCTCGACGAGCTCCCGCTCAAGGCCGCCGAGCCCATCCGCTACGAAAAAATGTTCTCGCGCCTGCGCGGCGGCCTGGTGGGCGCGCGCGAGACGGCGATGAACATCTCCGCGAGCCCGATCGTGCGCGAGGTCGGCGAGCTCTGCTTCGCCCTCTATACGCCGGAAGGGGACGCCATCACCCTCAGCACCGGGATCATGGCGCACGTCCACACCATGTCCATGGCGATCAAGCACATGATCCGCTCGGACTACGAGATCAATCCCGGAATCGCGCCCGGCGACATCTTCGTCAACAACGATCCGCAGCTCGGCGGCGTCCACAACGCCGACGTCATGAACTTCGTGCCCCTCTTCCACGAGGGCGAGATCGTCGGCTGGGCCGCCGGCGTGGTGCACGAGCTGGACGTGGGCGCCCCGCAGCCGGCCAGCATGCCCATCGGCACCGTGAGCCGCTACGAGGACGGGCTGATTCTGTCGTGCATGAAGGTGGGGTCCAACGACACGCTCAACCGCGACTACGAGAACCGCATCGAGACCGCGGTGCGGATGCCGTTCTACTGGGTGCTTGACGAGAAGTGCCGCATCGCCGGCTGTCAGATCATCCGGGCGACGGTCGAGCGGCTGATCGCGGAAGAAGGCATCGACACTTACAAGCTATTCATGTGCGAGGTGATCGAGGACGCGCGACGCGCCTTCAAGCGCAACCTCACGCAGATGACGGTGCCGGGCATCTACCGCGTGCCCTCCTTCATGGATGTGCCCCATGAGGAGGACAAGGGGCTGATGCCGGACTACGCGGCGGTCAATTCGATGATGAACTGCCCGCTCTCGCTCACCATCGGGCGGGACGCCTCCTTCCACGTCGATCTCGACGGCGCCAACAAGTGGGGCTACCACTCGTTCAACTGCACGCCGTCCGGGCTGCAGGGCGGGCTCTGGGTCGTGCTCTCGCAGACCCTCGTGCCCAACGACAAGGTCAACGACGGCGCCTATCTCGCGACTTCGTTCAATACGCCCTACGGCACCTGGTCCAACCCCGACAACAGGAGCGTCTCCAACACTCTCTCCTGGATTTTCCTGATCCCTTGCTTCACGGGGCTGATCCATGCGCTAAGCCGCGCCTTCACCGCGCGCGGCTACCTGGAAGAGGTGCTGGCCGCCTATCCCTTCACCGGCAACATCACGCAAGGCGGGGGCATCAACCACCACGGCCTCGATGCCGGCTGGTCGAACTTCGAGCATTCGAGCTGCGGCATCTCCGCCCGCTGGGGCTACGACGGCGAGGTCTCGGGCGCGGCGATGTGGAATCCGGAAGGAGACATGGGCGATGTGGAAGCCTGGGAGCTGACTGAGCCGCTGCTCTACTTCGGCCGCCGGATCCGCCCCAATACCGGCGGGCCGGGCAAGCAGCGCGGCGGCTCGGGCTGGGAATGCGTGCGCATGCTCTACGGCACCGAGCGGCAGATTCTCTTCCACTGCAACAGCGGTCATGTCTTCCAGACCTCGGGCCTTTACGGCGGCTATCCCGGCTCCAGCGGCTACCGCCACATGATCACCAACACCGACATGAAGGAGAGGATCGCCCAGGGCCTGCCCTATCCGGTCGAGGACAGGGATACGGAGGACAGCCAGATCGTGGCGAACGTGGAGGCCGATCACCTGATCGACCGCCGCTGCCATCACTTCCCGGTGTCTCAGAGCGAATACGACCTCTACCTGAGCGTGCTCAACGGCGGCCACGGCCTGGGCGATCCGCTCGACCGCGATCCGGAGGCCGTCGTCGCCGACCTGAACTCGGGCGACGTGCTGTCCCGCTTCGCGCCGACGACCTACGGCGTCGTCGCCGAGCAGGATGCCGACGGGCATTGGGTGCTGGACCAGAACGGGACCGATACGCTCCGCGCCGACATGCGCAAGCAGCGTCTCGCCGGCAGCCTGCCGGTCGAGGAGTGGATGGAGGGTCAACGCGGCCGCGCGGCCGATCTCGACTTCATCGAGCCGGTCGCCAAGGCCTACCGCGAAAGCATCGCGCTCTCCGAGAACTGGGCGGCGCTCTACAAGGATTTCTGGGGCCTGCCCGTGGACTGGACTCCGCCCAACGGCGATGCTTCGGGCCGCGATCGCTAGGCGGGGGAGAGATACGATGACCGCCTACGACAAGGCCACGATCGAAGAGCTCTACCACGGCACGCTGCCCTGGCCGCAGCTCAAGCAGATGATGAGCGCGTTCAAGGACGCGGAGCGCTTCGACACCTTCCTCGCCGTTCTCCAGGAGCAAGTGCCTTGGGACGACCAGGTGCTTCTGCCTCTCGGCCCCAAGCTCTTCATTGTGCTCAAAGACGACGGGTCCATCGTCACCAAGAGCATGAGCGGCCACGAGTTCGGCGACTACCGGGAGAACTGGAAGCTCAAGGCGCGCATCGCCGTGCGGGATACCGACGAGAAGATGCAGGAGATCTATCCCAAGTGGATGCATGCGGACCCGGCATGGATGGAGCTCCGCGAATACTACGATCCGCTCGACGGCTCGCTGCTCGAGGTGGAGGCGGTGCCGCCGGGCTATCCCATCGTGCACAGCTTCGAGCCGGACCTCGAAGGCTTCTACACTGAGTGGCTCGGCCGGGAGTTCCCGCCGACGCGGGCCTGACCCAGACACGTCTCCTGTTTGCTCGCGGAGGGTCGTCAGGTCGCTCGTTCGCGCAGCGTCAGCACGGCGCCGAGCACGACGATGCCGAAGATGATGTCGCGCCAGGCGAAGTGAAGCTCCGAGCCGGAGACCAGCGTGCCGACCGCCGTCAGCAGCAGGGCGCCGCCGAAGATGCCGAGGTAGTGCCCGCGCCCGCCGACGGCGAGCGTGCCGCCGACCAGCACGACGGCGATCGCCGGCAGCAGGAAGCGCTGACCCATGTTGAGGAAGGAGACGGTGGAGAAGCCGGTCATCAGCACGCCGGCAAGCGCCGAGCAGAAGCCGCTCAGCACGTAGACGCCGAGCACCGTCCAGTCGACCCGAACGCCGGAGAGCCGCGCCACCCGCGCGCTGTTGCCGACCGCGAAGACGCGCCGGCCGAAGGTGGTGCGATGCAGTACGACGTAAGCCACGCCGGCGAAGCCGATGAGGAACCAGGCGGCGGGCGCGAGCCCGGTGAGCCGCTCGGTAAAGAACCACACCAGCGCCGGCGGCGAGCGCCCGGTGGGAATGCCGCCGGTGAAAAGCAGGCCGGCACCCTGCATGATCCCGTTAGTGGCCAGCGTGACGACGATCGCCGGCATGCCGAACAGCACCACGCCGATGCCGTTGAAGAGGCCAACGCCGATACCGATCGCCAGCACCAGCGGCACCGCCCAATAGGCCGGCCCGTCCATCCCGTTGCAGAGCGCGGCCAGCACGACGCCGGTGAAGGCCAATGTGTGCGGCACCGAGAGGTCGAGTCCGCCGGTCAGCACCACGGCGCCTTGCCCGAGGCCCAGCACGGCCAGGAAGAGCCCGAGCGTGAGCAGCGAGTTGAGGTAGTGGACGCTCACGCTCTCGCCGCCGATGACCGCGACCACGAGGATGTAGACCACGACCAGCAGCGTCCAGGCCGGCACCATCAGGCGCAGCACGTCCCAGTTCTTGGTGGTCCATTGCCAGGGCTGCGGCCCCTTGAGCTCGTCGCTTACCCGCGGGGTCCAGCTCGTGGCCAGCCGGCCGGTATTGGCCCTCGCGCCGCCGTGGAAGGATGGCAGGCTGCGATGCCTGAGTCCGGATATCTTGAGGCCGGTCACCCGCCAGTACTCGGCGATCGAGGAGTCACGCCCGATGGAGGCGCCGATCACCGCCAACAGCAGGATCACCGCCTCGGTGATCGGCATGACGTGTGTCGACCAGTTGAGCACGATCAGCACGTTCGAGATCAGCATCAGCGTGAACGCCGCGAACACCGTGCCGAGGCAGCCGCCCTCGCCGCCGCCGATCCGGGTGCCGCCCAGGATGGTCGCGGCGAAGATGAGCAGCAGCATGCCGCTGCCCACCAGCGGGCCGCCCGAGCTGGTCTGGGCGCTGAGGAAGACCCCGCCCGCGCCGTAGAAGGTGCCGGCCAGCATGTAGCCGAAGAACTTGGTGCGCGCGACGTTGATGCCGTTGGCGAAGGCTGCGTCCTCGTTGCTGCCGACGGCATAGAGCGCAGTGCCGAAGCGCGAGCGCTTGATGATCGCCCAGACACCCAGCGCCAACAGGATGACCAGGAGCGCGGCGGGGAAGCCGTCCGGGATCAAATCGCCGGTGAAGACCATCGAAAGGCCGTAGGGGATGTAGCCGCCCGGGTCCGGCATCAGCAGCAGGTTGAGGCCCAGGATGATGAACATCACCGCCAGCGTCACCACCACCGGCTGCAGCCGCATGTAGGCGATGAAGAAGCCGTTGATCGCGCCGACCGAGGCCCCGATGCCGAGCCCCGCGAAGCACATTAGGACCTGGCTCCAGAGGGAATCGGTGGTGTGCAGCGCCATGATCACGTTGACCAGCGAGAGCACGGCGCCGCAGGAGAGGTCGAACCCGCCGATCAGGAACACCACCGTCTGGCCCATGGCGGCGAAGGCCAGGGGCCCGGTGTTGGACGACAGGAAGTTGATCTCGAAGTAGCTGATCGGGCCGGGGGAGATCACGTCCAGGCAGACGAAGATGCCGATAAAGGCCGTGACCGCGACCAGCAGGCGCCGGTTGCGCGCCAGTCCCTGCTGCCAGGAGAGCCGCGGCAAGCGGGCGAGCGGTACGTCGCTCACGGGGCCGCTCCCGCCTCTGATTGCGACTGTGTCCCAGGTGCGGCCCCGGCGCTCTCCTCCGGGCCCTCGGCGCCGAGCGCGTAGCCCATGATCGCCTCCTCGGTGATCTCGTCGCCGATCAACTCTTTGACGGCGCGCCCGCGGTACATGACCAGCACCCGGTCGCAGATGTTCACAAGCTCCGGGATCTCGGTCGTGTAGTAGAGGATGGCGGCGCCGGCCTTGGCGAGCGCGCGGATCAGAACGTAGATCTCGTGCTTGGTGCCGATATCGACGCCCCGCGTCGGGTCGAAGGTGAGCAGCACCCGGCTTCGCGCCAGCAGCCACTTGGCGATGGCGATCTTCTGCTGATTGCCGCCGGAGAAGGAGGAGACGGCCTTGTAAAGTGCGCGCGGGTGCACCTGCAGGTCGTTCAGCACCTCGTCCACGGCGGCGGCTTCGGCCTTGCGGTTGATCCAGCCCGCCGCGGCGAAGCGGTCGATGATCGGGATCGAGGCGTTGGCCCCGCCGGTGAGCCTGAGGAACAGCGCCTCGGTCTTGCGATCCTCCGGCACCATGCTGATGCCGGCGCGCACCGCATCGGCGGGCGAGGCGAGCGTGAGCGCCCGGCCGCCGAGCGCGATGGTGCCGCCATCCACGCCGCGCTCGCCGAACAGCGCCTCGAACAGCTCGCGCTGGCCCATGCCCTGGAGCGCGCCGATGCCCAGCACCTCGCCGGGCCAGAGCTCGAAGGAGAGATCGTCCAGCGTGCCGCCGATGGTGAGCCCCTCGCCGGCGAAGGCAGGCACGGAAGCGTCGGCCTGGCGGTAGTTTTCGCGCTCCGGATAGATCGCGCCGAGGGAGCGGCCGATGACGAGGCTGACTACCTCGTCATCGCTCACCTCGTCGATCTCGTAGGAGCCAACGTGCAAGCCGTTGCGGAGCACCGTGAGGCTCTGGCAGAAGCGGCGCACCTCGGCCATGCGGTGCGAGATGAAGACGATCGTCACGCCATCCGCATGAAGCGTGTCGATGAGGTCGCCGAGCCAGTCCACGTCGGCGGCCGACAGCGTGGATGTCGGCTCGTCCAGCAGCAGCACACGGGGCTCGCGCGCGACCGCCTTCGCGATCTCGATCTTCTGGCGGGTCGAGAGCGCGAGGTCGCCCACCAGCGCGTTAGGGTCCACGTCATCCAGACCGAGACGGGCGAAGTGCTGCACGACGGCGCGCTTGCTCCCGCGCCGGTCGATCTGGCCTGCTACCAGCGGCTCGTAGGGCAGCAGCATATTCTGGGTGACGGTCAGATCGTCGATCAGGGTCATTTCCTGAAACGCCGTCTGAATGCCGAGCACATGCGCGCGCGACGGGCGTCCGATGGTCACGTCGTCGCCGAATATGTGAATGCTGCCGGTGTCCTCGCGGATCAGCCCGGCCAGAATCTTGACGAAGGTGGACTTGCCGGCGCCGTTCTCGCCGATCAGCGCGCGGATTTCGCCCTGCGGAATGGAAAAGCTGACGTCGTCGAGGGCGACGGTCGCGTCAAACCGTTTGGAGAGGCCTTCGACCGCGATGGCGGGCGCCGCATCGTTCATGCGTGCCCGCGCGAAAAAATGTGCGCCGGGGCTCTGCCAAGCTCGCGGCCGGCCCCGGCGCAGCGGTCATCACGGATCATGGTGGACGAGCCGCCGATCCCTCAGGTTTCGTCGTCCAGCTTCCCTTCGGTGGCCGCGCGGAAGCCGAGCTCGGGCACCTGCGGCGACCAGAAGTCGATGGCATAGTCGGGCGGGACGATGCCGGGCTTGATGGTGTTACACCCAGCCGCGAACTCCTCCGCCGTGCCGTTCTCGCAGAGCTTCACGTTGTCCTGCGTGACCTCGACGCCGGTGTACCACCTGAGATGCGGAACGTCCTCGTTGCCGTCGAGCACCTCCATGGCGGTCTTGAAGGTGTAGGACACGGCCCAGAGGCCGGAGCCGATCGACTGGCCCTTCTTGCCCAGCGCGCCCTCGATTCCGGAATCGACCGGCAGCATCTGCAGCCGGTTGCCGTTGGCCGACTCGCCCGCGCACGGGATGATCGGGTTGTCAGGCCACCAGCCGTCCTCCACCTGCATCTGGGAGACCGTGTAGCAGCCGGTCTGCGCCACGATGCCGTCGATGTCGCCCCAGCTCTTGGTGGCCAGCAGCTCTCGCATCTTGAGGCGGGCCTCGGAGTGGCTCCACATGCCCACGAGCTCGGCCAGCACGTTGACCTCGGGATGCCGGGCCACGGCCTGCTTGAAGCCCTTGTGGTGGTCCTCGCCGTATGAGACGCCGGGCACGCCGGTGATCGCGACGATGTTGCCCTTACCGCCCATCTGGTCGATCACGTACTGGGTGCGGTAGTCGCCGAGTGCCACGCCGTCGATCTTCACGACGTAGGCGCAGGGCTCGGTCACGCCGTTGATCACGGCCACCACCACACCCTTGTTGCACGCGTTCCTGATGACCTTGTTGAGCGCCGTCGGCGAGATCGGGAAAGCCACGATGGCATCTGCGCCGGCCGCGATCATCGCGTTCATCTGCTGAATCTGCTTCTGCGCGTCGGGGCCGGAGGCCTGGACCCTGAGCTCGACCCGATCCCGATACTGCGGCGCCTTGGCCATGGCGATGACGGTATTCTTGGCCTCCGTCTGCCAGGCGTTGCCGACGTAGCTCATGCTGTAATAGACGAGGAACTTGCCGTCCTCGGTCTTGGCCTCGGCCTTGTCGGCGGTCACGCCGGCGGCGAGTGCTATGCCCACGCCGGCGGCAATCGCCCAGCGGGCGAGGCGTTTCGTTGCCCTGATTCTCACCTGTCTCCCTCCCTTGTTCGCTTTGCAAAACACCGGATGATCCTCGTCTTCGAAGTGTGCCGCCCGCAGCCGGGACGAGTCAATTGCGGCCCGTTTCGACCGGCAGCCCAAGATGGGCTACGCTCCCGCGCCAGCAGGGAGGGGCGAAAATGACGGACGCGCGCGAGGCCGCAGGCATCGTGGTCGAGACCGATGTCATGGTGCGGATGCGGGACGGCGTGCACCTCGCCTGCGACGTCTACCGGCCGGCCTCGGGCGGCCCGGTTCCGGCCCTGGTCCAGCGCCAGCCCTACGACAAGCGCGTCGCCCAGACCTACGTCTACGACCACCCGGCGGTCTACGCGCGCCACGGCTATGCCGTCGTGATCGAGGACACCCGCGGGCGCTACGCCTCCGAGGGCGAGTTCTACCCGCTCCGCCTCGATGCCGAGGACGGCTACGACACCATCGAATGGTGCGCGGCCCAGCCCTGGTGCAACGGCCGGATCGGGAGCTTCGGATTCTCCATTCCGGGCGTGAACCAGCTGCTCGCCGCCGCGCTCAAGCCTCCGCACCTCGCCGCCGCCGTGCCGGGCTTCTATCCCGGCGGCATGTACGAGGGCTTCACCCATGTGGGCGGCACCTTCGGGCTCGCGGCGGTGATGGACTGGGCGCTTATCCTCGCAGGCGACGCGGCGCGAAGGCGCGACGACAGGGAAGTGCTCGGCGCCCTCGGCGCGGCGCAGGCAGCCTGCGGCCGCTGGCCGGCGGCGCTCGGACTCCGGGACATCCCCTTCCTCGAAACGCCGGACCTCATGCCCTTCCTCAAGGACTACGTGGACCACCCCGCCCACGATGCCTATTGGCAGGAATGGGAGCTCGCACCCCGGCTCGGGCAGATCGAGGTGCCCTGCCTCCACGTCAGCGGCTGGTACGACAGCTTCATCCCGCAGACCATCGCAGCATACGAGGCGCTGAGCGCCGCCGGCCGGGCCGAGCACCGGCTGATTGTCGGCCCCTGGTATCACATCCCGTGGACCCAGCAGGTCGGCGCCATAGATTTCGGCGACGAGGCGAAGAACACCGTCAGCGTCTACGAGCGCGCCTGGTTCGACGCCTGGCTCAAGGACGACCGCTCCGCCCTGGAGGCGCTGCCGCCCGTGCACGTCTTCATCACGGGCGAGAACCGCTGGCATGACGCCGACGCCTGGCCGCTCGCTGGCACCGGCTCCGAGCGCTGGTATCTTCACAGTGGAGGCCGCGCCAATTCGCTGAGCGGAGACGGGACGCTGGACCGGGAAGCGCCAGGCGACGAGGCGCCGGACTTCTTCATCTACAATCCGTTCGATCCAGTGCCGAGCATGGGCGGCCATTCCTGCTGCCTGCCGCAGACCGCACCCATGGGGCCGATGGACCAGCGTCCGGTCGAGTACCGGAACGATGTGCTGGTCTACACCTCGGCGCCGCTGGATGCGCCCTATTTCGCCGCCGGTCCCGTCACGGCGCGGCTGAGTGCCGCAACCAGCGCCGCTGACACCGACTTCACGGTGAAGCTCTGCGACGTGGAGCCCGACGGGCGCTCGATCAACCTGTTCGAGGGCGTGATCCGCGGTCGCTTTCGCGAGAGCCGGGAGGCCGAGGTGCCGCTGGAGCCCCACCGGGTCTACGAGTTCGCCATCGACGTGGGCGTGATCTGCCACGTCTTCCGCGCCGGGCATCGCCTGCGGGTCGAGGTGTCGAGCAGCAACTACCCGGCCTTCGACCGCAACCCCAACACCGGCGGGCCGATCGGCGGCGAGCACGCCTTCGACCTTCAGCCCGCGCACCAGACCGTGTTTCACGATGGGGCTCGCCCGTCATTCATCGAGCTGCCGGTCGTCCGGCGCCCCTGACCGCCGAAAGGAGAATCCACCGATGGCCGACGATCGCACTTACCTCACGCCCGCGAGCGAAGCCTGGATGAGTGGCCGGCCGGCTTCGGCGGCGGTCAAGGTTGGCGACCTCCTGTTCCTCTCTGGCCAGGGGAGCGTGACCGACGACGGTCGGGTGACGGCCGCGGGCGACGTCGAGGCCCAGACGCGCAACGCCTTCGCCAGGGCCGGCGCGGTGCTGGAGGCGGCCGGCGCCGGGATCGACGACGTGCTCGACGTGATGACCTTCCACAAGGACCCGCGCACGATGGATGCTGTCTACGCCGTCGGCCGCGAGGTGTTCTCCGCGCCCTACCCGGCGTGGACCGCCCTCGGCATGGTGGGCGGGCACGATCCGGGCTTAGACGTCATCGTGCGCGTGGTGGCCCACGTGGGCGCTGGCGAGAAGCAGGGCGTGACCCTGGCGGGCTTCGGCTGGATGGCGGGTCTCCCCGTATCAGCCGCCTGTCGCAAGGGCGACTATCTCTTCACCAGCGGCATCGTCGCCGCCGACGATGGCGGCAACGTGGTGGCGCCCGCCAACCACATGGCGCAGGCGCGCTTCTGCTACGACCGGCTCAAGGACGTGATGCAGGCGGCGGGCGGCTCGCTCGACGAGATCGTCGACATGATCTGCTTCAACCACGACGCCAGGGGCATGGACGCTGCGGTTGATACCTGGTGCAACGAGACTGTCGAGGGGCTGCCCATCGGCGAGGCCACGTCCTACACCGCGATCGGGATGACCGGCCTGCACCGGATGGGCCAGGTGGGCTGCTACCGGGCCATCGCGGACTTCAGCGCCGGCCCCCGGGTCGCGCACAACCTGCCGAGCGTCCACTGGCACGATCAGCGCATCTCCGGCGCGAGCAAGAAGAGGAGCGGACGGCTCATCGGTATTTCCGGCCAGGTCGCTTCGGACGGGCAGCAGAACATCATCGCCCGCGGCGATGTCGCCTCCCAGGCGCATTACTGCTTCGGCCAGATCCGGGGCGTGCTGGAGAAGCACGGGGCGAGCCTCGACGACATCGTCGAGATCGTCTCCTTCCACAAGGACCCCAGAGCGTGGGAGACGGTGATGGCGGTGGGCAGCGAGCTGTTCCAACCGGGTCGCGGCCCGGCCTGGACGCCTATCGGCTGCACAGGCCTCTACCTCGAAGGCTACCTGCACGAGATCTACGCAATCGCCATGGTGTGAACGCGCGAACGCCTGCCAAGGAGAAAGAAATGATCACGCTTCATAGTCCGGACACGGTCGTGGCGCCCGCGTCGTTCTACAGCCAGGCGGCGGAGGTGGAGCCCGGCAAGCGCTGGCTTCACGTCTCGGGTCAGGTGGGTGCCGCGCCTGACGGGACGCTGGCCGAAGGCTTCGAGGCCCAGAGCGATCAGGTCTGGCGCAACATCGCGGCCCTGCTCGCCGCCGCCGACATGACAATGGAGAACCTGGTGATCGTGCGTGCGCTGCTGGTGGACCGCGCCCACCTCGGGGCCTATCGCGAGATCAGGGACCGCCACCTAGCGGGCCACCAGGCGGCGTCGACGCTCCTGATCGTCGCCGGCCTCGCCGACGAGCGCTGGCTGATCGAGATCGAGGCGCTGGCCGCCGCCGACACCTGATCAGGCGGCGTCGGCCTCCTCCCCCGCACCCGCGACGGCGCCGTTCCCAGCCGAGGTGATGGCGCACTCGGACTCGCGCCACCAGAGCGCTTCCAGATCGTTGATATCGACGCCGCGGTCCCAGATGCGCGCCTTGACCGGGCCGATGTCGGTATCGAGGGTCTGATCGAGGTACTTGCCCTTGTAGATTGTCGCCCCGCTGGTGCAGGGCAGCGCGTTGACGCCGGGCTCGTCGACGGTCGCCCCGCGAGACGCGAGCCTGATCCGCTCCGCCCGCACCGCGACGCAGGCGGGCGCGCCTCTCTCGGCCAGACCAGTGCCGCTCCAGGCGCCGCTGATCACGTGCCCGCCGATGCGCACGCTGGCCGTGCCGTTCTGCACGCTCTCGATGGTTCCTTCGAGCAGGTTCTCCACTCCCATGAAGTCCGCGACGAAGCGGCTCGCCGGCCGGTCGAACAGGTCGGTGGGAGGCCCTTCCTGCACGATGCGCCCGCGCCGCATCAGGATGATCCGGTCGCTCATGGTGAGCGCCTCTTCCTGACTGTGAGTGACGTAGATGAAGGTGAGGCCGAGCTTCTCGTGGAGGTCGAGGAGCTCCACCTGCATGTCGACGCGCAGCTTCTCGTCGAGGGCGCCGAGCGGCTCGTCGAGGAGCAGGATCGCGGGCTGCGTCACCAGCGCGCGGGCCAGCGCCACCCGCTGGCGCTCACCTCCGGAAAGCTGGTGGACGCGGCGGCCGTACTTGTCCAGCAGGCGGACCAGGGCGAGCGCGTCTTCCGCCCGCTTGCGGCGCTGATCCCTGTCGATGCCGCGCACGCGCAGCCCGTACTCGACGTTCTGCCCGACCGACATGTGCGGGAAGAGCGCGTAGTGCTGGAACACGGTGGTGCAGTTGCGCCTTGACGCCGGGATGGCGGAGACATCCTCGCCGTCGATGGCGATGCGTACGATCCGGGTCGGTCGCTCGAGCCCGGCGACGATCCTGAGCAGCGTCGTCTTTCCGGAGCCGCTCTCGCCCAGCAGGGTGAGGAACTCGCCCCGCCGCGCCGTGATCGACACGTCGTCGAGCGCAACCACGTCGCCGAAGCGGTGGGTCGCATGCTCGACCTGCAGGATCTGATCACCGTCGCCTCCGGCCGGTGCGGCGCGCGGCGCGGCTGCTTCACTTGTTGCCATCTCGGCCTCCTCCGAAGGCAAGCTTGATCGCGAGGAAGGTCAACCCGATGCTCACGATCGTCACCAGGGTACTCATCGCGTAGATCAGGGGCACGGTCGTATTATGCGCGCCCGATTGTATCCACAGATAGAGCGGCAGTGTGTCCTGTCCCGCACGCATGAAGATGCTGAAGGGCAGTTCGTTGAACGACAGCAGGAAGCCGAAGAAGCCGGCGGCGAAGATGCCGGGCTTCAGGATCGGCACCTCGATCTGCCAGAAGCGCTGCCAGCGGCTTGCACCGAGGTCTTCGGCGGCTTCCATCAGCCGCGTGTCGAAGCGCGAGGCGACCACCAGCATCGCCAGCAGCGCGAAGGGAAACGCCCAGACGAAGTGGGCCAGCGCCAGCGACCATACGCCCATCTTCACGTTGATCACGAGGCGATACCACATGAAGAGCCCGACGCCCGCGACAATGCCCGGCACCATCAGCGGCATGAGGAAGCCGATGAGCAGCGGTCCGCGCCGCTTCACCCGGGGCAGCACCGGCCCCACGATCAGCGCGCCGATCACGCACGCCGCCGAGGTGGCGAAGGCGAGCCCGATCGAGAGCAGCAGCGGATCGCCGACCCGGAAGTTGCTGCCGTAGGCCTCCCCGTCGCGCTGGGCGATGTCGGCGTAGATCACGTCCTCGTACCAGGTGAGCGTCCAGTCGCCCGGAATGCCCGTGAGCGGCTCGCCGCTGATGGAGAGGATCATCAGCCAGACGATCGGCAGGTAGAGGACGAACAGCACGCCGTAGCCGAAGAAGAGGCCGGTGCCCCGTGGCAGGCCATCCATTAAGCGTCGCCAGAAGGGCGGGCGCACCTGCGCGTAGGTGATCGTTTCGGAGGCGGGCGCGGTCATCGTCATCGGCGCAGATTCGCGAAGACTTCGTTGAGCCCGCCCACCGGCTTGAGCGCAGCCCAGAGCAGGACTTGGAAGGCTAGCATGATGCCGAGCACCACCGCAGCGAGCGCAGCCGCGACCAGGAAGTTCGAGACTCCGATCAGACTCTGCACCTGGGCGCTCAACATCAGCACGTTGTTGCCGCCCATGTGCTGCGCCACCACCGTGTCGCCCAGCATCGGGATGAAGGTGAAGACGATACCGGCGACAACGCCCGGCAACGCGAGCGGGAAGATGACGTGCACGAGTGTCCTGAAGCGATTGGCGCCGAGGTCGTTGCTGGCTTCCAGAAAGTCGTTATCGATCAGGCTGATGGAGAGAAAGATCGGCCACACCATCGTCGGGAAGAAGGCACCCAGAAAGCCGAAATGCACGGCAAACTCGGAAAAGATCAGCCAGGTCACCGGCTCGTCGACCGCGCCGGTCGCCAGCAGCGCCTGATTGACCACACCGTTGATGCCGAAGACCGAGCGCCAGACGATGACGCGCGCCGCCGGACTCAGGAAGAACGGCACCGTGAGCGCGGTGAAGGTGAGCAACCGCACCATGTTGTTCCTGCAGCCCTTCGCGAGCCAAAGCGCGAAGGGGAACGCGATCATCAGTTCGATGAACGTGATCGTCGCGGC
This sequence comes from Alphaproteobacteria bacterium, assembly GCA_022826345.1. Next base: position 26,784 of record JAJDVB010000135.1, read on the forward strand.
GATGCGCACCGAACGCGCGAGCAGATCGCTGCCGCCGTAGGAGAAGAAGCGCTCGTACTGCAGGAAGGTGGGATCAAAGTTGATCCTGATCCCGCGGCCCTGGAGGAACGAGACCAGGATGATGGCGAGCAGCGGGATGACGATGCCGCCGAACCAGACGACGGTGAAGCCCGAGAGCGACCAGACGCCTGCCGGCATGCGCGGCAGCAGGCGGCGCAAAACGTCGTCGTTGGCGGTGAGCGCGGCGGCCATCCTGGAACGCTAACAGACCGGACAGCATCGTCCCCGGTCGTCGCACAGTACATTTCTCGCATACAGTGCGGACCGAGACACCCCCACTCACCCCGAGCCTCTCCGCCAACCCATTCATATCCCTCAGTCGCCGGGTGCTCGCTCCGCTCGCTTGGCTCGGGGGCCAAGAGGGAGAACGGGTGGCGCATTCTTCGTCCCCCCTCCGCCCGATACCCGGCGCGTTCCTTCGCGTCTGCGTACCGTCCTGCGGTCACCTGGTCGCCTGGCTCGCCGAGGCCGCCCCCTTATCGGACCGCTGAGTCGGATAACTCTTGGTCGGACCAATCGGCGCCTCAAGTGTCCGTGACAACACCCAAAATACCGTTGACAAGCCAATTCCCTGCCCACAGGATTGCCCGTGGATCGGTCAATTCAAGAGCCACCAAGTGCCTCGGTACGGTGCTTGACAATAAATTGGGGAGGTTTGAGGGGCTAAATCGACATCCAATAGTCAGCGGCAACTCTTCGCCAACCGAACTGACTATGATGCTCGATATGCACTCTTTCGCGAACATTGAGTCCTGGAGCCGTGGCTCGAGGCGCTAGGGGCAGCCTTACTGAGGAGAAAGCCGGACAGGGTATGGTGAGCATTCAGTATCCTGCTGATTTGCAACGAGAAGGCGCCGATTCGAACGGGCATGACGTGGCGTTCAGCGATTGCCGGCGATCCTGCGAGCGGCGTTTACATACCAATTTCTGGTTTGTTAAATAGGCTGGCTGTGGCTGCTATGAAATGCACTCTATAGCCACGACGATGCCAAGATATCCTCAAAGACTGCGGAATGTAGAGGGAGTAGGACCTGAATTTCTGAAATCCAAAGTTTTGTGCTATGTGTTGGAAGAACGCGGCCTTATTTCAGGTCAAAATGAGCGTCCACCTAGGCGGGTATGGGTGTTTTTATGACGACCGATACCCCGGATATTGTGGTCTTCGACCGCGTGCAAAAGAGCTACGACGGCGAGATCCTGGTCGTCAAGGACCTCAATCTGAGCATCAGGACCGGTGAGTTCCTGACGATGTTGGGTCCCTCGGGATCCGGCAAGACGACGTGCTTGATGATGTTGGCCGGCTTTGAGCCGGCTACTCATGGAGAAATTTATTTGAACGATCGCCCGATCAATAAAGTTGCGCCACATCGACGAAATATCGGAATGGTCTTCCAGGATTACGCGCTGTTCCCACACATGACAGTCACGGAGAACCTGGCGTTTCCTCTGAAAGTTAGACGGATTCCGAAATCGGAGATAGAGGCGAAAGTCAAGCGCGCGCTGGACATGGTTCGCCTGCCGGACTTCGGTGGCCGACGGCCCGGCCAACTCTCAGGCGGCCAGCAACAACGCGTGGCGGTGGCACGGGCATTGGTGTTCGAGCCTGACTTGGTGCTCATGGATGAACCTCTCGGCGCCCTGGACAAAAATTTACGGGAGGAGATGCAGTACGAAATAAAACACATTCACGAAGAGCTAGGCGTCACTATCGTCTACGTCACGCATGATCAGTCCGAAGCGTTGACCATGTCCAATCGTATTGCGGTCTTTAATGATGGTGTAATTCAGCAGTTGGCAAGTCCTAGCGCACTCTACGAGCAACCGGAGAACGCCTTCGTTGCGCAGTTTATCGGCGAGAACAATCGATTGCGCGGCAAGGTGAATTCGGTTGAGGGGAACCATTGCCAGGTGAATTTGGATGGTGGTGGTGGCACCGTTCGAGCCCTCAATGTGAAGGTCGAAGGGGCGGGCGCACGCACGACCCTGTCGCTCCGTCCCGAGCGCGTCATCGTCGCCTGCGAAGACGGGGAAGCGGACAACTCGATTGTGGGCCGCGTCGAGGAGTTGATCTATCTGGGAGATCATATCCGTGCGCGCCTGTCGGTCGCGGGAACTGACGAGTTCGTTGTGAAGATTCCCAACACAGATCGGCATGCAGCGTTGCGGGAGGGAATGGACGTCAACCTGGGCTGGGCTGCAGAAGATTGCCGGGCGCTGGACGCTCCGGTTGACACAGCCGAGCCCGGTTAGAGCAGATCAAGACGTGTCGGTGTCGCCGATGCGAGGCTTGAGAACCCGCCGGTGTGTCCGGCAAACGAGAGGAGAGTAACCAAGATGAGATGGCTATTGAGTACGACCGTCGTTGCCGCCGGCGTGGCGTTGGCGGCTGGCAGCGCCCAGGCACTCGACCTCACGATCGTGTCGTGGGGCGGCGCCTATACGGCGAGCCAGCAGAAGGCCTATCACGACCCCTACATGGCGGCGAACCCCGACATCAACATCATCAATGACGACAACGCCGCCGAAGGGCTGGCCAAGGTCAGGGCCCAGGTCGAATCCGGTAACGTCACCTGGGACATCGTTGACATGGTGGCGGCCGACGCGATCACCGCGTGCGACGAAGGCCTGATCATGGAAATCGATCCGGACACGTGGCTCGCGCCCGCGCCGGACGGGACCCCTGCGTCGGAAGACTTCTTCGCCGGCACGCTCTCGCCGGGCGGGACCAACTGCTTCATCCCGCAGATCGTCTACTCCACGACCTTCGGCTATCGCACCGATGCCTTCGAGGGTGAGCAGCCGTCCACGATCGCAGACGTGTTCGACCTGGAGAAGTTCCCCGGCAAGCGCTCGCTGGAGCGCCGGCCCATCAACAATCTCGAATGGGCGCTGCTTGCCGACGGTGTGGCACCTGCGGACGTCTACGGCATGCTCAGCACGGACGAGGGTGTGGCGCGGGCCCTGGCCAAGCTCGACACCATCAAGGACCAGGTGGTCTGGTGGACCAAGGGAGCGCAGCCGCCGCAGCTTCTGGCGGACGGTGAGGTCGTGATTGCTTCGGCCTACAACGGTCGCCTCTTCTCGGCCATCGCCGAGAAGAACCAGCCCATCGCCATGCTGTGGGACCGGCAGGTGTTCGATCTCGACGGCTGGGTCGTGCCGGTGGGCGTCAAGGACCTCGACGCGGTGAAGGCGTATCTCTACTTCGCCACCGACACGCAGCGGCTGGCGGATCAGGCGAAGTTCATCTCCTACGGCCCGGCGCGCTATTCGTCGGCGCCACTGGTGGGCAATCACGCCGATCTCGGCATCGACATGAAGCCCCACATGCCGACCGATCCCAACAATGCCAAGACCCTCTTCGACTTCGACTACGTCTGGTGGGCCGACCACCGGGCGGAACTCGACGAGGTGTTCAACACCTGGCTCGCGAAGTAGCAGAGACTCAGAGGGACGGGTCGCCTATGTGCGTCCCGTCCCCGTTTCTTCGAGGCCGCTGAACGAGACCCAGAACCGCGCCCATGTCGACGGTCGCCGATAACACCCTGCGAACCGCCGATGGCGTGCCATTGAAGACGAGCCTGCGACGGGCGACGGCTCGCAGGCGCATCCGCACATTCCTGTTGGTCGTGCCCATTCTGGCGTTCCTGTTGATCACATTTGTTTTTCCCGTCATCGATATGTTGTTTCGAAGCGTCGACAACCAAATCGTTTCATCCGTTCTGCCCCGTACAACGCTGGCCATCCAAAGCTGGGATCCGGGGAGCAAGGAGTTGCCGCCGGAATTTGTGTACGAAGCCTTGGTGCTGGATATTCAAGAGTCATCTAAGGACAAGACGTTAGGCCGTGCCGGGCGGCGCTTGAATTACGAAAAGTCCGGAGTGATGAGCTTGTTCCGGAAATCGGGACGGCGAGCCAAACGCATAACCGAAGCCCCTTTCAAGGACCAAGTCTTGGCGATTGATCAACGCTGGGCAGACTTGGCAACTTGGCAACTGATTCATCAAGAATCCAGCAAAGTAACCGAAAGCTACTTCCTGTCGGCTGTCGACCTTCGGGTTGACTACAAGGGTGAAATTTCCTGGAAGGCGGAAGAACGACGAATATACTTGTTCTTATTTTATCGTACATTATGGATGAGTGCGCTCATCACGATATTCTGTTTGCTCCTCGGCTATCCGATTGCCTTCCTCCTGGCGACGTTACCGCCGCGCCATAGCAATCTCTTGCTGATTCTCGTCTTGTTGCCATTCTGGACCTCTCTATTGGTCAGGACGACTGCGTGGATCGCGCTGCTGCAGTCCGAGGGCGTGTTGAACGACCTCATGGTATTCCTGGGCATAATTTCCGAAGACGGTCGTTTGCAGATGATTCACAACAAGATCGGTACGTTCGTGGCGATGACGCACATTCTCTTACCTTTCATGATTCTGCCCCTCTATTCCGTCATGAAAACCATTCCCTCTTCGTATATGCGTGCGGCTCGCTCGCTCGGGGCATCGCCGTTCACTGGTTTTATCAAGGTCTATATGCCCAATACCGTGCCTGGCATCGGCGCCGGCTGCATTCTGGTCTTTATTCTATCGATCGGCTATTACATTACGCCGGCGTTGGTGGGAGGACGAACCGGTACGTTCATCTCGAACATCATCGCCCTTCACATTAGCGAGACGTTGAATTGGGGTCTGGCGGCTGCGCTGGGCGTGATTTTGTTGGCGCTCGTCCTGTTGCTTTATTTCCTATATGACAGAATCGTCGGCGTCGCCAACATGAAGCTCGGATAACGCGCATGCCGCCGCCGCTGCACGCCACGCACTCGGAACGGGTTTGGTATTACACGTTCCGGACGCTGTGCGTGCTGATTTTCATCTTTCTGGTCGGTCCGATCTTCGTCATTATTCCATTGAGCTTCAACGAGCTTCCCTACTTTACCTTCACGCCGGAAATGCTTGCCTTCGATCCGGCAGGCTACAGCACGAAGTGGTATCAGGAATTCTTTACCGAGGACTCTTGGCAAAGGGCAGTACAGAACAGCTTTCTCATCGCGATTTTCGCCACGCTCATTTCGACATTCCTCGGCACTCTGGCGGCGCTCGGGCTCAGCAGGCCCGAAATGCCCTTCAGGAAGACGATCATGGCGTTATTGATTTCGCCGATGATCGTTCCACTTATAATTTCGGCCGCCGGCATGTATTTCTTTTATGCGCGGATCGGACTTGCCTCGACGCACATCGGAGTCATCCTCGCTCACGCGGCGTTGGGTATCCCGTTCGTCATCATCACGGTGACGGCGACGTTGGTGGGCTTCGACCATTCGCTCACCCGAGCGGCCGCAAGCCTGGGGTCGAGCCCGACGCGGACCTTCTTTGTTGTGATCGTGCCGCTCATCCTGCCCGGGGTCATATCGGGCGCGCTGTTGGCGTTCATCACCTCTTTCGACGAGGTGGTGGTCGTACTGTTCGTGGGCTCGGTGGAGCAGCGAACGATTCCCTGGAAGATGTTCTCAGGGATCCGGGAGGAGATCCGCCCGACCATCCTCGCCGTCGCGACGCTCCTAGTGGTCGTGTCGATCATTTTGTTGACGATGGTGGAGCTATTGCGGCGGCGGAGCGAGCGGCTGCGCGGGATTCGCTCGTAACGGTACATAGCGACGCGCCTGCAAATGTTCTTGTAATGTTCTCGTTCGCAGCTTACGCTGCGGCGATGAGGGATGTGCGCAAGGGGCGGGGGGCAGCGAGCAATCGGAGCGGGCGGTACGAGCGCCACGAACGCGAAGTCTTCGACGACGGCTGGAGCACCATCGATGAGCCGCAGGCGCCGCTCCGCACCGAGGTTCGGCACGATGCCAGCCGCACGGTGATCACCCGCAATAGCTCCCCCGACCTCGGCTTCGACCGTTCCATTAACGTCTATCGCGGCTGCGAGCACGGCTGCGTCTATTGCTACGCGCGGCCCACCCACGCCTTTCTCGGGCTCTCGCCCGGCCAGGACTTCGAGAGCCGCATCTTCGCCAAGCATGACGCGCCAGCCCAACTGGAGCGCGAGCTGGCGCGCCCCGGCTACCGGTGCCGCATGATCGCGATGGGCACCAACACCGATCCGTACCAGCCGACCGAGAGGCGCCTCGCACTCACGCGGGGCGTGCTCGAGGTGCTGGACCGTTGCGATCATCCCGTCGGCATCGTGACCAAGTCCGCGCTGGTGACGCGCGACGCGGACATCCTCTCCCGTATGGCGCGGCGCAGGCTCGCCACGGTCGTGCTCTCGGTCACGACGCTGGACCGCGACCTCGCCCGCTCCATGGAGCCGCGCGCATCGACGCCTACAAGGCGGTTGGAGGCGATCAAGGCACTGAGCGATGTCGGGGTGCCGGTGGGGGTGATGGTGGCGCCCATCGTCCCCGGCCTCACCGACCACGAGGTGGAATCGATCCTCAAGGCCGCCGGCGAGGCCGGTGCGGTCCGCGCAGGCTACGTCCTCCTGCGGTTGCCGCTGGAAGTCCGCGAGCTTTTCCTGGAATGGCTTTCGGTCCACGCGCCCAACAAGGCCAAGCGCGTGGTCTCCCTGTTGCAGGGGATGCGCGCGGGGCAGCTCAACGACCCCAACTTCGGCTCCCGCATGACCGGCGCCGGCCCCTACGCCGACCTTATCGCTTCGCGCTTCGCCGCGGCGACGAAGCGCCTGGGAATGGCGCGGCGCGGGCCCGACCTCGACACCGGGCACTTCCGCCCGCCCTCCTGCGGCCCAGCGCAACTCGCGCTGTTCTGAGCCGCCGGCGCGCACGCCAAGCGTGCTAGAACGGCTTCATGGCAGCGAGGCGCAAGCAGCAGGAGCAGCCCGATCTTTCGCTGGAACACGCAGCCGGCGGACGCGTGGCCGGCATCGACGAGGCAGGCCGTGGCCCGTGGGCAGGGCCGGTGGTCGCGGCAGCGGTGGTGTTCCATCCGGGCGGCCCATCGCCTCCGCTGCATGCCGCGATCACCGATTCCAAGCTGCTCAAAGCGGAGCAGCGCGCCGCACTCCAGCCGGCGATTCTGGCCAGCGCCGATACCGCCGTCGGCATCGCCAGCGTCGCCGAGATCGATAGCATGAACATCCTCCAGGCCACGCTGCTCGCCATGCGCCGTGCCGTCGCCCGCCTCGGCGAAGTTCCCGACCTGGCGCTGGTAGACGGCAACCGTGCGCCCCGCCTGCCCTGCCCGGTGCGGACGGTGGTGGGCGGTGACCGCAAGAGCCTCTCGATCGCCGCGGCCTCCATCGTCGCCAAGATGACGAGGGACCGGCTGATGGCGCGCCTCGCGGCGGACTATCCGGGCTACGGCTGGGAGCGGAACGCCGGCTACGGCACGGCAGAGCACCAGGCGGGGCTCGCGCGGCTGGGGCCGTGCGCGCAGCACCGGCGCTCCTTTCGTCCGATCCGCGAACTCCTGGAAGACCAACCGTGAGCAGCCGCGTGTCCGGCGACGATCTCGTCGTCCATCCGCCGAACATTCTCCGCTGGCGCGGGCGCCGCTTCGCCTGCGCCGTCGGCTGGGGCGGGGTGCGGACCAACAAGCGCGAGGGCGACGGCGCGACGCCAGCCGGCCGCTTTCCCCTCCGCCAGGTCCTCTATCGGCCTGATCGGGTGGCGCCGCCGCGCACCGCCCTCTCCATCGCGCCGCTGAGCCCGGACGACGGCTGGTGCGACGATCCTGCCCATCCGCTGCTCTACAACCGGCCGCTCCGCTTGCCCCACGAGGCCCGCCACGAGGAGCTCTGGCGGGCGGACCATGTGTACGACCTGATCGTCATCCTCGGCCACAATGACGCGCCTGTGGTGCCGGCCCTCGGGAGCGCCGTGTTCCTCCACGTGGCCCAGCCGGACTACGCGCCGACCGCAGGCTGCGTCGCCGTGGCGGCAGGCGATCTGCTGACGATCCTGGCCGGCGTGAGCAAACGCGCGTGTCTCCGCGTGCCATCCGCCGCAGCGCCTCCCGCCAGTTGCAGAAAGCCGTCCCTGGTTTTCGGCGGCATCGGATTCCAGTAGGGTGCCAAGCAATCCGAAACGGAGGAGGTCGTATCCCATGAAGAAACTCGCTCTCGCATTTCTGGCCGCCGCCGCTCTGGCTGTGGCAGGGCCCGTCAGCGCCCAGGAAGACATGCCGTTCGCGCTTGACTGGAAGTTCGAAGGTCCCTCAGGGCCGTACTTTGCGGCCATCGACAACGGCCACTTCGAAGCTGCCGGACTCAACGTCGAGATCTCCGCCGGCCAGGGCTCTCTGGATGCAATTCCCAAGGTCGCGACCGGTGCCTTCCCGGTCGGCTTCGCGGACATCAACTCTCTGGTCAAGTTCCTGGACCAGAATCCCGGCGCACCGGTGATCGCGGTCATGATGATCTATGACAAGCCGCCGTTCGCCGTCGTCGGCCGCAAGAGCCTCGGCGTCAGCGTGCCGAAGGATCTCGAGGGGCGGGTGCTCGGAGCGCCGCCGCCGGATGGTGCCTGGGCCCAGTTCCCGGCCTTCGCCACCGCCAACGACCTCGACATGGACAAGATCACCGTCGAGCCGGTCGGCTTCCCGACCCGCGAGCCGATGCTCGCAGAAGGTAACGTGGATGCCGTTACAGGCTATTCCTTCTCATCCTTCCTGAATCTCGTGCGCCTCGGCGTGCCGGAGGATGACATTTCGACCATCCTGATGGCGGATTACGGTCTCGCGCTCTACGGGAACGCGATCATCGTGAACACCGACTATGCGGCGGCCAACGCCGACAATGTCACGGGATTCATCACCGCCGTGGCGAAGGGGTGGAAGGATGCCATCGCCGATCCGGCGAAGGCCATTGAGTCGCTGGTGAAGCGGAACCCCGCCGCCGATGCGGCGCTCGAGACTCGCCGGCTTCAGCTCTCCATCGACGCCAACGTGCTGACCGACTACACGAGCGCCTACGGAATCGGCGGCATCGATGCTGCGCGCATGGACAAGGCGCTGATGCAGATTGCGGAGACCTACGAGTTCCAGAACGAGCCGGACGCTTCGCTCTATTTCACGGACGCCTATCTGCCTGCGGCTGAAATGAGGATGCTCCAGTAGCCTGACTGCGGCAGAGTTTTCCACATACGCCGGCCGGGGAGTCGGTTTCGATGGATACAACCTCTCCGGCCGGCGACCAAACGCGGGCGCCAGAGGAAGGCCGGCCTGTCGGCGGGCAGCCTCCCACGGATGCCCTGATCGACATCAGGGACGTCAAGCTGACCTACGAGACGAAGGACGGAAGGCTGCCCGTCCTCGATGGCGTCGACATGCAGGTTCCCGAGGGCGGCTTCGTGGCCGTGGTCGGCCCGTCCGGTTGCGGCAAGTCAACCCTCACGCGCCTGATCGCCGGCCTGCTGGAGCCCAATGCGGGAGAAGTCTGGCTGCACGGGGAGCGGGTTACCGGCCCCAAATCCTCGGTCGGCATGGCGTTCCAGAACCCGGTCCTGCTCGAGTGGCGTTCCGTACTGCGCAACGTGACGCTGCCACTCGAGCTCGTGGCCCCGCGCATGCCAAAGCGGGAGAAAGAGGAGCGCGCGCTCGAGCTTCTGACCCTCGTCGGCCTCGAGGGATTCGAGCGCAAGCGTCCGAGCGAGCTTTCGGGCGGCATGCGCCAGCGCGCCTCGCTTTGCCGCTCGATCGTGCACAAGCCGGAGGTGCTCATCCTTGATGAGCCTTTCGGGGCGCTGGACGCGTTTACGCGCGAAGACCTCTGGCAGACGATGCAGAAGGTGAAGTCGGAGGAGCCGTTCACCGGCGTCATGATCACGCACGATCTGCGGGAATCTATCTTTCTCGCGGATCAAGTGATCGTGCTGTCCGGCCGTCCGGCATTCACGCAATACAAGATGGATGTCCCGTGGAAGGGCGAACGGGATCTCGGCCTCCTCTACACCGCGGAGGGGGCAGAAATGCTGGGGGAACTTCGGGACCAGATACAGATCGCGCAGGGCAGAGCCCCGCGGGAGGAAGGCGAATGAACTGGCGCCTTTTTGCGCCGGTTATCGCGATCATCGTGTTCGCCCTGCTCTGGGAGGCCGTGGTTTGGGTGAACGACTGGCCCAACTACAAGATGGCCTCACCCTCGGATCTTGGACCTGCCTTCTGGAAGTTCCGCTGGCTCTTTCTCGAGTACGGGTGGGACACGCTCTGGCGAACCGTGGCGGGGCTCCTTCTGTCCGTGGCCGTCGGCGTGCTTCTCGGCATGGTCATGGGGCTGAACCGGACCATGCGAGATGCGCTTTACCCGTTGCTCGTCGGCTTCAACGCCATACCCAAGGCGACCGTCGTCCCCATCATCGCGCTGCTGTTCGTCGGCGCGCACGACATGAACACGATCCTGATCGCGTTCCTGATTTCCTTCTTCCCAATCGCCGTTTCAGTCTCGATCGGCCTCTCCACGCTCGAGCCGGAATACCGTGACATCCTCGCCGCGCTCGGCGCCTCCCGCTTCACGATCTTCTGGAAGATTGCGCTTCCGAAGACGCTGCCGGAGTTCTTCGGGGCCCTCAAGGTTGCGGTCACGCTTGCCTTCATCGGCACGAACCTGATGGAGATCGTGGAACCGCATGGACGCGGCCTCGGCCATCTTTTCGACAGCGGCAAGATAAGCGCGGACTATCCCCTGATGTTTGCCGTGCTCATTGCGCTCGCTGCCCTTGGCATTCTGCTCTTCTACGTCGTCGTGGTGCTGGAGCGCATCTTCGCCGGCTGGGCCGAGCGCTCTCCGACGTGACCCAGGTAAGGCTTGCAAGCTAGGATCGCGCCCGACGATTCCGCAAGGGAGGCAACGGTGGACATCGCGGCGCTGCGCGCGGCCGGCGCGCGTCATCTGATCCAGGGCGAGCTGCTCTCGGACGTGGTTCCGGCGGCGGAAGGGCCGGTCTTCGTCCGTGCCGACGGCGCGGAGATCTTCGATTCCGAGGGGAAGCCCTACCTCGACTTCAACTCGGGCCAGATGTGCTCCGCGATCGGTCACAACAACCCGCGCGTGACCCAGGCGGTGCGGGAGGGCCTGGGAACGCTCACCCACGCGAGCTCGGTCTATTTCAACGAGCCGCAGCTGCGGCTCGCCGCACGGCTTGCGGAGACTTTCGACGCGCCGCTCAGCCGCTCTCTCTTCATCCAGTCGGGCGCGGATTCCAACGAGGCGGCGGTGCTCTTCGCCAGGCGTGCGACCGGGCGCAGCGGCGTCGGCGCGCTGCATCTGGCCTTCCACGGCTATACCGACGTCACCCGCGCCATCAGCTTCGCCGCAACCACCGCCGGCAACGGCCCCTCCATCCCGGACGTGCACGCGATCCCCGCGCCCTACGCCTACCGCTCGCCGGTGGGGGCGGACGGCGACGAGTGGTGGGCGCCGCTGCTCGCCATCGCCTTCGACCTGCTCGACCGCGAGTGCCCGAACAATCTCGCGGCGGTCATCGCCGAGCCGCTGATCAGCGCGGGCGGGGTGATCGAGATGCCACCCGGCTACCTGAAGGCGCTCAAGGCGGGGCTGGAAGCGCGGGGCGCGCTGCTGATTCTGGACGAAGCGCAGACCGGGCTCGGCAAGCTCGGCACCCTTTACGCCTACCAGCAGCACGGCGTGGTGCCGGACATCATGACGCTGTCCAAGCACTTCGGCGGGGGGCTCCCCATCAGCGCCATGGTGACGACGGACGCGATCGCCGAGCGCGCGCTTGACGGCGGGCTCACCTTCGGCCACTCGCACTCCTCCGATCCCATCGCCTGCACGGCCGGCCTCGCCAGCCTGGACGAAATCCTGATCGAGGATCTGCCCGCCAAGGCACGGGCGATCGGCACGTACTGGCGCCAGCGCATGGAGAGCCTGCAGCAGCGCTTCCCCATGATCGGCGACCTGCGCGGGAAGGGCTGCCTGCAAGGGGTCGAGCTGGTGCGTGACCGCGCCACCAAGGAGCCCGCGAGCGAAGAGGCGAAGGAAATCTTCCGCGAAAGCCTCGGCGAGGGGCTGCTCTTCTCGGTGCGTGGCCAGCACCGTAACGTGCTCCGCTTCGTGCCGCCCTTCTGCACCAGCGAAGCGCAGATCGACCGCGCCGCCGCGATCCTGGAGCGCGCGCTGGCGCGCCACGGCTGAGACGCCCATGACGTTCATTCGCGGCCTGGCCCTGGGGGCGGCCGGCGGGACACGCCCATGAGCCGGCCTGCCGTAAGCGTTATCGCGCTCGTCCTCTGTGCGGCGCTGGTGCTGACCATCAGCAACGGGATTCGCAGCAGCTTCGGCCTCTTCCTCACGCCGATGAGCCTCGACATCGGGATCTCGCGCGAGACCTTTGCGCTGGCCATCGCGATTCAGGGCCTCGTCTGGGGGATCAGTCAGCCGGTCTTCGGCGCGCTCGCCGACCGCCATGGGGCTGTGCCGGTCGTCCTGCTGGGAATCGTGATCTACGTCGCAGGCCTGCTCTGGATGGCCTGGGCCGACGGCGCGGTCGGGCTGCACATGAGCCAAGGTGTGCTCGTTGCGCTTGGCATCAGCGCCACCGGGTTCGCGGTGGTGCTCGGGCCGGTGGGCCGCGCCGTGCCGCCGGAGAAGCGCAGCATGGCGCTTGGCATCGCCGCCGCCGGCGGCTCCTTCGGCCAGTTCGCGCTGGCCCCGGTCGGCGGCGCCTTGATCGACGGCGTCGGCTGGTCCATGGCGCTCATCGCCTACTGTGGGATCGCGGCAATGATGTTGCCGTGCCTGATCGGCATGCGCGGCAGCCACACGCCGCCCGAGGGCAGCGCCCAGTCGTTGGGCGAGGCGCTGGTCGAGGCCCGCGCCCACGGCGGCTTCTGGCTGCTGTGCGGCGGCTTCTTCGTTTGCGGCTTCCACGTCTATTTCATCGCCACCCATTTGCCGACCTTCGTCACCGATGCGGGGCTGGCACCGATGCTGGGGGCGACGTCGATTGCCGTAATCGGCCTCGGCAATATCGTCGGCACCTTCGCCGCCGGTTGGCTCGGCGACCGCTACCGCAAGAAGCACGTGCTCTCGCTCTTCTACCTGGGCCGGGCAGCGGTCTACGGCTGCTTCCTCGTGGTGCCGATAACCGAGGCGAGCGTGCTAGTGCTCTCCGCCCTGATGGGCCTGCTCTGGCTGGGCACCGTGCCGCTTACCAGCGGCCTCGTCGCCCAGATCTTCGGACCGCGTTATCTGGGCGCGCTCTTCGGCATCGTGTTCTTCAGCCACCAGCTCGGCTCTTTCCTCGGCGCCTGGCTCGGCGGCTACGTCTACGACACAACCGGCTCCTACGATGCGGTGTGGATGGCTGCGGTGGCGTTGGGCGTGGCGGCAGCAGCGCTGCACTGGCCGATCCGCGACCGGCCGCTCGTGCGCCAGGAGGTCGGCACGGCCTAGGACGTATCGGAGCGAATAACGATAAGTTGCTTGGCGCGTCGGGCGCAGCGGGTTTACGCTGGCGTATGGTGCCCTGGAGACGCTGCCTGCGATGCCTGCCTGCGCTGGCACTCGCGCTGCTGCTAGCACTCGGTGCCACGGGAACTGCCTTGGCGGATCAGAACGACCCAGCGCTGGACGGCCTCTTCCGCGACCTCAAGGCCGCCCAGAGCCCGCAGCTGGTCCGCCAGATCGAGGCACAGATCTGGGCCCGCTGGTTCGACACCGGCTCCGAAAAGATGGACCGGATGCTCCGGGCGGGCGATATCGCGCTCTCCACGGGTCAGTACAATCGGTCGTACGCAATCCTTAACGGAGTCATCGAACTCCGGCCCGACCTTTCCGAAGGCTGGAACCGCCGCGCGACGCTGCGCTACCTGATGGGCGACTACGAGGGCTCGATCGCCGACATCGCTGAGACTCTCAAGCGCGAGCCGCGCCACTTCGGCGCTCTCTCTGGTTTGGGTCTTTGCCAGCTCAGGCTCGGCAACGAGGAGGAGGCGCTCGACGCGTTCGAACGTGCGCTGATTCACAACCCCCACATGCAGGGTGTGAAGCGAAACGTTAAGGAGCTTCGCGACCGGCTCGGCCGCCACGCGATCTGAACGTCCGGCGCAGGCGCCACCTAGCGCCGTAATGCTCGGCCCGGCCGCTCGCCGGTGGGTCGGCCCCCCTCACGCACGATGGCGCCGTTCACCATGACGATGTCGATGCCGGCGGCGGGCCGCGTCGGCGCCTCGAAGGTTGCCTCGTCGGCTATGGTCTCGGCATCGAACATCACGAGATCGGCATAGGCGCCGGCCCGCACCTCGCCACGATCGGTGAGGCCGAACTGGGCGGCGGTGAGCCCGGTCATGCGGCGCACCGCGTCCTCCAGCGAGAGCAGGCCGAGCTCGCGCGCGTAGTGGCCGAGCACGCGCGGGAAGGTGCCCCAGAGCCTGGGGTGCGGGTGGCGGTCGTGGGGCAAGCCGTCGGAGCCGATCATGCTGTGCTCGTAGGCAATGATGCGGCGCACGTCCGCTTCGTCCATCATGAAGTAGATACCGCCCGCCGGTTGCAGCTTCGGCACGGCGGCCACCGGATCGAGGCCGAGCGCGGCGGCCACGTCTTCAAGGTCCTGGCCCGCATATTCCGGGTGCGGCTCGGACCAGGTGACGATCACCCGCTCCGCCTTCTCCACCATCTCCGCCAGCAGCACAGTGGAGCCTGCGGTGTAGGGGTAGACGTCGAGGCCGACCGCCTGGGTCTCGCGGGTCTTCTCGATCAGTGCGAGCGTGTCGCGGCTCCGCCCGAAATTCTGCCGGCCTGCGCACTTGTGGTGGGAGATGACGACGCCGGTGCCGGCACGGCGGCCGATCTCGAAGGCTTCCGCCATCGCCTCCTCGACGCCGTCGTGCTCATTGCGCATGTGGGTAACGTAGAGGCCGCCGGCGGCGCCCGCGACCTCCGCTACCCCGGCAACCTCGTCGGTGGTTGCCGCCTTGTTGGGGCCGTATATGAGCCCGGTGCTGAAGCCGAGCGCCCCGGCCTCCATCCCCTCGGCCAGCCGCTCCCGCATGGCGTCGATCTCGCCCGTCGTGGCCGGGCGGTCGACATCGTCCATGGTGTCGAGGCGGAGAGCCGAATGGCCGACCAGGAGGCCAGCATTGGCAGCAGGCGGGGTCTCGTCCAGCGCCGCCACGTAGTCGGCGAAGCGCGGGTAGCGGAAGTCGGCGGGCGGGCCGAGCAGATCGAGCGGCGGCGGCGTGGGGCGCCCCGGCGTGAGCGGCGCGAGGCTCACCCCGCAATTGCCGGCGATCACCGTGGTGACGCCTTGGCTGGTCTTGGGCGTCACGCCCGGGTCCACCAGCAGCAGGTTGTCGTCGTGGGTGTGGGCGTCGATGAAACCCGGCGAGACGATGCGCTCGGTCGCGTCGATGGTGCGTGCGGCCTCGGCGCTTGCCAGATCGCCGACAGCGGCGATGCGGTCGCCCGCGACGGCGACATCGGCGCGCTGGCGCACAGCACCTGTGCCGTCGATCACCGTGCCGCCGGTGAAGAGGACGTCGTACCGCTCTTCCGCCGCCATCGTCGCCTCCCGCTCTTGCCCACCGTTGCCGGTGGGACCATGACGGCGGCAACGGCCCGTGACAACAGGCTTTGGTCTCTGCGGAAGCGGCTAGTATGGTGCCGCTCGATGAAGGAAGAACTGCGCCCAATCCCCGGCGATGCTGACGAGAGAGAACCCGCCCCCACCAAGGGTCTGGGGACGGCGCTGCATGCGCTCTTCAGACCTCTTGGAGGCGTAGAGCTCGAGCTTCCGCCGCGTGAGCCGATGCGCGAGCCGCCTCGGTTTGACTGATGCGTGCATGAGCGACAGCAATACGAACGTGGAAGGCGGCGTGGGGGCCGATCTCGCGGCGCTGCAGTTCGGCGACAGCTTCTTCCCGAGCGGTGCGGTGTCGTTCTCGCTCGGGCTCGAGACACTCCATGCCGACGGCATCGTGGCTGACGCCGCCGGCCTCGAAGAGTTCCTTACCGACCAAGTGATGGAGCGCTGGGCCACGGCCGAGCGCGCCTTCCTCGCCGCCGCCCACGAAGCCTGTCCGGACTGGCCGACGGTTGCCGAGATCGACGCGCTGCAGGAGGCGATGGCGCTGCCGCGCGAGTTGCGCGAGGGCTCGCGCAAAGGAGGCGCCGCGCTGCTCGGCGTCCACGCGCGCATGGAGACGCCCGGCGCGACAGCTTATCGCGCGCGGCTCCGCGCCGGCGACGCGCACGGCCATCTCGCCGTGGTGCAGGGCGTGGTGCTCAAGGGTGCCGGCCTCGATCTGGACCGTGCGGAGGCTGTGAGCCTGCACGGGCACTGCGCGATGATCCTGGGTGCCGCGCTCAGGCTCGGCTTGATCGGTCATCTCGACGGGCAGATCATGCTGCGCGGGCTCAGGCCCCGGATGGCAGCGCTCCTGGCGGAACCGGCGCCCGGTCTTGGTGAAGCCAGGTCCTACGCGCCGCTCGCCGATGTCGCTGCCGCCCGCCACGAGGAAGCGGCAGTCCGACTCTTCAGCAACTGACCAGGGTGGCCCACGATGCTGTTGACACCGACCGAGATGGAGCGGCTGACGATCTACACCGCCGCCGAACTCGCACGAAAGCGCCGTGCGCGCGGGCTCGCCCTCAACCACCCCGAAGCCGTTGCGCTAGTCAGCGACGAGATTCTGGAAGGCGCGCGTGACGGCCGCTCGGTGGCGGAGCTGATCGAGCATGGTGCCACCATTCTCACAACCGACGATGTCATGCCCGGCGTCGCCGAGATGATGCCGGTGCTACAGGTGGAGGGCACCTTCCCCGATGGCACCAAGCTCGTCACGGTCCACGAGCCGATCCGCCCCGGCAAGAGGGCGCGGGACGAGAGCGTGCGGCCCGGCGAGATCATTCCGGCCGACGGCGAGATCGAGATCAACGCAGGCCGGCCGACCGCCACGGTCGCCGTCACCAACACGGGCGACCGGCCGGTGCAGATCGGCAGCCACTATCACTTCTTCGAAGTGAACCGGCATCTCGACTTCGACCGCGCCGCGTCCTTCGGGATGCGCCTCGACATCCCCGCCGGCACGGCGGTGCGCTTCGCGCCGGGAGAGACCAAGGAAGTGACCCTGGTGGAATTCGGCGGCAGCGGCGAGATGGTGGGGCTCAACGACCTCACCCAGGGCTCGCGGCGCTCCGAGAGCGTCAAGCAGGAGGCGCTGGCCCGTGCCCGCGCCCGCGGCTTCAAGGGGGCTTGAACGATGGCACGGATGAGCAGGGCGGAGTACGCGGCGCTTTACGGCCCGACCACCGGCGATTGCGTGCGGCTCGGCGACAGCGAGCTCCTGGCCGAGATCGAGCACGACCACGGCGTGCCGGGCGAGGAATGCCTGCATGGCGGCGGCAAGACGCTGCGGGACGGCATCGGCCTCGTCGCCGGGCTCGACAGCGCCGGGGGCTCGCTCGACTTTCTGGTCTCCAACGCGGTCGTGATCGATCCCGTCCTGGGTATCGTCAAGGGCGACATCGGGATCAAGGAGGGCCTCATCGCGGGCGTCGGCAAGGCCGGCAACCCGGCGGTGATGGACGGGGTTGACCCCGCGCTGCTCTGCGGTGCCGCGACCACGGTGCGCGATGCGGAAGGGCTGATCGCGACGCCGGGCGGCATCGACGTCCACGTCCACTTCGACAGCGCGCAGCTCTGCGAGCACGCGATCTCGAGCGGCGTCACGACGATGCTGGGCGGCTCGCTTGGGCCGATCACCGTCGGCATCGACTGCGGCGGCGCCTGGAACGTCGGCAAGATGCTGCAGGCCGCCGAATCCTGGCCGATCAATTTCGGCTTCCTCGGGCGCGGCAACTCGGCCAAGCCGCTCTCCCTGGTGGATCAGATCGCCGGCGGCTGCATGGGGCTCAAGATCCACGAGGACTGGGGCGCCATGCCGGCGGCCATCGATACCTGCCTCGATGTCGCCGACGAGATGGACTTTCAGGTCCAGCTCCACACCGACACGCTCAACGAGAGCGGCTTTCTGGAGGAGACTCTGGCCGCGATCAGGGGCCGCACCATCCACATGTACCACGCCGAAGGCGCGGGCGGCGGCCACGCGCCCGACATCATCCGCATCACCGGCGAGCCCAACTGCCTGCCGTCCTCCACCAACCCCACCAACCCCTACACGCGGAACACCTTCGACGAACACCTCGACATGATCATGGTGTGCCACCACCTGAACCCGGCGGTGCCCGAGGACGTGGCCTTCGCCGAGAGCAGGATTAGGGCCCAGACCATCGCTGCCGAGGACGTGCTGCACGACATTGGCGCGATCTCGATGCTGGGCTCGGACAGCCAGGGGATGGGGCGGATCAACGAGGTGATCTGCCGCACCTGGCAGCTTGCGTCCAAGATGCGGCGGCAGCGCGGGCGGCTACTCTCGGAACAGACCGCCAAGGGCGACAACGAGCGGATCAAGCGCTACATCGCAAAGTACACCATCAACGCGGCCCGCACCTTCGGCATCGACCGCCATATCGGCTCGCTGGAGGCAGGCAAGCTTGCCGACGTGGTGCTTTGGCGCCCGGCCTTCTTCGGCATCAAGCCGGAGCTGGTCATCAAGGGCGGCTTCATCGTGTGGTCGGCGATGGGCGACAGCGCCGCCTCGCTGATGACCTGCGAGCCGCTGCTCATGCGCCCGCAATGGGGCGCCTTCGGCCGGGCCAAGGAGGCGCTGAGCCTGAGTTTCGTCTCGCAGGCGGCAGCCGACGCCGATATCGCCGGCAAGCTTGGGCTGGAGAGCCGCACAGTCCCTGTGCAGGGCACGCGCAAGCTTGCCAAGGGCCACATGCTCCACAACGGCGCCTGCCCCGAGGTGACGGTCGACCCCGAGACCTTCGAGGTGCACGTCGACGGCGAGCTCGCGACTTGCGAGCCGGCCGACGAACTGCCCCTCGCCCAACGCTACATGCTGCGCTAGGGCGCGCCGCGAGGGAGCCGGGGCACGCGCGGGGGCCGGGAATGGAGCAAATCCTGCGCGGCGCGCTCGTCACCGGCGGCGACAGCACTTGGCTCGACATCGGAATTGCGGACGGACGCATCGCCGAGATTGCGCCAGGGATCGAGGCCGACGCGCCGGTGCTCGACCTGGGCGGCCGCTTAGTGGCGCCCGGCTTCATCGAGACCCACATCCATCTCGACAAGGCTTGCATCCTCGGCCGCTGCCGCGCGGAGCGCGGCGATCTTGCCGAAGCTATCGACGAGGTCGCACGGGTCAAGCGGGACTTCACCGCCGACGACGTGAACGCCCGCGCCCGGCGCGTGCTCGATGCTTGCATCGCCCAGGGCACCACCCACATGCGCACCCATCTGGAGGTCGACCCCGGCATCGGGATGCGCGGTTTCGACGGCGTGCTGCCGCTGATCGAGGCCTATCGCTGGGCCATCGACCTCGAGATCTGCGTCTTCCCGCAGGAGGGGCTTCTCAACAATCCGGGCACCGACGAGCTGATGGTGGAAGCGCTGGAACGGGGGGCTCGCGTGGTCGGCGCCGCGCCCTATACCGACAGCGACCCTGTCGGCCAGATCGACCGCGTATTCGAGATTGCGCGCCAGTTCGATGTCGATATCGACATGCACCTCGATTTCGGCGAGAGCGCGGATGCGCTCGACCTTGACCAAGTCTGCAGGCTGACCGAGCGCTTTGGCTATGGCGGGCGGGTCACGGTCGGCCACGTCACCAAGCTCTCGGCCGCAACGCCTGAGCATCTGGCGCGGGTCGCGGACCGCATGGCCGAGGCGGGCGTCGCCTGCACCGTGCTGCCCGCGACCGATCTCTTCCTCATGGGGCGGGGCGATGAGGCCAACGTGCGGCGCGGGGTCACGGCCGCTCACCGGCTGCTCGGCCACGGAGTCAACTGCTCCCTCTCGTCCAACAACGTGCTCAACCCGTTCACGCCATTCGGCGACTGCTCGCTGGTGCGCATGGCGAACCTCTACGCCAACGTCTGCCACGTCGGCGCGCGATCGGAGATGCTGGACTGCTTCGACATGATCACGCGGCGCTCGGCACGCATCCTCGGCCTCGACGATTACGGCATCGCGGTCGGCAAGGCGGCTGATCTCGTGGTCCTCGACGCAACCGATCCGGCGGACGCAGTGGCCGCCATCGCGCCGCCGCTCTTCGGCTTCAAGCGCGGACGCATGACCTTCCGGCGCCCGCCGGCGGAGCTTCTCGGCCCGTCGTAGCGCCGCCGCTGGCCCGGCTTGCCAGACGCGAAGATTCGGGCAGCACGAGCGCTTCAATCAATGGGCGGGCCGATTCGCGGGCGCGCCGGTATAATGGAGCGTCCCCCGGTGCCGCCGGGGGCCTCTCGCGCTCATGGTGGAAGAAGGAATCGCCGGTGAGGCGCTGGGGTTACATCACACTCATTATCGGCATCGCGCTGGTCATCGGCCTCGTGTGCTTTCAGGGCGCAGGCGACGTGGCGGCCACTGTCGCCGCGGTGAGTTGGGGCATCGTGATAGTGGTCCTGGTGCGTCTCGTGCCGATCATGCTGGACGGCTATGTCTGGCGGCTGCTGTTCCTGGAAGGCCATCGGCCGCCGGTGCTGACGGCGCTCTGGGCACGCTGGATCGGCGAGGCCGTCAACACACTGGTGCCGGCGTTCCAGGTGGGGGGCGCCGTGGTGCGCTCGCGGCTCTTGGTCATGCGCGGTGTGCCCGGCCGGATCGCGGGTGCAAGCGTCGTCGTCGACCTCACCCTGAGCACGATCACCCTGCTGTTCTTCACCCTGGTCGGCATTGGCCTGCTGATGGCCCACCACGGCGAAAGCGATATCGCGCGCGCCATCGGCTACTGCGTTGCGGGCGGGTTCGTGGTCGTCGTCCTGCTCTGCGTCGTCCAGCAACGCGGCTTCTTCGGCTGGATCATCCGCCTGGCGGCGCGGTTCGCCAGGGGCAAGGCGTGGGACAACGCCGTTGGCGGCGCCGAGGCGCTCGACGAGGCGATCCTGGATCTATACCGACACCGCTGGCTACTGGCGGGGAACGCAGCCGGCCAGCTTACCGCCTGGGTGCTCGGCGCCGCTGAGGTCTACGCCGCGCTCTACTTCATGGGCTACGAGGTCAGCATCGCCGATGCGTTGCTGATCGAGAGCCTCATCTTGGCGACGCGCACCGCGGCGTTCTTCGTGCCGGGCGCGCTCGGCGTGCAGGAGGGCGTGCTGGTGCTGCTTGGCGGCATGATCGGCCTCGGGCCGGAGGTGGCGCTGGCGCTTTCGCTGGTCAAGCGGGTGCGCGAGCTGGTGATCGGCGTCCCCGGCCTGCTTGCCTGGCAGGTAGCCGAGGGCAAGAACCTGCTGAGCCGCGGCGCGCGGCGCGCGGCGGCAGCGTGCGCGCCGGAGCCGCCCGCACCCGCCGCCTCTCCCGCCAGCCGCTCGCGGGAGGCTCTCTGAGCGCTCCGCAACCGCGCAGGCCGGGCGCCATCCACTCCACCATCTCAAGCAATCACATGTATCCGGAGACCGAACCATGGGCACGATGATCGACGGCGAGTGGCACAAGGGGGACAACAGGACCGAACCCGACGGGCGCTTCGTGCGAGCCACGACCTCCTTCCGCGATACCGTCACCGCCGACGGTTCCTCGGGCTTCAAGGCCGAGCCAGGGCGCTACCACCTCTACGTCTCGCACGCCTGCCCCTGGGCGCACCGCACGATGATCGTGCGCGCGCTGCGCGGGCTGGAGGATGTGATCTCGGTCTCGGTGGTGGATCCCTACATGGGCGAGAACGGCTGGCACTTCAGCGAGGGCCCCGGCTGCATCCCCGACAGCGTCAACGGCACCCGCTTTCTGCGGGAGGTCTACAAGCTGGCGCGGGACGACTACACGGGGCGGGTCTCGGTGCCCGTGCTCTGGGACAAGCGGGAGCGAATCATCGTCAACAACGAGTCCGCCGAGATCATTCGGATGCTCAACACGGCGTTCAATGGCTGGGGCGACGGCGAGCCGGACTTGTACCCGGCGGCGCTCAGGGACGAGATCGACGCGATCAACGAGCCGATCTACGAACACGTCAACAATGGCGTCTACAAGACCGGCTTCTCCCGGTCACAGGCGGCTTACGAGGACGCCTTCGATGCGCTTTTCGCGACCCTGGACGACCTGGAGGCGAGACTGGACGCGCGGCGCTACCTGGCTGGCACGAGCATCACCGAGGCCGACTGGCGGCTCTTCCCCACCCTGGTGCGCTTCGACGCCGTCTATGTCGGGCACTTCAAGTGCAACAAGCGCCGGATCGAGGACTATCCCAACCTGAGCAACTACCTGCGAGAGCTTTACCAGTATCCGGGCGTCGCGGACACGGTGAACATGGCGCACATCAAGGGCCACTATTACGGAAGCCACGTCAGTGTGAATCCCTCCCGCATCGTGCCCAAGGGGCCGGTGCTCGACTTCACGCGCCCTCACGATCGGAACTGCCTCCCCGGCGCGGCGGTGCGAGCGGCCGGCGAATAACCAGGCCGAGGCGGCGTGGGGTCGATTGTCCGCAGCGGCCGGCACGCACTATAGTTGCGCCCCGGCGGAGTCGGGCAGCGCGCTACGGGCGGGTGCCCCCGGCGGAGGAGACCAGCCATGACGGTCAGCGCCGCGAAGTTCGAGGTCGGCCAGGTCGTCCACCACTTGAAATTCGGCTATCGCGGTGTGGTCTTCGACGTCGATCCGTGCTTCCAGGGCACCGAGGAATGGTACGAGCAGGTCGCGCGCTCGCGCCCGCCGAAGGATAATCCCTGGTATCATGTGCTGGTTCACGATGCGGCGCACACCACCTATGTCGCCGAGCGCCATCTGGAGCCCGACCCGGAGGGCGGGCCCATCCAACACCGGCTGCTGGCCCAGCTCTTCGGCGGCTTTGAGAATGGCCGCTACCGTACCGTTCGCGCCATCAATTGAGACCCAGGCAAAGTTATGCTGCATTGCAACAAGGTGTTCACTTTAGCGTTGAGTTTGTTACAATCGGTTGTTGTTGCGGCGCAGCATAGCGCGCCGGGGCGGCCATAGGCCGCCCGCAGGGCCTCGCCAAGGAGGCAGCGACATGGCCAACCAAAACCCAGTCCGGCGGCTCACCGTCCGCGATATCGCCCGTGCCAAGGGGAGCGAGCCGATCGTGAGCCTCACCGCCTACACAGCGCCCGTTGCCCGCATTGTCGACGAAGCCTGCGACTTCATCCTGGTGGGCGATTCGCTCGGCATGGTTCTCTACGGGATGGATTCCACGGTCGGCGTCACGGTCGAAATGATGATCGCCCACGGCCGTGCGGTAGTCCGCGCCACCCGGCGGGCCTGCATCGTCGTGGACCTGCCCTTCGGCTCCTACGAGCAATCGCCCGCCCAGGCCTTCGGCACGGCCTCGCGCATCATGGCGGAGACCGGCAGCGCGGCGATCAAGCTGGAGGGCGGGGAGGAGATGGCGGAGACGATCGATTTCCTCACCGCGCGCGGCGTGCCGGTGCTGGGCCATATCGGTCTGATGCCGCAATCGGTCAACGCGGCCGGCTTCCAGGTTCAGGGCAGGACCGAGGAGAGCGCGCGGCGCATCCTCGCCGATGCGCGGGCGGTCCAGGCCGCAGGCGCCTTCGGCATTGTGATCGAGAACACGGTCGAGCTGTTGTCGCGCACGCTGACGCAGGAGCTCGCGGTGCCCACCATCGGCATCGGCGCATCGCCGGCCTGCGACGGCCAGATTCTCGTTACAGAGGACATTGTGGGCCTCGCCGGTGCCTTCATGCCCCGCTTCGTCAAGCGCTACGCGGAGCTCGGCGACGGGCTCGCCGGCGCCGTGCGGGACTATGCCGCCGACGTGCGCGCCCGGCGCTTCCCTGGGCCCGAGCACACGGCCAACCTGACGGTACCCAAGGCGAAATCCAAGGCCTGAGCGGCGGCGAGAGGCTCGATGCGGGAGCCGGTTTCGCCACATTCCGAACACAAAGATTTGACAAGACCGACGCCCATGCACAGATCATGCTGCATGGGCTCGAGCGCTCGGCTGGAGTCGGCGCTTCGGCCGTTGCGCACCCAGCTTCGGCGATAGGGACGTGAGGAGACGATCCATGTACAGGTTCAAGTTCGCGGTGCTCGGTCTGGCGGCGCTGACGCTCGCAGCCTGCACCGAAACCACCGGCCAGAAGCAAAGCCTGGGTACGCTGCTCGGTGCGGTGGCCGGCGGGGTCGCCGGCGCGCAGGTGGGTGATGGACGTGGCAAGCTGGTCGCTACCGGTGTTGGCGCGCTTCTCGGTGCCATGATCGGCAGCGAGATCGGCAAGTCGCTCGACCGCGCCGATCAGCTGGCGATGGAGCATTCAGCGCAACAGACGTTGGAGACGGCGCCCGTAGGCACGACGAACACGTGGCACAACCCGGACAGCGGTAACATGGGCACGTTCACGCCGACCCAGACATACCAGCAAAGCGACGGGACCTACTGCCGTGAGTTCACCCAGACCGTGACGATCGGCAACCGCACGGAGGAAGCCTACGGCACCGCCTGCCGCCAGCCCGACGGCAGCTGGCAGATCATCTAGCGCGGGCTCCGCGCCTCGGGGGACACCGGCCCGGGGCACGGGCGGCCGATGGCGCCCTCGGTCATCGACAGCGTCGCCGGCCTGCGCGAGGCCGTCGCCGCGTGGCGTGCAGACGGCTTGACGGTCGCCCTCGTCCCCACCATGGGGGCGCTGCATGAGGGCCACATGGCGCTGGTCCGGGCCGCGCGCGCGCATGGCGGGCGCACGGTGGTCAGCCTCTTCGTCAACCCGACCCAATTCGCCCCCGATGAGGACTTCGCCCTCTATCCGCGTCAGCAGGCGGACGACCTCGCGAAGCTCGCCGAGGCGGGAGTCGAGGCGGCTTTCTTGCCCCCTACGGAGGCGGTCTACCCGCCGGGCTTCGCGACAACGGTGCGGGTGGAGGGTGTCACCGCCGGGCTGGAGGGCGCGTCCCGGCCCCACTTCTTCGACGGGGTTGCGACGGTCGTCACCAAGCTCCTGCTCCAGTGCCTGCCCGATGTCGCGCTCTTCGGCGAGAAGGACTATCAGCAGCTCGTCACGGTTCGTCGCTTGGTCGCCGACCTCGACATCCCCTGCCGGATCGAGGCCGTGCCGACCGTGCGCGCGGCGGACGGCCTCGCGCTCTCCTCACGGAACGCCTATCTCTCGACGGACGAACGCCGGGTCGCGCCGAAGCTCTTTGAAGTGTTGAGCTGGATGGCGGCGGCATTGGGCGAGGGCATGGCGTCGGCTGATAGCATCGCCCAGGGCACAGCCGCGCTCAGAGACGCAGGCTTCGCCCGCGTCGACTATCTCGCAGTCTGCGATGCAGAGACGCTCGAGCCGGTCGCGCGGGTGGACGGGTCGGCCAGGGTGCTCGCCGCCGTCTGGCTGGGCGAGACGCGATTGATCGATAATGTGCCGGTGAGCCCCGCCGGCTGACGGCGCCGTCCGCGGGGGATCAGTGAGAGTCTCGCGCTCCGCCGTCGATCTCGCCGGGGCCGTCATCCGTGCCCTCGCGCCGGCGTGCATCGAAGAGCAGCGTCTTCGCCGACCAGAAGATCCCGATTGACAGGATGAGGGTGGCGAGCGCGACCAGCAGTGGCAGTCCGAGGTCCCAGGGCATCGGTTGCAAGGCCTTCGATCAGCGATCCTGCAGCGCTGAATAGCCAAGCGCCCCGGCCGCGTCAAGGCGGGGACATCCGCTTGACAGGCGGGCCGCCGCCGCCGCATGATCCGGCCCCCTTCGGCCGGGGCGACCGGCCGCCGCAATGGGGCCGTAGCTCAGTTGGGAGAGCGTCGCGTTCGCAATGCGAAGGTCAGGGGTTCGACTCCCCTCGGCTCCACCATCCCTCCCTTTCATGCATTCCCAAGACGTCCCGAAACACCCTGAAGATCAACGATTATCTTCTCCCAGGGTTCTGGAACGCTCCCGTGTATGCTCCGGACTCGCGATCATTTGATATGCGGGTTGGACCCGCTGGTCAGCGCGACCCCTGAAGCACCCCTTCGAGGAGTTGTGCCGCAAACCCAGGGCCGTCGGCCTCCTGCATCTGCTTGCTGGTCCGACCGAGGCGATCGCGCATGGCGGGATCGCCGATCAACCTGTTGACGGCGGTGAGAAGGTCCTCGTCAGTCCAGTCATAGCGATGCATTGCAAGGCCATGCCCTGTCTCGGCGACGCGGGTGGCGTTGTCGTGGCCATCCCAGACGTAGGGCATGATCAGCGCCGGCTTTCCGAAATAGAGGCACTCCGTGAAGCTGTTGTTCCCGCCATGGTGGATGACCGCATCGGTTTGCGGAATCACCGATGGCTGCGGATACCAGCTGGCGAGATGCACATTGGGCGGCGGTGCGTCATAGGCGTCGAGATAGTCGCCGACATTGACCAGCACCCGGTAGGGCTTGCCGGTGAACGCGGCGATGATGCGCTTCAGCAGGTCGGTATCGCCGGCGCCGAGACTGCCGAAGCTGACGTAGACGAGAGGGGCGTCGCCGTGCTCGGCAAAGCGCGGCACCTCGTAAGGTTCCTCCTGACGGACGCAGCCTTCCAGGTATCGGAAGCGCGCCGGATCGAGGGGCTGACGCCGGGCATACCTCACCGCTTTCGGATAGAGCAGCAGGTTGAGGTACGGCGAGGGCTCGAAGAACTGTCCCAGCGGATAAGGGTCTTCGCCGCAGCATTTAAGGAATTCATTGAAACGCCCGTGGATCGGACCGATCACCTCGCTGAATCTGCTCTCGAAGGCGGCGAAGCACGCGCGGTCGTTTTCCCCGCACCCGGAGAGGTGCGGTGGAATGTCCGGGTCGGGAATCTCGTTCTCGCTGCAGGAAATGATCCGTACCCAAGGGACGCCATGCCGCTTGGTGGCGGGGAACAGGATCACGTTGTCGATGCAGATGAGGTCGGGTTGGAGTTCCCCGAGGATGCCCGGCAGCGTCTTCTCAGCCCACACCGCCGTATCCACGATCGCGTCCCAGCAGTCCTTCACGTAGTTGTCGATCTGATCGAAGGGGCTCTTTCGAAAGTTGGGGATGTGACCGTTGATGAAGTCGGACCAGTACTTCGCCATCTGCTCCGGCGGCATGGGCTCCGACATGGGAACCGGCACTTCCTCGAAGCCGTAGTTGGCGAACACGCCGGTGAAACCGGGATCGCAAAGGAATACGGCACGGTGGCCGCGGGCGCGGCAGGCCTGGGCGATCGCCACCGAGTTGAGCGCAGGCCCGTAGGCGGCCTCGGGAAAGAAGACGATGGTCTTGGGTTCACTCATTCTCTCGTACCTCGGACTGTGGCTCGCGGGGCAGGATGCGCGACGCGGACGGCGGCCAGAGGCACCACAGCTTCTGCCCGCGCTCGATTCCCGCGACGTTGGAATCGGCGGTATCTACCTTCGCCAGGAGTAACGCGTCGGCCTCCGGAACCCGGAGACGGATGCTCAAGTGCTGGCCGCTGTAGGAAATGTCGACGACATGTCCCTCCACGGCGTTCTCCTCCGTTGTTGCGGGCGGCGGAGGCAGGCTTAGGCGGCGGTTATGGGTGCCGTTGCGGCGCGAAGCCAGGCTAGCGTCGCGGCATCGTCCGCGAGCAGGGGTGCCAGGGTCTGCGCTACGCGCGTGTGGTAGGTATCGAGCCAGGCGCGCTCATCCGCCGTCAGCATGGCGGGGTCGATAAGGGTGCGGTCGATGGGCGCGAGCGTCAGCGTCTCGAAGCCGAGGAAATCCCCGTCGGCGTCGCCAGCCTCCGTCACCACCACCAGGTTCTCGATCCGGATGCCGTAGGCGCCGGTCTTGTAGTAGCCGGGCTCGTTGGAGATCACCATGCCGGGCGCGAGCGCAGCCGCGCTGCCCATGCGGGAGATGCGCTGCGGGCCTTCGTGCACGTTGAGGTAGTGGCCCACGCCGTGCCCGGTGCCGTGGTCGTAGTCGAGCCCCGCCTGCCACAGGAACTGGCGGGCGAGCGTGTCGAGGTGCGCGCCGGTGGTGCCGCGCGGGAAGCGTGCCGTTGCCAGCGCGATATGGCCGCGCAGCACGCGGGTGAAGCGCTCCCGATGCTCGGGCTCCGGCCGGCCGATCGCGACCGTGCGGGTCACGTCCGTGGTGCCGTCCAGGTACTGCCCGCCCGAATCGACAAGGTAGAGCGAGCCAGGCTCCAGCGTGCGGTTGCTCTCTGCCGTTACCCGGTAGTGGACGATGGCGCCGTTGGGGCCGGCACCCGAGATCGTGTCGAAGCTCGGACCCCGGTAGTGCTCGCCGCCGGCGCGCATCGCCGCCAGCCGGTCGACGGCGTCCAGCTCGCTGATCGAGCCGGGTGGCGCGGCGGCCAGCCAGGCCAGAAAGCGGGCCAGCGCCGCGCCGTCCCGGCGATGGGCTGCGCGGATGCCGTCGAGCTCGACCGCGTTCTTGCAGGCCTTAGGCAGCGCACAGGGATCGGCGCCGTGAATCACCTCGGCACCGCCCTGCGTCAACCGATCGACCATCCAGGCCGGCGTCGCCGCCGCGTCGATCAGCACTGCCTTGCCCCCGCCGGCAAGCGTGTCGAGCACACTGGCCATGGTCTCCGGTGCTTGCACGTGCACGGCATTGCCGAGGTGAGCCGGAACCTCGGGGAGGAGTTTGCGGCGGTCCACGAACCAGTCCACGTCCCCGTCGCCGTGCACGATGGCGAAGGAATGGGGTAGGGGGCTGTTGGCAACGTCGGCGCCACGGACGTTGAGTAGCCAGGCGATGGAATCGGGTGCGCTCAGCACCGCGGCGGCCGCTCCCTTCTCCGCAAGCCGGGCGGCGACGATCTCCCGCTTCTCGGCTGCCGCGGTGCCCGCAAAGCGCGCCGGATGGGGCGCAATGGGGCCGAGTGGCGCCGGCGGCTGATCCGCCCACAGCGCGTCGATGGGATTGTCCTCGCACGGCACCAGGTGGGCGCCGACGGCGCGGCAGGGCGCCGACAGCCGGTCTCTCTGGCTCGCGCCGTGAAGCCGGGGGTCGTAGCCGAGCGCGTCGCTTTCCGCGAGATGCTCCCTGAGCCACGCGTCGGGCGGCTCCTCGGTGATGTGACGGTGCTCGTAGAGGCTGCCGTCCACCTGCGCCGCCGCCTGCAGGGTATAGCGCCCGTCGACGAAGAGCGCGGCCCGCTCGGCCAGCACGATCGCCATGCCGGCAGAGCCCGTGAAGCCTGTGAGCCATGCCAGCCGCTGCGAGCGTCGCGCCACATACTCGCCCTGGTGCTCGTCGCTGAGCGGCACCACGAAGCCGTCGAGGCCGCGCCTGGCAAGTTCGGCCCTGAGCGCCGCAAGCCGGGACTCCTGCTGTGGGGTGTCGATCCCGTCCGGTGCCTCGGCATACGTCCGTCGCAGAGCCTCGAAGCGCTCGGCGACGGCGGCCTCGGCGTCGGCCTCCGGGTGGATCAGGCGGAGCCAGTCCCGGTCCTGCACCGCGGCTGCGGCGACTCCCCGCACCAGCGCGTCAACCTCATGGATCGGCATGTCGATACCGGCCTCGGCGAGCGCCTGCGCCAGTGCGCCGGTTGTCGCAGAATTCTCGGACATGGTGGGGTTTCTGCCAGTGCGCCGCTCACCGCGTCAATATCAGCGTGACCCAGGCGCCCAGCCGTATACGGCGGCGGGGCCGAAGCTGGCGCGTGCGGAAGGCCGCCAGCACCAGCCGCTCCTCGTAGGCGAGAAGGCCGGAGAGCGCCACGACGCCGCCCGGCCGCAGGTGCCGGGCGAAGGCCAATGCCATCGCGGCGATAGGCTTTGCCCTGATGTTGGCGACGATCAGGTCCGCCCGGCCAAGCCGGCATACGGGGTCTGAGCGGAAGCCCTCTGCCCGCACCACCGTCACTCGGCGCGAGAGCTCGTTTTGCCGTACCGTTTCCCGTGCCGTGATGACCGCCACAGGGTCGCTATCGAGGGCGAGCACCCGCGCCGGCCAAAGCTGCGCCGCCGCCACCGCGAGGATGCCGGAGCCCGTGCCGATATCGAACGCACGGCGCACCTGCCGGCGTCGGGCCAGCCAGTCGAGGGCGAGCAGGCAGCCCTGGGTCGATTTGTGGCGGCCGGAGCCGAAGGCGGGGCCGGCGTCGATGCAGAGGGTGAAGCGTTGGCGGGGCGGGGAATGGTGTGCGCCCACGATCGTCCAACGCCCGACCGAGAGGGGCGGAAACGAGGCGACGGACTGCGCTTCCCAATCGGTGGAGCGCATCGGCTCGACCGCCGTCTCGTCGGGCGCGACGCCCGCCGCTCTAAACAGCGTGCGCAACTGATCCGGCCGCGAGTCGCCGCCTGCCGGGGTGGTGCCGAACAGGGCCACGCGCAGACGGTCCGCCGGGGCTTCCTGTAGTGGGTGTGTCGCCTCGATCGTCTCGGCCACCACGGCGTCCGCGAGGTCTTCGAGCGCCGGCTCCAGTGCCTCAAAAGCGGCTCGGTCGAGTGTCACCTGGAGCCGCCAGCCTTGGGCCTCGGGGCGACTTCCGCTCACGGCTGCCCCCGGCGCCGGCCAATTCCGGCTAAGATGGGGCCCCCGCAACGCACGGTCGGAGGCCCACGATGCCTGAGATGCCGGATTGGCAACGATTCCTGAGCGCGGATGACAGGGAGACCATCGAGCGCGGCCGCTGGGCCAAGCGCGTCGGCTTCGGCGCCCGCCCGGCCGTCATCCTGATCGACGTGCAGAACTACATGGTGGGGGAGGAGGGCAACCACGATCTTGCCGCCTATCCGTATAGTTGCGCGACCGGCTGGGCCGCCGTTTGGCAGACCAAGCGCATCGTCGGCGCGGCCCGCGCCGCCGGTGCACCGGTGATCTACACCCGCTTCGCCATCGACCGGACCGTCGGCGATGCTGGGCTCTTCGACGCCAAGATCGGCGCGGAAGCGGGCGAGAACGTCTATTTCGAGGGCACCCACGGCGGCGAAATCGTTGCCGCGGTGGCGCCCGAGCCTGGCGATCTGGTCTTTACCAAGAAGAAGCCGAGCTCTTTCCACGGCACGCCCCTCCTGCCCTACCTGATCGACCGCGCCATCGATACGCTGATCGTCACCGGCGGTGCCACCTGCAACTGCGTCCGCGCCACGGTCTTCGACGCGTTTTCATATAATTACCGCACCATCGTACCTTCGGACGCGGTGTTCGACCGCCTGCCGATCAGCCACGCGATCAACCTGTTCGACATGAACCGCTGCTCGGCCGACGTGACCGATACCGAGGCCGTGCTCGCCTATTTTGGAGAGCTGGCCCAGCGCGCGGCTTAAAGGTCGCCGGCGGCACCTGCTATAGTGCGGGCGGGAGATCGGCGGCGGACGGCTAACTCGCCAACCCGGTCAGGTCCGGAAGGAAGCAGCCGTAACGAGCTTCAAGCCGGGTCGTCTGCCGGTCTCCTGCCGCCAACCCCGCGCGCTGCCCCCGCAAGACGCGGATCGAAGGACGCCATGCACCGATGAGCGAGGACGCCGCCGCCTATCGCGTGCTCGCGCGCAAGTACAGGCCGGCGAGCTTCGCCGGGCTGATCGGCCAGGACGCCCTGGTGCGCACGCTCAGCAACGCGATCGCGATGGACCGCTTGGCCCACGCCTATCTTCTGACGGGCGTGCGCGGGGTGGGCAAGACCTCGACCGCGCGGATCATCGCGCGCGCCCTCAACTGCATCGGCGAGGACGGCACCGGCGGGCCGACGCCCGAGCCGTGCGGTGTGTGCGATCACTGCATTTCCATCGCCGAGGATCGCCACGTCGACGTGATCGAGATGGACGCCGCCTCGCGCACCGGCATCGACGACGTGCGCGAACTGATCGAGAGCGTGCGCTACCGCCCGGTTTCGGCGCGCTACAAGGTCTACATCATCGACGAAGTGCACATGCTCTCGAAGCAGGCCTTCAACGCGCTGCTCAAGACCCTCGAGGAGCCGCCGCCCCACGTCAAGTTCGTGTTCGCGACCACCGAGGTGCGGCGCCTGCCGGTGACCGTGCTCTCGCGCTGCCAGCGCTTCGACCTGCGCCGGGTGGATATGGAGGTGCTGATCGAACATTTCTCCGGCATCGCAGCAGCCGAGGGGGCGGAGGTGGAGCCGGCGGCGCTCGCGCTCATCGCCCGGGCCGCCGACGGTTCGGTGCGGGACGGGCTTTCCGTGCTCGACCAGGCGATGGCGCACGAGGGCACGCGCATCACCGAAGAGGCGGTGCGGGCCATGCTGGGTCTCGCCGACCGCACCCGGCTCTTCGACCTGTTCGATATGCTGATGCAGGGCGCGATCAAGGACGCGCTGGACTGCTTCTCCGAACTTCACAACGCGGGCGCGGAGCCGCAGACCCTGCTGCAGGACCTGCTGGAGCTCTGCCATTGGCTGACGCGGCTAAAGCACGTGCCCGCTGCGGCGGACGATCCCGCGGTGCCCGAGGCAGAGCGCACGCGCGGGCGCGCCATGGCCGAAGCGCTGACGGTACCGTCGCTCACCCAGACCTGGCAGATGCTGCTGAAGGGTCAGGAAGAGGCCAACCGGGCGGCGCGGCCCGCGCTTGCGGCCGAGATGACCCTGGTGCGGATCGCCTATGCCGCCGACTTGCCGAGCCCGGCGGATGCGCTCCGCGCCATCGGTGCCGGTGGCGCCGGCGCGCAACCGAAAGACGCGCCTGCAGCGTCGCCCGCCCCTGCTCCGGCGCCTGCACCGAGCGGTGCCGCAAGCGCCGGGACTGCGGTGGAGCCTGCGGTGGTGCCTGAATCGGCGCCCGAGCCGGCGCCGCGGCCGGCGCCGGTGGCCGCATCCGCCCCGCATGCGCGTCCCACATCCTGGCACGAAATCGCGGCCCTGGCGGAGGAGCGGCGGGAGCCGATCCTGAGCGCGTGGCTGAGGACGGAAGTCCGCCCGATCCGCATCGCCGCCGGCGCGATCGAGATCAACTGCGGACGCTCGCCGGACGGCAAGATGCTTGCCCTGCTCCAGGAGCGGCTCGAGCAATGGACCGGCGAGCGCTGGATGGTCGCGCTGAGCGAAGACGGCGGCGAGCCCACCCTCGACGAGCAGGATCGGGCCGCGCGGGAAGCCGCCGACCGGACGGCGATGGACCACCCCCTGGTGCGGCAGGTTCTCGATGCCTTCCCCGGCGCGCGCGTGCGCAAGGTGCACCGCCCGGTGCCGGATAGCGAAAACGACGGAGATGCCTCCCCATGAAGAACATCGGCAAGATGCTGAAGCAGGCGCAGGAAATGCAGACCAGGATGGCCGAGCTGCAAGAGAGCCTGGGTGCGCTCGAGGTCGAGGGCACGGCGGGCGGCGGCCTGGTGCGGGTGACGCTCACGGGCAAGGGCGAGATGCGCCGCCTCTCCATCGACCCGGCACTGGTGAGCGGCGACGAGGTGGAGGTGCTGGAAGACCTGATCGTCGCCGCCTTCAACGATGGCAAGGCCAAGGTCGAACAGCTCGTTCAGGAACGGATGGCCGAAGTCACCGGCGGGCTCAAGCTGCCACCGGGTCTCGACCTCGGCCTGTGAGGGCGCGCCGCGGCGTTTCCTCTACTGGCGACAGGCGATGACGAGCCCCGCGATCGAGCGGCTGGTCGGGCATCTCGGCAAGCTCCCCGGTCTAGGGCCGCGCTCGGCCCGCCGCGCCGCGCTGCATCTGCTGGAGCGACGCGAATCGCACCTGGAGCCGCTCTTGAGCGCGCTGCGCACGGCGGCGGAGAGCGTCCGCGCCTGCACTACCTGCGGCAATCTCGATGCCCAGGACCCGTGCGCCATCTGCGCCGATCCCGAGCGCGACCGCACGGCCATCTGCGTCGTCGAGCAGGTCGCGGATCTCTGGGCACTGGAGCGCACGCTGATGTTTCGCGGCCGCTACCACGTGCTGGGCGGGCTCTTGTCGGCGCTCGACGGGATCGGGCCAGAGGACCTCGCCATCGCCGGCCTCGTCGCCCGCGCCGGTGCGCCAGAGGTGAGCGAGATCATCCTCGCCACCAGCGCCACGGTGGACGGGCAGACCACGGCGCACTATCTGACCGATCGGCTCGCCGAGAGCAGCGTCGCGATCTCCCGCCTCGCCCACGGCCTGCCGGTGGGCGGCGAGTTCGACTATCTCGACGACGGCACCCTCGGTACTGCGCTCAAGGCACGCCAGCGCCTGCTCTGAACCGATGCCACTGCGCGCTGGATTGTGCGGCCCGCGCCTTCTATGGTCGCGCCCCGGCCGTCAACCAGGCGGCCGACGAGACCGTTGGAGAGGGCCATGGCAGACGAGGCGAAGAGCGCAGGCCGGTTGGAACAGGTGCTGCGAGGGGGCGAGTTCGCCATCACGGCAGAGATGGGGCCGCCCGACTCCGTGGATCCGGCCGACGTTCTGGCCCGTGCCGGCTGCCTCAAGGGGCTCGCCGATGCCGTCAACGTGCTGGACGGCGCTGGCGCCCGCGCGCATCTCTCCCCGCTCGCCACCGCCGCGATCCTGGCCCGCGAAGGCATCGAGCCGGTGCTCCAGTTCACCATGCGCGACCGCAACCGGCTCGCGCTGCAGGCCGACGTGCTGGGAGCAGCGGCGCTCGGCGTGCACAGCCTGCTCTGCCTCACCGGCGATTCGGTGGACGCCGGCGATCAGCCGGAGACGAAGCCGGTCTTCGACCTCAAGTCCAACGAGTTCATGGCGGTGGTTCGTACCATGCGGGACGACGCCGTTCTGCCGGGCGGGCGTGGGCTCGCCTCGGCGCCCCGGTTGTTGATCGGCGGCGCCGATGCGCCCCGCGAGCCCAAGGCGGGCGATACGCCCACCAGCCTTCAGGCCAAGATCGAGGCGGGTGCGGATTTTTTTCAGACCCAGTTCTGCTTCGATATGGGGATGCTGCGGCGTTACCTCGCCTGGCTCGGGGACTTCGGCATTCCCGAGCGCACGTCGATCATCGTCGGCATCGGGCCCATACGATCGGCGCGCTCGGCCCGCTGGATGAACGAGAACTTGTTCGGCGTGCACATCCCGGATGCGGTCATCGCCCGGCTCGACGGCGCCAAGGACCCGCAGGCCGAGGGTATTCGCATCTGTGTCGAGTTGATCGAGGAGTTGCGGGGGATCGAGGGCGTCGCCGGCGCGCACCTGATGGCGCCGCGCGGCGAGCAGGCGATTGCCGCGGTGATCGCTGAAACGGGTCTTCGCGGCGCTTGAATGCGCCCTTAGCGGCGCGCTTGCGTTCCCCTAAAACAGCTGCCGGACGCCGATCTCGAGAAAGTGCATGCGCAGGTCGGTCTCCGCGGTCACCGACGCAATTTGGTTCATGCCGGTAAACTCCAGGCCATTGAGGGCCTGCAGGCGGTAGCCGATATGGAGCGTGGCGGACTCGGAGAGCGCGTAGCCGATGCCTGCGCCGAACTGATAGGCGAAGGCAGTGTCGGTGGTGGAGAGCTCGGGTACCTGGAGTTGATTCGCAAGCGCCGGCGGGGCTCCCTGCAAGGTTAACACCGTCCGCACCAACGCGCCCCGGTCGTAGTCCAGGTCGCCTTGGTCGATGCGGATGAGGCCGAGGCCGGCGCCGACATAGGGGGTCCAATCGCTGCCCGTCTCGATGTCGTACCAGAGGTTCAGCATGGCGCCGAACTGTTCCCCCTTTCCGGTCGGGTCGAGGGGCACCTCCAGTCCGGTAAGGGACTGAGGCCCGACGGTGACGTTGGTGTTGGTGATTTGGGCGATGTCGGCCCTGGCTAGGAAGAGCTCGCCCTCGATGCGGATGGTGCTGCCGAGGTGGTAGCCGAGCGTGGCGCCAAGCTTGAAGCCGGTGTCATGCTCCGTCGTCACCGTAGCGTCGATGCTGACCGACCGCGGCAGCAACGGCGGCATCGGCTGCATGGTCGTGGTGGAAGTCGCGTCCGAATCGTCGATGAACATGAGGGGCATGTTCGCCCCGATGTACCACTCTCCCTCCTGCGCCTGTGCTATCGTCGCCCCGCCTAACGCAAGGCACACCGCTGCCGCTATCGCGGCGATCCATTGTGATCTTAATTTGACTTGCATCATTTTCCGGACCTCCCTGACGACGCCTTACCCGCAGATCTAGGCTATTGCGAGACAGGGCAGGGCGCAAACGCCTCGGTCGGTACCGCGTCCTCCGCTTCGCTGGTTATGGTACGCAATGAGACGGTATCGAGAACATGAGCCTCCATGTTTTCGATCATGCCTGACACAAAGAAAAAGGGGAGCACCTAGGTGCTCCCCTGAACTGTTGATCGGTGGTAGTCGATTAGAAGAAGACCGCCGTTCCGAGCATGACTTGGGTCACGTCATCCATGCCATCCTCCGAAATGCTGGCGACTTGTCCCCCGATCAGGACGCCCGGCCCAAGTGTGTAGGTCAAGTGGGCCGCTGCCTTGGATGCATTGCCATCTTCGTTGTTGGCATACTGGAGGCCCAACTCGATCGCCCCTTCGGTCCAGGAGGCGCCGACATCGTATTGCATGCCATCCATATCGTGATCGTACATGCTGCCGCCGAACGAGACTTGATCGACGCTTACACCGATCCCGGCGCGAGTGGCACTGGGATCGTCGCCACTGTCTCCATCGGAAGCCATCTCGTAACCGGCGCCTAGAGTGAAGGAGCCGCCTTCCATGAAATCGGTCGAATAGGTCGCGCCGACCGCGGTGTGCTCTCCCAATCCGGCAGTCGATCGGTCGTTGAAGTTATTGTCATCGTCATTGGGCGCGTAGCTCACCCCAACGGTCAAGCCATTGAAGTTGGGTGTGGTGTAGACCACCTTCATGGCGTCTTCAGCTCCGATCCCACTGTAGGTGTTTACAGACCCTCCCGCGGTGCTGAACCAATCGTAGTTGACGCCAATCATTCCGCCGATGGCGTCGCCGGGCGCCGCGACCGTTGCGTTGAAGGCCGCGCTCTCAGTCCTTCCGAGCCTGAGAGCACCGAACGAGCCGCTCAGCGTGGTGTGAATCTCGTCCATAGCTTCGTCGGCGCCGGCGGACCGGCCGATCTGCCCGCTCACGCTCACCGTGATGCCGTTGTCCAGAGTGGTGGAACCGGAGACGCCGATCTCAAACACGTAGTCGATGCTGTGGCCGCGCGTCCCGCTGTCGCTATCGCTGGCGAAGCCGATAGCCCCGGTCGTGTAGCCGCCGACGCCGACCGTGACCGGCCCTTCCATCATCTCGTCGTCGGCGATCGCGACATTGCTGGCCAGTAGGCCAACGGCCGCAAGTGCCGTGGTTCCCAACAATACCTTCTTCATGCTTCTATCCTCCTCCTCGCGAGATTGTCTTGTTCCATGCATGGTTTGCGAGAGTGCGCCTCTCACAGAGCGCAGCCCACCGCAAGCGGGATGATACACCATCATTTCCCCGACGCGACCCGCAAGATGACATAAACTTGTCAAACGATCGTTTTTTCCGCCAAGTTGTGGCAAAAATATCACGTCTGGCGGTGTGCGCTACCCACCCCACGGCTTCGCGAACTCACCCCGCGCTTGAATCCAGGGCGTAGCCGGCCGAGCGGACGGTCCTGATCAGGTCCGGGCGGCGCTCGGCATTGAGCGCTCGCCGCAAGCGGCGCACGTGAACGTCGACGGTCCGGCTCTCGATGAAGATGTCCGGGCCCCACACCGAATCGAGGAGCTGCTCGCGCGAGAACACGCGGCCCGGATGCTCCATCAGGTGGCGTAGCAGGCGGAATTCGGTCGGCCCGAGGTGGATCGA
The DNA here is from genome assembly GCA_022826345.1 of Alphaproteobacteria bacterium. The sequence goes on from JAJDVB010000135.1 coordinate 64,461, forward strand.
CTCGTCCCCCCGCGTGACCCTGTGCCCGGCGAGGTCCATCTTGAGGTCGGCATAGTGGAGCACCTCGTCGCCGAGCGCAGGCCGCATGCGCCTCAGGATCGCGCGGATGCGGGCGAGAAGCTCCGCCGGCGAGAAGGGCTTGACGACGTAGTCGTCGGCGCCGCCGTCGAGGCCGCGCACCCGGTCCGACTCTTCGCCGCGCGCCGTCAGCATGACGATGGGGAGCGGCTGCGGATCGGGCCTGCGCCGGATGCGGCGGCAGACCTCGATGCCGGAGAGAGTCGGCAGCATCCAGTCGAGCACCATCAGGTCGGGGCGCCGTTCGTCCACCATGAGCAGCGCTTCCTCGCCGTCCACGGCCTCGCCCACCTCGAAACCGCCCTTCTCCAGGTTGTAGCGGAGCAGCGTCAGCAGCGCCACCTCGTCTTCGACGACCAGAATGTATGGCTTCATGGTGCCGTCGCCTCCGTCTCGTCGCTCTCCTGGTGGAAGGGCGTCACGTCGCCCTTGGGCCGCTCCTCCTCCACCGGGGTGCCTGTCACCATGTAGCTCACGGTCTCGGCGATGTTGGTCGCGTGGTCGCCGATCCGCTCGATGTTCTTGGCGATGAAGAGCAGGTGCGCGCAGGTGGTGATGCGGCGCGGGTCCTCCATCATGTAGGTGAGCAGCTCGCGGAAGAGGCTATTGTAGGATTCGTCCACATCCTCATCGCGCCGCCAGACCGCCATGGCGCGTTCGACATCGCGGTCCCTGAACGAATCGAGTACGTCCTTGATCATGCCCTGGGCGATGCCCGCCATCCGCGAGATCGTGTGGGTCAGCCGGATGGGGTCGATATCCTGGATGGCGATGGAGCGCTTGGCGACGTTGGCGGCGTAATCGCCCATGCGCTCGAGGTCGCTCGCCACCTTGAGCGAGGCGGTGATGACGCGGAGGTCCACCGCGACGGGCTGGCGCAGCGCCAGGATGCGCACCGCAAGCTGGTCGATCTCGGACTCCAGCGCGTCCACCCGCTTGTCCTCGGTGATCACGCTAGACGCGAGCTCATCGTCGCGGCGGACCAGCGAGGCGATGGAGGCCGCGAGCTGCTGCTCGACGATACCGCCCATCTCAAGGATCGCGTTATTCATGCGATCCAGCTCCTCGTCATAGGCCTTGACCGTGTGCTCGGTAGCCATCGGTCGCTCTCCTTGCCTTCAGCCTCCGCCCGCGCCTAGCCGAAGCGCCCGGTAATATAGTCCTGCGTCCGCTGATCGTGCGGATTGGTGAAGATCTGCTCGGTCGCCTCGAACTCCACAAGCTCCCCTAAGTGGAAGAACGCTGTGAACTGGGAGACACGGGCGGCCTGCTGCATGTTGTGGGTGACGATCGCGATCGTGTAGTGCTCGCGGAGCTCGTCGATCAGCTCCTCCACCTTGGCCGTCGCGATGGGGTCCAACGCCGAGCAAGGCTCGTCCATCAGGATGACCTCGGGGCTGATGGCGATGGCGCGGGCGATGCAGAGCCGCTGCTGCTGCCCGCCGGAAAGACTGGTGCCCGGCTGTTGCAGCCGGTCGGAGACCTCGTCGAAGAGGCCAGCGCGGCGCAGGCTCTGCTCGACGACGTCGTCGAGCTCCCGGCCCTTCCTGGCAAGCCCGTGGATGCGAGGGCCGTAGGCCACGTTCTCGTAGATCGATTTCGGAAACGGATTTGGCTTCTGGAACACCATGCCGACGCGCGCCCGAAGCTGCACCACGTCGATATCGCGGCCGTAGATATCGCGGTCGTCCAGGGTGATCGAACCGGTCACCCGGCAGATGTCGATAATGTCGTTCATGCGGTTGAGGCAGCGGATGAACGTGGACTTGCCGCAGCCCGAGGGGCCGATCAGGGCCGTCACCTTGTTCTGGGCCAGATCGATATCGACATCGAATAGCGCCTGCTTGTCAGCGTAGAAAACGTTGACGTCTCGAGCGCGCATTCTGATAGGCGCCGGCGCCTCGGCCCCAACGTCGGCGGCGGGCACAGCATCCGGTGCACCAGCCTCTTCCGTCATCAGTGAGACCATCCCGTCGGTGTCGTCCGTCACGATACCACTCCTGTCCGCCTACCAGCGGATCTCGAACTTGCGCCTGAGATAGATCGCCACGGCGTTCATCAGGATCAGGAACGCCAGAAGCACCAGAATGGCCGCCGATACCTTCTCGACGAAGCCGCGCTCCGGGCTGTCGGCCCAGAGGAAGATCTGCACCGGCAGCGCCGTCGCCGGGTCGAAGGGGCCGCCGGGGATGTCGACAATGAAGGCCACCATCCCGATCATGAGGAGCGGCGCGGTTTCTCCCAGTGCCCTGGCCATGCCGATGATCGTGCCGGTAAGGATTCCGGGCGTCGCCAGCGGCAGCACGTGGTGGAACACCACCTGAATCGGCGACGCGCCGACGCCGTAGGCACCCTCGCGGATCGACGGCGGCACCGCCTTGAGCGCGGAGCGGGCCGCGATGATGATCGTCGGCAGTGTCATCAGGGTGAGCGTGAGCCCGCCCACAATGGGCGCAGAGCGCGGCAGGTGGAACAAGTTAATGAACACCGCAAGTCCCAGCAGTCCGAACACGATGGAGGGCACTGCCGCGAGGTTGTTGATGTTGACCTCGATCATGTCGGTTATGCGGTTCTTGGGTGCGAATTCCTCCAGATAGATCGCCGCGGTCACGCCGATCGGGAAGGTCAGCACCAGCGTGACCAACAGCATGTAGAACGAGCCCGCAATGGCCCCGCCGATGCCGGCGATCTCAGGCTCCCGCGAATCCGCATTGACGAAGAACTCGCCGTTGAATCCCGTCTCCACGAAGCCGGCAGCGTCAAACGTATCGATCCAGGCAATCTGCTGGTCGTCGAGGCGTCTCTCGTCTTCCGGCACGTCGCGGGGCGCGCTCCCCTTGATCAGCATGTCCACGTCGCTCGACGCGGTAAGCCAGACGCGCTGCGTGGTGCCGATGATCGAGGGATCGTCGATCAGCAACTCGCGCAGCTCGAAGCGTGCGGCCGTGCTCACGAGCTTCAAGAGCTTGCGCCGCTCCTTCCTGGCCGTGACCTCTGGGAAGGCGGCGAAGACGGATTCGCGCAAGAGCTTGCCGTAGTTTGCCTTTTGAAGCTCTTCTGCGCTCGGTGCCTCGCCCACGCCGAGGACCTTGGGATCGAAATTGACCTCCAGCGCGACCGAGGTTCTGACGAAGGCAGGGTAGCCCTCGGCGATCACGCTCCCGATCAGAAGGGCGAGAAAGCCCAGCGCAAGGGCCACGGCGATGATGCCGTAAGCCTTGAAGCGCCGTTCAGCGCGATAGCGCCGGCGCAGCCTGCGCTTCGTCCAGTCCGCGTCCTGCCAAGCGCCGGCGAGCCGCGGTTCTGCGAGGTCAGTCATACTGCTCCCAGTACTTGCGCGCGATGTGGAGCGCGAAGATGTTGAGTGCGAGCGTCACGACGAAGAGCATCAGGCCGAGCGCGAAGGCGGCCAGAGTCTTGGCGCTGTCGAATTCCTGATCGCCCACCAGCAGGGTGACGATCTGCACCGTGACGGTAGTCACGGCATCGAGCGGATTGGCGGTGAGGTTGGCCGCGAGGCCCGCGGCCATGACCACGATCATGGTCTCGCCGATGGCGCGGCTCACCGCGAGCAGACAGGCGGCGACGATGCCGGGCAGCGCCGCCGGCAAGATCACCTTGACCACAGTCTCCGACTTGGTCGCTCCCATGGCGAGCGAGCCTTCGCGCAACGAATTGGGCACGGCGACGATGGCGTCGTCGCTCAGCGACGAGATGAAGGGGATGATCATGATGCCCATGACGACGCCGGCGGCGAGCGCGCTTTCGGACGCGACGTCCAGGCCGATGGATTCGCCGATTCCCCTGACCGCCGGCGCCACCACCAATGCCGCGAAGAAGCCGTAGACCACGGTCGGCACGCCGGCCAGGATCTCCAGGATTGGCTTGGTCACGTTGCGGAAGCGCGGACTCGCGAACTCCGCCATGTAGATGGCGGCGAAGAGGCCGACCGGCAGCGCCACCAGCATGGCGATCAGCGTGATCATCAGCGTGCCGGTGAAGAGCGGGATGGCGCCGAACGCGCCGGTGCTGCCCACCTGATCGGCGCGGATTGCTGTCTGCGGGCTCCACTTCAGGCCGAACAGGAAATCCCAGATGGGGATGATCGAGAAGAAGCGGATCGATTCGAACAGCACCGAGAGGACGATGCCGATGGTGGTGACGATGGCGACGCAGGAGGAAAGAATGAGCACGATGTTCACCACCCGCTCGACCTTGTTGCGCGCCCGCAGGCCCGGCGATACGCGCCGCCATGCCCAGCCGAAGCCGGCGCCGCCCAAGGCCACGCCGATGGCCAGCACCCCGGCCTGTGCGGTGGACTTCATGCTGGCGTAGCGGTCCGCCGCCGCCTGCATGGCCGGGTCGACCTCGCGGCTCACAACGTCGCCCGAGGCCAGATTGCGCACGTCGTTGAGCAGGAGGCCGATCATCGCCTCCGACTGGTCCGCTACCGTGGGTCCGAGGTAGGAGAGCAGCAGCGCCTCAAGAATCGGTGCTTCGATGATCAGCCAGACGATGAGGACGATGCCCGACGGGATGCCGCACCAGAGCGCCACGTACCAGCCGTGGTAGCTCGGCATCGAGTGGAGCTTGCTGAGATTGGTGCCGGCGGCCCGTAGCGCGCGGCGGCGGCCGAAATAGAGGCCGATAACCGCGAGCGCCAAGACTGCAATGAGGAGGATGGTGAGCTGCACGCCGTCGGCCGCCCCTGCCCCTTGCGCCCGGTCAGGCGAGCGCTAGCCTCACCCTATGAACGGGCCGATTCAGGGATAAGTCAGTTTCGTTACGGTTTTGTGACGGGGGCTTCGGAGAGGTCGCTCGCTGGCTCCGGCACCCGTTCGTTGGGCGGCAGCGCGGCTGCTTCGAGGGCGTCGCTTTCGGCCGCCGGAGCCGGCTGCAGGTAGACGGTGAACGTGCTGCCTTCGCCGGGGGCACTGTCGATGGCGAGCGCGCCCCGGTGCCTGTTCACGATGTGCTTGACGATGGCAAGCCCAAGGCCGGTGCCGCCGAGCTCACGCGAGCGCGCCTTGTCCACGCGGTAGAAGCGCTCCGTGAGCCGCGGCAGATGCTCGCGCGGAATGCCCGCTCCCCGGTCGGCGACGGAGACCACAACCGCGCCGTCCTTGCCAGCCCTCCAGCCGGCCGCCTCGGCTTCCGCAACCCGCCGCACCTCCACGCTGACTGTCCCCTCCGCGTCTCCATACTTGATCGCGTTATCCACCAGGTTGAGGAATACCTGGGTAAGCTCGTCGCCGTCGCCGATTACCGGGGGCAATTCCTCTTCGGCATCGATGGCCACGGTCACCTTGCGCTGTTCTGCGCGCCAAGCGAGCGTGTTGCGCACATGGGAGAGCAGTGAGGGGAGCGGCACCGTATCCGTCGGCGGCGTGTGCTCGTTCATCTCGATGCGCGAGAGCGAGAGCAGGTCTTCGACGAGGCGGGCCATGCGCTTGCCGTGCTGATCCATGATGGCGAGGAAACGCTCGCGCGCGACCGCATCGTCGCGAGCGGTCCCCTGCAGCGTCTCGATGAAGCCCATGAGCGTGGCGAGCGGCGTGCGAATCTCGTGGCTCGCGTTGGCGACGAAGTCGGCCCGCATCTGGTCGGTGCGGCGCACTGCCGTGAAATCGACGAGCGCGAGCAGCACAGCGCCGCCGCCCTCCCTCGGCTCGGGCAGCGGCTCGACCCGCGCCGCGAAGGTGCGTTCGACCGGCGCCTGCAGCGTGAACTCGATGTCGCACCCGTCGCCGCCGTCCAGGGTTTGCTCGACGGCCTCGATCAGTGCCGGATTGCGCAGGGAGGCCGCGATGTGGCGCCCGGCGACCTCGCCATCGAGGAGCTCCGTCGCCGCCCGGTTGGCGCGCACGATCTTGCGGTCGGCATCGAGCAAGAGGAGCGGTTCGGGCAAGGCATCAAGCGCGCGTTCGAGCTCGGCTCTCTCGCTGGCAAGCTGCGCCCGGCCTTCGGCGCCGAGCCGGGCCAGGCGCTCGACCGATACCGCGAGCTCGCGGGTGAGCGGCCCCGCCGGCGCCGCGCCTTGCCGCGTCTCGCCTTCATTCTCGGCGGAGGTCTCAACGTGGCGCGCGAGGGCGCTGATCTCTCTCAGCACGAGGCCAATCACGGCGGCTGCGAGCAGGCTGAGGCCTGCCCAGGCCAGCACCGCCGCGATGGGCGGCGTGAGGCCAAGTGCGCCGAGCACCAGGAATGCGAGCCCGAGCGGCAGTGACGCTGCTAGGCTCAGGCGCGCCCATCGGCGCAGCGGAACGACGCGCACCGCCATCGATCGGCTCTCCTCCGCAGCGGGGTTCCGGGCCTTCGAGTCTAGCAGAGGCACCCAACCGTGAGCGTGACGAATATAGGACAATCAGGGGTCTGCGGCGCCGGCACCAGGCGCACGGAACCCCGGCAACCGCCTGTGCTAGTGTCGCGCCATGCCCGATGACGCCGAGGCGCAAGCGACCGCCGCGCCGGCCGCCGCCCGCGGCGCCCGCCGGGG
>JAJDVB010000091.1 GCA_022826345.1 Alphaproteobacteria bacterium
CCCGACGAACCAGCGGAACAGCAGGTTGTAGTCCAGCTGCTCCATCAGCTGGCGCTCCGAACGGATGGTGAAAAACGCCTGCAGCAGAAGCGCCCGCAACAGCTTCTCAGGCGCGATCGAGGGCCGGCCCGTCTTCGAATAAAGCCGCTCGAAGTCCGGCGACAGAACAACCAGCGCCTCGTCCACCAGCGCCCGGATCGGCCGCAAGGGACGATCCTGAGGAACCCGCGCCTCCAAATCCACGTAACTGAACAGACTGCCGCTGTGCGCGTCCGTGCCACGCATCTCACCCTCGCCCCGATTCGCTACCCAATCAGCGAATCACGCCAATTCCACCAACGCCAGGAGTTTTACAGCAGCCTGCTAAATCTTTGATTCGAAGTGCTGGTGGGCACGTTGTCCCTGAACAGACCTCCAGCTGCAGCTTCTTCGACCAGCGCCAGTGCACAATCTCTCCACCGCAGAACAAGTGGCCCGCATGCGTTCATCTCCGCCGCGTTCCCTCGGCGCTGGCCGTCGATGGGGGCTGCAGCGCCTGTCACCCGAACGCGTCGCCTCGTTCGCGGCGCTGAGCGATATGGCGGAACGGCGCGTAGTGCGCGGCGGTCTGCCGTCCGAGGCGCTTGAAGCAGCGCTCCCAGGCCACCAGCCCGTCGCGGAAGCTCGACAGACGGAAATACTCGTTGGGCGCGTGGAAGTCCTCGTCCCCCGTCGAAAACGAGAGGAACACCGTCTCGATTCCCAGCTCGGTGCGGAAGATGCCGCCGATGGGGATCGACCCCCCCATGCGCACGCGTAAGGGACGCGCGCCCCGCACCTCCTCCAGCACGTCCTCGACGACGGCGAGCGCCGGGTGGTCCTCGCGCACGCGTGCCGGCGGCATGCCGATCCCGTCATCCGCGAACGCGAGCCGGGCGCCTGAAGGCACGTGCCGTTCGCAATGGCTTTCCAGCAATGCCCGGACGCGCGCGGGCGTCTGATCCGGCACCAGCCGGCAGGTGACCTTGGCGCTCGCCCGGTGGGGGATCACCGTCTTGACGCCGGGACCCTGGTAGCCGCTTCCCAGGCCGTTCACGTCGAGCGTGGAGCGGAGCCACTGGCGCTCCAGTGTCGTGTAGCCGGGCTCGCCGACCGGGGAAGCCGCACCCACGGCAGCGAGATAGGCCGCCTCGTCGAATGGAATGGCCGCCATCGCCTCGCGCTCGGCATTCGTGGGCGGGCGAACGTCCTCGTAGAAGCCGGCGATGGCGACGCCGCCAGTCTCATCGTGGAAGCTCGCGACGAGACGGGCGAGCACGTGCGCGGCGTTGGCCACGGTGCCGCCGTAGCGGCCGGAATGCAGATCCTTGGCGGCGGTGGTCAGCGAGAGATTGAGGGAGACGACGCCGCGATTCGCGACGTTCACGGTCACGAGGTCGGGCCGCCACTGTGCGCCGTCCGCAGAAAGGACGACGTCGGCCTTCAGCCGGCCGCAATGTTCGCGCACGCTGGCCGCGAGATGGGCGCTCCCCATCTCCTCCTCCCCTTCGATGACAAACTTGAGGTTGACGGGCAGGCTCCCGCATGTCCGCAGGAAGGCTTCCGCCACGCAGATCGGGATGATCATCGGCCCCTTGTCGTCCGAGACGCCGCGGCCGTAGAGCCGGCCGTCCCGCACCTCCGGCTCGAAGGGCGGGCTCGCCCAGTTCTCCAGCGGGTCCGGCGGTTGCACGTCGTAATGGCCGTAGACGAGCACCGTCGGCGCGTCCCCGGCGTGCATCCAGTCGCCGCACACCAAGGGGTGACCCTCCGTGGGCAGGATCGCCACGTTCTCGAGGCCGGCGCTTTCCATCCGGGCCGCGACGAACCGCGCGGCCTCCTCGATCGACCCGGCGTAGGCCGGGTCGGTGCTGATGCTGGGGATGCGGACGAAGGCGTGGAGTTCGTCGAGGAAGCGCTCGACGTTGGTTTCGAGAAATCCCTCCGGCGTCACAGCCTGCCGCCGTCGACCGCGAGAGTCTGGCCGGTGATCCAGCCGGACTGCTCGGACGCGAAAAAGAGGACGGCATGCGCGATGTCGTCCGCCGAGCCGAGCCGCCGCGTCGCCATGCTCTCGACCAGCGCGGCCTGGCCTTCGGCTCCCATCGCCTCCCACTGCAGCTCCGTCATCGGGTTGGACCTGACGAAGCCGGGGGCGACGCTGTTGACGGTGATACCGCGCGGCCCCAGCTCGAAGGCGAGCTGGCGGGTGAGGCCGATCTGCCCCGCCTTCGCTGCGGCGTAGGCCTGGATGCCGGTCAGGCTGAAGCGCAGGCCTGCGCCGCTGGAGATGTTGACCACGCGGCCGAAGCCCGCCGCCTTCATGCCGCCGGCGACCGCCTGCACCATGGCGAAGACGGCGGTCATGTTGACGTCGACGATCGCCCGCCACGCGTCTTCGTTGACCGTTTCGAGCGGCTGTCCGGTCTGGCCCACGACCCCGCCGGCGTTGTTGACGAGGATGTCGACAGCGCCACGCCGCGCCTCGACCTCACCGACATAATCGCGCACGGCGGCGCGGTCCGTGACGTCAAGCTGGCCGACCGTCAGCCGGCCGCCGTCGGGAGCCTCACGCGCGGTGATGGAGAGCGCCTCCTCGTTGATGTCGCAGCCCCAGACACACGCGCCGCGGGCGGCAAAGGCATGGGCGATGGCGCGGCCGAACCCGTGCCCTGCACCGGTCACGATCACGGTTCTGTCTCGGAACGAGCCTTCCATCGCGTCACTTCACCTCCGCCGCAAGCTCGTCGATGTTGGCGCGGTCGAGCGGGCGGCGGCCGTCCTCGATCTCGTGGATCATGGCGACAAGGCGCGCGAGCAGCGGCGTCTCGATCCGACGCTGCGCAGCCTCGCGGACGACGGCGCCGATCATCGGCTCCACCTCCGTCGGCCGCTTGCGGACGGCGAGATCGCGCCAGACCCCGCTGTGCGATTTCGCCGAGCCCCGGTTGTGCGCCACCATGGCCGCCATCGAGCGCTCGGCGAGCGCCGGGTCCGCACCGGGCGCGAAGGCCGCCGGATCGAAGCCGTTGAAGCCTTTGGGCGCAATGCCGTTCGCGCGCGTCACGCGCATGACCTCCTCGCCGAGCGCGGGGTAAAGCGAGCGATGCGCGGGGTGCGCCAGCGCGTCGGCAATCGACTCGTTACCGAGCGCGGTCGCGAACAGCAGGGCGCCGTAACCGAGCTTGCCCCAGAGGTAGCCCCAGATGTTCGCGCTCGCCTGGGCGTCCGGCTCGAAATCGCGGAACACGTCGAGGAGGGCGCGGAGGCGCGGTGTGATCTCCCCGTCGAGCTCGCCCAGCACGAGGGCTCCGCGGCCGCCAAAGTGAATGCGGCCGGGCTCCAGGTAATCGGCGCCGAAGTTGACGAAGCAGCCGACCACGCGCTCCGGCCCCAGCACCGCCGCCATCGCAGGCTCGTTGAGCCCGTTCTGCACGGAGACGGCGCAGCCGTTATCGGCGAGGAAGGGCGCGAGGCTCTGCACGGCGGCCTCGGTGTGCTGGCCTTTGACGCAGAGAAGCGCGCGGTCGTAGCGGCCGCTCAAGGTGGCGGGCGTTTCCGCGGGCGAGGCAACGCGGAACGCGTCCACCGGCCCCTCGATCGCGAGCCCCATCGTCGCGATCGCGCGGACATGGTCCTCCACGATGTCGACGAACGCGACCTCGTGGCCGGCGCGAACGAGATAGGCGCCGATGGTGCCGCCGATGGCGCCGGCTCCCCAGACGAGCAGCGGCGCCGTCACGACCAGGGGCCATCGAGGAGCGCCCGCGTCTCCTCCACGGCGGTCTGCCACAGGGCCATCATCTCGTCGTCGGTTTTCTGGTAGACCCCGCCCATGTTGCCGTCGCCGATGTACGCGCGGATCTCGGCGGGGTTCATCAGCATCATGCGGGGGATATCGACCATGTCCTTGGCGCCCGCGGGCGCGGCGGCGCCGGCCAGCCGCGTCCAGGGGAAGTTCTCCATCCAGGAGGCATGGCTCGCGGCGGGGTCGATCTCCTGCACCTTCTTCCAGGTCTCGGGCGCGTTGTACCAGTTGTGGAACCTGACCGTGACGCCCGTGTTCTCGCTCATCCAGTCCTGCGCGAGCGAGGCGACCGGCGCGTTGCCGCCGTGGCCGTTGACCACCATGATGCGGCGGAAGCCGGCCCGCTTGAGGGAATCGAAGACGTCGCGGAACACCGCGATCAGGGTCTCCGGCCGCATGGAAATAGTGCCGGGGTAGCCCTTGAAGTAGGGCGTGATGCCGTAGTTCACCGGCGGAAACACGGGCACGCCGAGCGGCTCGGCGGCGTCGACCGCCACCCGCTCGGAGAGGATGCAGTCCACCATCAGGCTGAGCTGCGCGTGCTGCTCGGTGCTGCCGAGGGGGACCACGGCGCGGTCGTCCCGCTCGAGGTAGGCCTCGACCTGCATCCAGTTCATGTCCCTGATGCGCATGGGCCTGCCCTTCTCGCCCTGCCGGTGCGTGCGGCGCGGGAAACTCCCGTTCCGTCCCTGCAGGTCGCGGACGGTGCGGGGCGCCCCGGAGGACGCCCCGCCACGCGACGAACGTCCGCTACTAGCAGCCGGACATGTCGACGTGCTCCAGGTCGACACGGCCGAGCGGGCTCTGGAAGAAGCCCTTCACGCAGGAGCGCGCAATGTTGCGGAAGGGGCTGTTGTAAAGGCTGTAGAGGACCTCGTTGTCGTTGGCGATCATTTGCAGCGCCGCATAGAGCGCGCTGCGCTCTTCGAAGTCCTGCTCGACCCGCGCCTGCTTGACCAGCTCTGTCACCTCCGGCGGCGACGTCCAGTTGCTGAAGAAGTTGCGGTTGTCGTCCCCGATCAGGGTGAACGCCGTCTTCTGGTCCGGGTCGATGATGTCGTTGGTCCAGTAGACGGTGCCGAGCTCGTAGTCGCCCTCGATCAGGAAATTGATCCATTGGCTGGGATCGACCTTCCGGATGTCGATGGTGATGCCGACCCCCGCGAGCTGCTGCTGGAGCAACACGGATATCTGCTCGTCGACCCGGTTGCCCGCCTGGATCGTGAGCCCGAGCGTCGTCCCGGTTGCGCCCTCGGCTTCCAGCATGGCCCTGGCCTCCTCCGGATCGTAGGCGGGCAGCGGTGCATCGCCGTCATGGTGCATCATGCCGGCCGAGAGGAACGTGTTGGCCGGCGTGGCGTAACCGAAGGTCACCACGTCGATGATGGCCTGCGAATCGATGGCCAACCTGATCGCCTTGCGGACATTGAGGTTATCCAGCGGCGGTGCGGCGTGGTTGGGCAGCAGATGATCGGTCTTGCTGGACGGATCGAGGATCATCTGGATGTCAGGATTGGCCTCAAGCTCCGCGATGCGGTTGAAGGGAACGAACAGGGCCGCATCCAGCTCGCCGGCCTGCACCTTGAGGATGCGCGTGTTGTCCTCCGAGACGACGTGCCACTCGACCCGATCGACCAGCGGCAAGCCTTCCTCCCAGTAATGCGGATTGCGCTCGAGGACGATGACCTCACCGCGCCGCCACTCCTTGAGTCGGAAGGCGCCGGCGCCGACCGGGTTGCTGCCGAACTCTTCACCCCGTTCTTCGACTACCTTTTGCGGCAGGATCGAAGCCGGGAACATGGCGAGAATCGACAGGAACGGCGCCGATGGCTCCTTGAGCGTGAACGCGACTGTGCGGTCGTCCGGCGTCTCGACCGCGGCGATGTTCTGGTAGAGCGCCGCCTGGGTCGCAAGCTCGTGGTCGCGCGCGCGCTCGATGCTGAACTTCGCATCCTGCGCGGTGACCGGCGATCCGTCGGAGAACATGGCCTCGCGTAAATGGAACGTGTAGGTCAGGCCGTCCTCGGAGATCTCCCAGTGTGTGGCCAGATCGGGCTCGATGTCGTCGGCGTGCTTGGTCGCACGGACCAGGTACGCGTTGATGTTGTTCATGGTCCAGATGTCGAGGTTCTCGATCGTCAGCGGCGGATCGAGCGCCTTGGCATCGGCCTCCCTGCCGAGCCGGAACACGCCCTCGGCGAGCGCCGCCTCGACCATGAACCCCGTCGCCAGCATGAACGCGACGAGGAAGTGTATGGGTCTACCCACCATTTTCTCCTCCCTTCTCTCCTGGTTCTTCTTGGCTCGGTGCAGCGGCTCCTGCGCCGAAAACGCTACCGGACGCCCGGCGACGAGGCAATGACATGATCTTGCGCAACCGCGCCGTCGCCGTAGAGGTGGCAGCGCACATCGACCGCGCCGAGGGAGCGCAGCGTGGGAACGGTGCCGTTCCGGCAGACGTCCATTGCCCTGCCGCAGCGCGGATGGAAGGCGCAGCCCCTCGGCACGTCGATCGGGCTCGGCGGCTCGCCCGCGAGCAGCGCTTCGCCGAGGCGCGCGTCGGGCGCCATCTTGGGGATCGCGTCGATCAGAGACACCGTGTAGGGGTGCCTGGGCGCGGCGAAGATCTCCTCCGTCGGCCCCAGCTCGACGATGCGCCCGAGGTACATGACCGCGACTCGCTGGCAGAGGTGGCGGACCACGGCGAGGTCGTGGGAAATGAACATCATGGTCAGGTGCAGCTCCCGCTGCAGCTCCATCAGCAGGTTGAGCACCTGGGCCTGGATCGAGACGTCGAGCGCCGAGACAGACTCGTCCGCGACGATCAGCTCCGGCTCGACCGCGAGTGCCCGCGCGATGCCGACGCGCTGGCACTGGCCGCCGCTGAGCGCCGACGGCCGGCGGTCGATCAGCTCCGGCTGAAGCCCGACCTGGACAAGCAGCTCGGCGATCCGCCCGCTCATCTCCGCCGGCGGGCACAGCCTGTGCACCTCCAGCACCTCCCGCAGCGTTCGCCCGACGTTGTAGAGGGGGTTCAGCGAGGAGTGCGGCTCCTGAAAGACCATTTGCGCGCGGCGGTGAAAGGCCTTGAGCCGTTCGCCCCTGAGCGCCGTGACATCCTTGCCGTCGAAGCGGATGGCCCCCCGGGTGGCCGGGATGAGCCGCAGCGCGGCGCGGCCCAGCGTGGTCTTGCCGCATCCGCTCTCCCCCACCAGGCCCAGGGTCTCGCCGCGTCTGAGAACGAGACTCACGCCGTCGACCGCGCGCACCGTCCGCCGCCGGCGCTTCGACACCAGCCCACCGAGCCCGAGCGGCAGCGGAAAATGGACGTCGAGATCGTCGATCTCGAGAAGGGCGCTCACGCCGCCTCCACCAGCGCGGTCCAGCGCCGGCACGCCGTCTCGTGGCCGGGGGCTGCAGCGGTCAGCGCCGGCGGCTCGTGGCGGCAAGCATCCTCCGCCAGCGCGCAGCGGGGATGAAAGCGGCAGCCGCTCGGCATGGCGGCGATCGCCGGCGGCTGGCCGGGGATGGTCGGCAATTCCCTGAGAGGCTCGGCCGAACCCGGCTGCGACGCGATGAGGCCACGCGAATAGGGGTGCAGCGGGCGGCGCAACAGCTCCGCCTTGGCGGCACGCTCCACGATCTGGCCGCCGTACATCACCGCGATCGCATCGCAGGCCTGGGCGACGACGCCGAGATCGTGGGTCACCAGGATGATGGAGAGCCCGCGCCGGTCCCTTAGGTCGAGCAGGAGTCGCAGGATCTGCGCCTGCACCGTCACGTCGAGCGCGGTCGTCGGCTCGTCGGCGATGAGAATACGGGGCCGGCAGGCGAGCGCGGCGGCGATCATCGCCCGCTGGCGCATGCCGCCGGAGAACTCGTGCGGGTAGTTGTTGACCCGTGTGCGGGGGTCGGGCACGCCCACCTGGCGCAGCAGCTCCGCCGCCTGCTCCAGAGCCTCCTTGGCCGGAAGGCCGTCGTGGACCCTGAGCGATTCCGCGATCTGGTTGCCGATGGTCATCAACGGGTCGAGATGCGAGGTCGGGTTCTGAAAGATCATGCCGATCTCGCGCCCGCGCACGCGCCGCATCTCGTCCTCGGCGAGCCCGGTGATGTCGTGGCCGTCGAGGCGGATGGCGCCGCCTGCGATGCGCAAGCGCCGGCTCGGCAGGAGGCCGATGACCGCGCGGCAGGTGAGGGTCTTGCCCGAGCCGCTCTCGCCCACGAGCCCTAAGACCTCGCCTTCGCCGAGGGCGAACGTGACACCGTCCACCGCGCGCAGCGTCTCTGCCGGCGTCACGACCTCGACCGCCAGGTCCTCGACCTGGAGAATGTCTCCCATTACTCCCTGACGCCCAGTTTCTCGCCGAGGCCGTCGGCAAGAAGGCTGAAGCCGAGAGCGAGGCAGACGATGGCGAGGCCGGGGAAGGTGGTCATCCACCAGGCCGTGAAGATGAAGTTCTGCCCTTCCGCGATCATCACGCCCCACTCGGCCGTGGGCGGCTGCACGCCGAGGCCGAGGTAGCTGATCGCAGACCCCGCCAGGATCACGAGGACGACATCCGACATCGAGAAGACGATGGAGGGGACCAGCGCGTTGGGCAGGATGTGGCGGAACATGATGCGCGCGTGCCCGTAACCGAGGTTGCGCGCCGCCACCACGAAATCGCTGTTCTTGAGCACCAGCACCTGGGAGCGCACGAGCCGGGCGTACGACACCCAGGCGACGAGGGTGATGGCGATGTAGAAGCTCACCAAGCCGGGCTCCAGCAGCGAGATGATCGCCATGAGCAGGACCAGCCAGGGAAAGGCCAGGACCACGTCGAGAATGCGCATCAGGATGTTGTCGACGATGCCGCCGAAGTAGCCGGCGATGGCGCCCAGCATCGTCCCGATGACGAAGGGCAGCGCGACGCCGACGATGCCCATCTGCAGGTCGATGCGCGTGCCGTGGATGATGCGCGACAGCACGTCGCGGCCGAAGTTGTCGGTCCCCAGCCAGTGCACCCAGTTGGGCGGCTGCAGCACTTCCTTGAGGTTGTGGGCGTTGGGCTCGTAGGGGGCGATCACGTCGGCGAAGACGGCGACGACGATCCACAGGAGGACGACGCCCCCGCCGGCATAGAGCACCGCCGGGTGGTTGCCGAAGCGTATCTGCCAGGGGCGCCGCTCGGGCAGCGCCCGTTCGAGCGTCGCGATCGTCACATCTTGATCCTCGGGTCGAGGGCGACGGTCACGACATCGACGACGAAGTTGACGATGACCGTGGCGAAGGCGAAGGCGAGCGCCACCGCCTGCACCGTCATGTAGTCGCGCGCGAAGATCGACTGCGTCAGCAGCCAGCCGAGGCCCGGAACCGAGAACACCGTCTCGATGACTACGGTGCCGCCGATCAGCCAGCCGATGTTCACGCCAAGCAGGTTAATGGTGGGGATCAGCGAGTTGCGAAAGACGTGGCGCGTGAAGATCCAGGCCCCCGGCAGCCCCTTGGCGCGCGCGGCGGCGACATAGTCGGAGTCGATCTCCGCGAGCAGACTCGCCCGCAGATTGCGTATCAGCACCGCAGACAGCGCGAGCGCGATGGTGAAGGCCGGCAGGAAGAGGTGATGCAGCCGTCCGACGAAGTCCTGGCCGGCGCCCGAGACTGGGAACAGCTTCAGCCACACGCTGAACACCAGGATCAGCATGATTCCGAGCCAGAATTGCGGGAAACCCAAGCCCGCCGTCGTGAACACACGGATGGCGTGGTCCGGCGGTCGGCCGCGGTAGAGCGACGCGACGATCGCGAGCGGCAACGTGAGCACGAGCGACAGCAGGACGCCGTAGACCAGCAGGAACAGCGTGACGCCCACTCGCTCGCCCACGATCTCCATGACCGGGGCTCGGTACACGAGCGAGCGGCCCATATCGCCGTTCACCAGGTTCTTCAGGAAATAGCCGTAGCGCACCATGATCGGCTCATCGAGCCCGTAGTGGGCGCGCACGCGCTCGACCGCCTCAGGAGTCGCCTTGATACCCAGCAGCGTGCGCACGGGATCGCCCGGAATCGACTGGATCATCAGGAACGTGATGATGCTGATCCCGAACAGCACCGGGATCAGTTGAACGGGCCGATAGAGGACGAACTTGAACCGTTGCATCCGTGCGCGACGCTCCCTTCGAGCGCAGGCAGGATTTCACTCTACCCGAAACCCTCTGCCGCCGACAGCGACGCGCCGTATCCCGGCGGCGGGCCCAGCGGGAACGCGGGCTCGAGCGCGGCGCCGATCTGCAACAGGCGCTCGTCGCCGTGCGGCGGCCCGATGAGCTGCAGGCTCACGGGCATGCCGCCCTCCCCCCGCCCGCAGGGGAGGACGAGGCTCGGCAGGCCGCAGAGGTTTGTGGGCGCGCTGCACAGCATCTCGCCGTAGCCTTGCGCGCCGTCGATCGCCGGATCTTCGGCCGGCGCCTCCCACGGCACGGCGGGCGAGAGCAGCGCGTCGCAGCGGACGAGGCGATCGAGGAAGCGCTGGCCGAGGAAGCGCCGGAATTGCTGCGCGCGGACGTGAGCGGTGGCCGGCAGCGCGTAGCCCAGCTCCAACTGCGAGCGGGTCTGCGCGGCCAACGCCTCCGGGTGCTTGTCGAGAAGCCGCCCCAGGATCACGCTCGCCTCCGGCAGCAGCACGTGAAGCAGGGCCTCAGCCGATTCCGAGAGCGCCTCGATCTCGACCTCCTCGACCGAAGCACCTGCATCGCGCAGAACAGCGCAGGCGGAATCCATGCCGTCGCGAACACCGGGGGTGGTGGCATCGTTGTCTCTGAGCGCCGCGATGAGCCCGAAGCGCAGCCCGCGTAGCGGCGCCGGCGGCGCGTCGACGGTCGTACCGGTGAGTCCGCCGAGCAGGGCCGCCGCATCGCCGCAGCTGCGCGCCATCGGCCCGACGTGATCGAGAGACCACGAGAGCATGGAGACACCCGCGAGCGGGACGGCGCCGTAGGTCGGCTTCAACCCCACCACCCCGCAGTAGGCGGCCGGGATGCGAATTGAGCCGCCGGTGTCGGTGCCTATGGCCGCGCAGGTGAGACCGGCGGCCACGGACGCGGCCGAGCCACCGCTTGAGCCGCCGGCGGTGCGTCCCGTATCCCACGGGTTGTTGGTCTGTCGCGCCCG
Source organism: Alphaproteobacteria bacterium (assembly GCA_022826345.1). The sequence continues at coordinate 10,977 of JAJDVB010000091.1, forward strand.
GGGATTGACCGCGCCGTAGGCGAACTCGAGCAGGTTGGTCTTGGCGATCAGAACCGCCCCCGCCTCGCGCAGGCGCGAGACGATGGCGCCATCCCGGGCGGCGCGTGTCGCGAACACGGGGTCGGAGCCGAAGCCGGTGACCGTGCCTTCGATATCCACCAGGTCCTTGATGCCGACAGGGACGCCGTGCAGGGCGCCCCGATCATGGCCCGCCGCAAGCTCCTCCCCGGCCCTTGCGGCTGCGGCGCGGGCGCTGTCGGCAAGGCCGGGCACGATGGCGTTGAGCGGGCCGTCGTAGCGCTCGATCCGCTCCAGGCAGGTTTCCGCGACCGCCGTCGGAGTCAGCCGGCCGCGGCGGTAGTCCTCGCCCAGCGCGGCGATGGAGCGGAAGGCGCTGCCGGCGTCAGGATCCGCCATCGCGTTCCAACGATCCCCAGGGTGGTCCCGCTGCCGCGCTATCACCCATCGGCAGAGCGCGCAGACGCCGGTCCGCCTCGGTCAATGCGCGGCATATGGGGGCGAGCGCCCCGGCCCGCTCCGCGTCCAACGCGAGGCCGGCCGCGCGCGCGATGGTCCGGACGCTGTCGGAATCTGGCCGTCGGACGCTGGATTCGCGGCGCATGGAGGCCCGGCGTCGCTTACTGAATGAGTTCCGGGATTCGGGTTGGGCGCGGCACCCGTGCGACGGCGGGGCGTTCGCAGGCCTGGAACTCTCCGTGCCCCGCGTCAGAGCAGAGTTCGCCGTCGCGCCACACCGGCCGGCCGCGCGACAGCGTGACGGCAGGCCACGCCCCGAGTGTCATCCCCTCGTATGGGGTGTAGTCGCAGTCATGGTGTAGCCGGTCGTTGGTGACGATGACAGGTGTGTCGATATCCCAAATCACCAGATCGGCATCGGCGCCGATGGCGATGGTCCCCTTGCGCGGGTAAAGGCCGTAGAGCTTGGCGACGTTGGTCGACGTCGTCCTGACGAACTGGTTGACGTCGATCCGGCCCTTGAGCACGCCCTCGGAGAATAGCAGCGGCATCCGCGTCTCCACGCCGGGAACGCCGTTGGGCACCTTGTGGAACCCTGCGCCCGTGCCGGCGATCTGTTTGCCTTTGGGGTCAGCGAACCGGAACGGCGAGTGATCGGAGGAGACGATGTCGAAGACACCGCGCGCGAGCGCAGCCCAGATCGCCTCCTGGTCGTCGGCGCTGCGGGGCGGCGGGGTACAGATGAACTTCGCCCCCTCGAAGCCCTCGACCTCGTAGGCGTCCTCGGTCAGCAGCAGATACTGTGGGCAGGTCTCGGCATGGATAGCGAGGCCCTTGGCACGGGCCCAGTCGATCTGCTCCACCACCTCGCGCGCGGACACGTGCACGAGGACGATGGGCACGCCCACGAGCTCGGACATGGACATGGCGCGGTGCGTGGCTTCGCGCTCGCCGATCACGGGGTGCGCTTTGGTGTGGTACTTCGGCGCAGTGAGGCCCCTGTCGACCAGCCGCTCGGTCAACCACTCGATGAACTCGGTGTTCTCGGCGTGCACCATGCTGATCGCCTGCTCCCGGCGCATTGAGGTGAACACGTCGAGCACTTGGCGGTCGGTGAGCTGCAGGCCCTCGTAGGTCATGTAGAGCTTGTAGGAGGTGTAGCCCTCGCGCACGAGCGAGGGCAGCTCCTGGTTCAGCACCTGCGCGGTGGGGTCGGTGATGATGGCGTGGAAGGCGTAGTCGATGAAGCAGCGTCCCTCGGCGCTCTCGCGGTAGTCGGCGAGCGCCTGGCTCAACGATGCGCCGTGGTCCTGAAAGGCGAAGGGGATGATGGTCGTGGTGCCGCCGCAGGCGGCCGAGCGCGAGCCGGTATAGAAGTTGTCGGCGATCTCGGCCCCGTCGGGCAGGCGCTGCTCCAGGTGGATGTGCCCGTCGATGCCGCCGGGCGTGATCGTGCGGCCCGCGGCGTCGATCTCCTCGCGCCCCCGGCCGAGGGACGCGGCGATGGCCTCGATCCTCCCGGATCGGATGCCGATGTCGCCGCTGAAGACGTCCGCCGCCGTCGCGATCTTGCCGTTGCGGATCACCAGATCGAATTCGCTCACGATGCCCTCACCCTGTTTGTTTGCCGCCGACGTTGGTTCGGCGCGCACCGCGACTGCGTCAACCGTGGGCGACCACGCGCCCCGCCTGCGGCGTCCATCGCAGCAGCAGCCTCGATAGCCGGTCGAAGATGGCATAGCTGATCGAGGCGTAGAACACGAAGATCAGCGCCACCACGAACATCCTGTCCAGATAGGCGAACTGCTCGGAGTAGATGATGATGTAGCCGAGCCCGGACTGCGCGCCCAGGTACTCCGCGCCGAGCACCGCGGCCCAGCCGATGCCGAGACTGAGCAGGATGGTTCCCCGCATCTCGGGAAAGATCGCCGGCAGAACGACGGTGCGGTAAATCTGCAGGCGCGAAGCGCCGAGCGTGCGGGCGTTGTCGATGTAGATCTGCGGGACGTTCTTCACCGCATTGACCACGCCGGCGAAGAAGATGACGCCGACGCCGTAGCCCACGAAGGCGATCTTGCCGACGAAGTCGATACCGAACCAGAGCTGGAACATGGGCACCATGGCGAGCAGCGGCAGGGTGCGCAGGAGCTGAACCGGCAGGTCGACGATTCGGCGGGTCCACCGCGACCACGACACTGCGAGGCCGAGAAGGGAGCCGACGATGCCGCCCATGACGAGCCCGACGTAGAGTCGGACGATGGTGTCCACCGAGTGATCCAGGATGGAGAGAAGCGCGGCGAGGTAGCTCTGCGGTGCACCCTCGGCAACCGACGGGACGCCGAGGCCGCCCCGCCAATAGTCCGACAGCGAGAGCAGGGTGCGGCTGAACACGATCTGCCATCCCGGCACCATGGGCTCGCCCGGCACCGCCTCCGCGGTGTAGATCGTCGACAGGACTTGCCAGATTCCGGCCATCGCGAGCAGCACCAGGATCGAGACGAGGCGGCGGCGGAGCTGTGCGATCAGCCACTTCATGGCTCAGTCTCCGCGCTCCGGCGCCTCGGCGGCGCCCTGCCGGTCTTCGAGGCCGAGGTGCGCGAGCAAAACATGCTTGTGCTGCACCATGGTGGGCTCCATGAGCCCGTCGGTCGTGCGCGGCCTGGGTGCAGTGACCGCGAGATCGTCGACGATCCGGCCGCTGTGCATGACCAGGATCCGGTCCGCCAGGATCAGTGCCTCGTCCACGTCGTGGGTCACGAAGACGACGGTACGCCGCTCATCCGTCCCCGCCTCGGTCCACAGCGCGAGCAGAACGTCGTGCAGGTTGCGCTTGGTGACGTAGTCGACCGCGCCGAAGGGCTCGTCCAGCAGCAGCACGTTCGCGCCGTTGGCGAAGACCGTGGCGACGGCGACCCGCTTCAGCATGCCGCCCGACAGCTCGCGCGGCCACGCCCTCGCCACATGCGAAAGGCCCACGCGCTCCAGGTAGAACTCGGCGCTCTTGCGCCGCTCGGCCCTGCCTACCCCCCGGCACTTCAGTCCGTACTCGACGTTGTCGATCACGCGCAGCCAAGGGAAGACGCTGTCCTGCTGAAACACCATGCCGCGCTCCGGGCCGGGCTGGGTGACGCTCTCCCCTTCCACCTCGAGTGTGCCGGACGACGGAATCATGAGCCCGGCGGTGAGCTTGAGCAGAGTCGACTTGCCGCAACCGGACGGCCCCACCAGGCAGACGAACTGGCCCCGGTCGATCCCGAACGTCACGTCGTCGAGCGCCGTCACCACCTGCCGGTCCGCCCGGCGGAAGGTTCGGGAGAGATTGCTGGCCACGATGACGTCACTGCCGTCTGCCGCCCTTGCCAATGGACTACCCTCCGCCCGTCCGGGCCTCGACGCTCCACGCCGAAATGTACGAGAAGAATCGGGCGGTGAATGCGTCGAAGACGACCGCCAGGATACCGAGCACGAGGAGGGCGGCGAAGATGCCCTCCATGTCGATCGAGCCGGCGAGGACCTGGACGATCTTGCCGATGCCCTGCTGCGCGCCGAGCAGCTCGGCGATGGCCTCCAGACCCCAAGCCCCGGCAAGGGCGATGCGGATGCCGCCCAGAATCTGCGGCACGGTGCCCTTGATGAGGACGTCCCAGATCACGCGCCGGCGGCTCGCGCCCAGCGTGTAGGCAGCGTCCTCGTAGACGGGATCCAGCGTGCTGGCGGCGCGCTGGGCGTAGATGTAGAGGATGACCGCCACGTAGATCGCCACCAGCAGGACGGCGCTGGTGCGGCCGGTGCCGAACCAGATCAGGAAAAACGGCGCGAGCACGAGAATGGGAATCGTGCCGAGCACCATGAGCACCGGATCGATGACCGAGCGAATGAGATCGAAGCGCGCCGTCACCAAGCCGCAGACGGTCCCGACGCTGGCCCCGAGGGCGACCGCGATCAGGACGTTCTGGGTCGTGTAGATCATGCTGTCGAGGAGGCCCGTCTCGGGCAGTCCGTAGAACAGCAGATAGTCCGCGACGATGAAGTCCTCGGCGATGCGCCCGGCCACGTGAGCCGGATGCGGCAGCGCGATGAGCGGAATGGCGAACGTCAGCAACTGCCAGATGGCCACCAGGAGCACGAGGCCGATCAGGCCAAGAACGTCGAACCGCTTCGCCATCACCGAAACTATGCCGGCTTCACTCAGGGCTATCCAGGCCCTTGCGCCGACCGCCCGGCGGCGGACAGCGCAGCCGGCGCGCAGGTCGTGTCTGACGCTGCGCGCCGGCTGGCCCTACTTGCCTTCCTGAGCCCTTCGTCAGGAGAGGGACAAACGCCCGGGCCTATGACGACGCGGCGGTTGCCATACGGTAGGCGTCCAGGAAGTTGAACCACTCGAAGTACTGCTTCGCGCGGTCCAGCAGCGCCTGCTTGTCGGCATCCAGGGCCTGCCCTTCGAGGTCCGCGATCATCGCCGCCGACTTCGCCTGGTAGTCCTTCATCTGCTCCCAGATCGCCGCCCCCCAGACGAACTCCTCGGCCGTGACCGCATCGGCGGGCAGCAGCCCCTTCTCGGCCCAGTCCGCGATGATCGCGGGCCACGCGTTCAGGTAGTAGAGGAGGCTCGACTCGTCGCGGTAGTACTTCTCGTTGTACTCGAACGACGAGTACGGATGCAGGATGGCGACCGTTTCCTCGACTCCCTTGGCATCCAGGTCGGTCCCGGCGACGCTGTTCAGATAGGGCGCCTGCAGCTCGTAGAGCGAGGGATCCTCGTCGACCGCGGCGAGCGTACGCCACGCTACAGAGAGGAAGCGCAGGATCGTGTTCTGGTTCTCGTTGATGTAGTTCGAGTTCGACGCGATGCCGACGATGGTCACCAGCTTCTGCATCGGCGAATCCAGGCCGCCGGGCCCATAGTTGTAGAGATCGCCGACATCGATGAGGTTGGTCCATCCCGCCTTCATCAGGGTGTAGACGATCGGCGCACCTTCAGGATTGACGAAGTCGATGCGGCCGGCCTTGGCCAGCACGAGCGACTTGGCATCGTCCATCAGGTCGAGGTCCCAGGTCGCGCCCGAGAACGCCGAGACGGCCTCCTCGAACGGCCGCTTGCTCAGCACCGGCGATCCGACCATCGTCTTGCCGTTCATCGGCGCCAACGCGGCGGTGATGGCCTCCTCGAAGCCCATGCCCTCGGCGATGTATTCCTTGAAGCTCTTCAGCCCGAGCTCCGGGTTGGCGAGCAGCGCTGTGCCGAGGAAGTTGTCGGTGAACGCGATGCACTTCAGCGTGTTCGCGCTCTTGTAGGTCGGCAGCATCAACGGGCAGTACTGGCTCGAGATGTCGAGCTGGCCGTTGAGCAGCAGCGCGTTGACGTTGGTGTCGGTGACCTTCAAGCCGAGCTCTTCCGGCCCGATCGTGATGCCGGCGTCCGCGAACCAGCCCTTCTTCATCGCAATGACGTAGAAGGTGTTGTCGGCATAGGGGCGCATGCCGAAGTTGACGTCCGCCGCCGGAATGTCGGTGCCGGGCTCCGGCGGGGCCGGCGTGTAGACGTCGGCTGCAGTCGCGGATGGCGTGCCGGTCGTGAGGAACAGCGCCAATGCGCCGGCGAATACCGCGGCGATTCCGGTGGACCGTTTCGCGAGTCTGAATTGTTGGTTCATTGTCTCGGCCTCCCTCAGGTCACGACTCGATGGCTGCCGGCATGGGTCGGGAGTCGACGGGCCTTGCCCGTGCAGGACTTCTGCCTGCCTCAGCAGGTTCACGACCTCCTCCGGCTTGTAACGCTTCCTTGCCATTCTTGATCCTCCTCTTTCCATAACATAGGAGTGGACCAATCCAATTGGGGGAAGATCACCGGCAATGCACTAACATTCAACCTGGACCAGTCGCCGGGGGCAGGTCAACCCGCTTAGCGCAGGTTGGGTTCGTTCGTCGAGTGTGGCGGGAGACGGTATCAGAAGAGCTAGATTCTCAAGCCCCGGCTCTTGCGCATGTGCCTGCCGCGCTTGCGCTCGCGCTGTTGTGCTTTCTTGCGTAGGTCTCTGAGCTTCTCGTGGTCGTCGAGAATATGGGCGAAGCCTTGCTCCTGCCTGGGCGTTGGCTCGAGCGGGGACTGTGGGAACGCCGGCTTCGCCGCGCGGGTGCGGCTCTCGCGGAGGCGGCTGCGGAGCTGCTCGACCGTGAGCCGCGCACGGGCCTTGCCGATCGTCATGGCGTCGAGATAGGCGCTGTACCTCTCGTCGTTGGAGAGGATGGCCTTGCCGGTGGCTGCCAGCATTTCGGCCGCCTCGCGCCATTCGGGCCATGCGTCGAGACGGGCAATGGGAAGGCCGCGCTCTTGGGCCTGTCGTTCGAGAACCTTGTACGCCTCCACATGACGTTCCGCAGAATCCAGATAACCCTCGGCGGTCTGGCGCGCCAAGGTCTCGTCGTCATGGTCCGCGAGAAGCTCGCCCAGCACGCTGCGTACGCGCTCGGACAGGCCGGGATGATCGGCGAGCGTGCGGACGCGGTGGATCAGCGCCTCGTACCCGTCCATCAGGAGTAGCGGAAGGTCGGGCTCTCCGGCGCGAGCGTCTTCGGAGCGGGCGACGAGGTCGTTCCAGTCCCTCTTCAGTTCCTGGTAGAGCGCGCGCCAGTCGGGATGGGCGTCCCGGTCCGGGTCGGTGGCGACTTCCTCTGCGGGCCGGGACGGAGCGAGCGGTTCGGGGGCGGGCTCGGATGCAAGGGCGACACCCTCGGCTGCGATGGCCTCCACGATCCCCGGCTCTTCGGGCGGCGCATCCTGCCGCGCGGCGTGAGACACCTTGGCCTTGACCGACCGCAGATGCTTGCCGGCGCGCGCGTGCTGTCTGCGGAACTCCTCGATCTCGCGCTCGCCGATGCCGGCGCGTTCGGCCAGCAGACGCTCGAACACCTGCGGACGGGCGCGGAATAGTCGTGCCTGCTTCATCAGCGCGCCGTGCCGGTCCAGGGTCTCTCGGAAGGCCGGGCTGAGTGCCACCGCGTCGCCGTCCGCGCGTGCCCGCTCGCGCAGCTCGCCCCACGCCGCCAAGACCTCCGCGCGCTCGGCCGCGAACGCGTCCACGGCGGAGCCGTGGCGCCAGCCGTTGACCGCGTGCCGGATCTCTCGCGCGATGCGCACGATTGCGTTGTCGTTGGCGGCGGCGAGGATCTCAGCTGCATCCCCCTGCCCTCCGTCGGGACCGCCATGCTTTTTGCCGTTCTTTGGTCTGCCGCCGTTTCCGATGCCGGCCCGCCCAGGCTGCGCGCGGAGCTGAGCTCCTTCGCTCGCATCCCGCCACGCGCCGTCGGTGATGTAATCGAGCGCGGCCTCCTTGGGCTGCGAGCGCGACCAGCGCTCTGCCAGATAGGCCCTCACGTCCGAGTCCGTTACCGGCATGTCCGCCTCGTCCTCGGGCCGGTGCTCGGCGATGTCGAAGGCGAGCGGAGACCGGTTGACGTAGACGTCGAGCGCCTCGCGGTGCCGGGTCGCGGCCGGATAGATGGTCTCCCGCGCCGGCCTCTCGTCGGCCAGCAGGAAGGCGCGGTCGACCGTGAGACCCTGGGCCGAGGCGATGGTCATGGCGTAGCCGTAGTCGAGGCGGATGTTGTCGTGCCAGTCCCGGATCTCGTCGTGGCGGAACGTCACCCGCCGGCCGTCGTCGGTGCGCGCCGTGATGTGGACCGGGGACTCGTCCCACGAACTCCCGGGCTCGCTCGCCTTGCCGTCGTTGCGCCCGGCGGCCCCGCGGGCCTGCCTGTTCCGGGCCTTGCGGGACACCGCCGTGTCCGACACCGCCGCGGCTTCCGCGCGCCGCACCTCAAGGTCTTCTATCGTGACCACGGTGCCGTTGAAGAGCTGCTTCTCCCACTGCGTGGCGCCGATACGGATGCGGTCGCCGACC
>JAJDVB010000133.1 GCA_022826345.1 Alphaproteobacteria bacterium
GTAGGCTTCCGCGTGGGTGTCGTCGATGGCGCGGCAGCGGCGCCAGAGGCGGCGTGCCGCCTCGGTGGCGTCGTAGGCGTCGCCCGAGGCCTGGGCCGGCGCAGCCGGCCGGGCGAGGAAAGCGCGGGCCTCGTCGAGCGCCGCGCGAAGCGTCGGCGCGTTGATGCGGTGGCGGATGATGTCGAGCAGATCGCCATGCTGCCCCGCGGCCGCATCGGCGAATTTTCCGGGCGCACCGGGGGGAGCGAGGCGGACGTAGAGGGATCGCCCGCGCCCGCCGTCAAGGTCGCCTGCGACCCAGTACCTGCCCCGGCGGCGTCCGTAGGGCAGGTATCGGCGGCAGACCTCCTCGGCGCGCTCGGCCAGCGCGGCGGCGACGGCGGCCGCGTTCATGGTGCGTACCTGGGGCGTGGGCGGGACCCGGCGAAGCCGGGACCGTGGGCGGAGATGAAGAGCATGGGGACCTCGCTGATCGCTGCGTGGGACGTGCCCGGTCCCGGCCTCACTCTTTCTCCTCGCGGCGCCGGGACGGCGGGCGGCGCGCGAAGCGTGAGCCCCGCCGTCCGGCCTGCGGGGGACTCGGAATACACTGCACAAGAAAGGGCCGACCACGCGCGGGAGGAACGCGTGGCCGGCCCCGGGGCGAGCGCGAGGGAGAGGCGCGCTCAGGAACTAAAACGGCAAGGCCGCGCCGCTGTCAGTCTCGCCGGTGCCGGCTGCGGCCTCCGCCGCCTCACCGTTGACCGGCGCGTTGCCGTTGGCCCCGGCAGGCTTGTCCAAAAACTGGACGCGCGAACCAGGCACCAGCAGGATCTCGGTGGAGAAGCGGTCGCTGTCCTCGCCGTCCTTGCGCCACTTCCTGGTCTGCATCTTGCCCGCGACGTAGACGAGCCGGCCCTTCTTCGCGTGCTTCTCCAGCATGTCGATCAGCCCGCTCTGGAAGCTGACCACCCTGTGCCACTCTGTCCGATCCACCCGCTGGCCTGATTGGCGATCCAGATACCCCTCGTCGGTCGCCACCGACATATTGGCGACGCGCCCGCCGGAGGCGAGGTTGCTGATGGTGACGTCCGCACCCAGGCGGCCAATGACTTCTGCGCGGTTCAGTCCGAAACTCATGGTCATGTCTCCTGTTCTTCCGAGTTCTGACGAAGGTTGCCGAACGGATCGATCACTCTCTTGACCTCCTCCGTTCACCCTCCTTCAAGCTCCCCTTCCTCTCGCCTGCGGCCTGGTCCGGCGGTGGCCGGCTTCCCGAGGGCCCCGCGAACCGCACCGCCTGTGGCCGCCGTTGTGCCGACGCCGATCCTGGATCGGGAAGCTGCCGAACGACCTGGCCCACGGCCTGCCTGCGGCAAGGCCGCGCTCATGGGGGAGTGAGCGCCATCAGCGGCACGTTGGAGAGGAATTCCACCTGGTCGGGCCGCAGCTTGGCGAAGGCGAGGCAGGCGGCGGCTTCGGCCTCGGTCTCGAAGGTCCCCAGCTCCCGCGAGGTCTGCACCTCGACCACGGTGATCTGCGGCGGCCAGAGCGCCGCCAGGTGACGCTCGGGCGCGCGCGAGTTGGACCGATATGCGCAGCGCTCACAGCGGGCCGCACCACCGGTGCGGACCCCACAATCCACACACGCGCCCCGCGCGCGCCTCGCGACATAGCGTCTCTTCCCGGCGGCGCTTGCCCGCTCGGGACAGACGCGCTCCTTCTCCAGCGCGAGGCACCGGCCGCAGCGCGACAGGCCTCCGACCGTGGGCTGGTTGCAGCGCACGCAGCGGCTGGCGGCTCTGCGCGCGTCATAGCGCCGGCGGTCGAGGGCGCGTCTTGCCTCGCGGCACGGCTCGCAGACGGAGCGGCTCTCCTCCGGCCGGCGGCGGCCGCACGATGTGCAAAGTCCCGCCTCCTTCCACGCCTTCCGCCGCCGCCTGTCGCCGGCGCGGTCGGCGCGTCGGCACTGCTCCGGATCGCGGCCGCCGTATTAATCCCGAGCTTGGGATTATGAATAGGCTCTTATCGGTCCTGCGGAGCAGGGCCGATAAGAGCCTTGAGCTGAGCCGCGCGGCACGGCGGCGATGCCAGCTATGGGGAAAGTAACCGCCCGGTGGGAGTCGATTACGCCGGGGATGGGCAGCCGAGCGAGTTCGACAGAGGCGACGCTGGCGCAAAGCCTGGCGCGGCGGCGGTCCTGGCGACCGCGCGACCGCCGGAACGGATGGTTCGTCGATGCACGCCGTGATCCGGGCGCAGGGATGACCGTGGCGCGCGGCTCGGCGGGCTGTCATGAGACGTTGACGGGCGACGGCGCATCGTCATGGCGGTCCGGTCTTCATTGCCCCCATCCCCGCCCGGTGCCTCGGTTCCAGAATGAGGATCTGTCGCAGCGTTCCCTCGCCGCACCGGTCGCAGACGGTGATGTCGATCCCGGTCAGACGCAGCATCATCTCCCGCGTCGTCTCCGGCTCGCGCGGTTCGGCGGCCGGCTGGTGAAGCAGCCCTCGGCACAGGGCGAGCTTGCGCGCCCGGCAGCGATTGGCGAGCAGCCCGTAGTGGCGCAGCCGGGTGAAGCCGCGCGGCAGCACATGCAGCAGGAGACGCCGGATGAACTCGTCGGCGTCGAGCTGCATCACCTTGACCGTGTTGCCGTCGGCGTAGTCGCGCCATCGGAAGCGAACGCGTTCGCCGTCGAAGTCGACGAGGCGATGGTTGCCGATGGCGGTCTTGTGGGTGTAGCGCCCGAGATAGGCCAGGACCTGCTCGGCGTCGGCGAACGGGGCCTTGCTGTAGACCACCCAGTCGTGTGATCGCAGCGCGGTCTTCAGGCACTCGAACTCGCCGCTGTCGTCGCCGCCGGCGGACTTCAGTCGAAGCTCGCCGTCGCGGTGCGCGGCGCCGAGGAAGTCGAGATACTTGCCGCGGAAGACCTTGGAGAGCGCGGCCGTGGGGAACAGGAAGCCCTTGCGCGCGGGGGTGAGCCAGCGCTCCCCGTCCGGGCTCAGACCGCCGTCGGTGACGATGCAGTGGACATGGATGTGCTGCCCCAGAGTCTGCCCCCAGGTATGCAGGACCATGGTGATGCCGAGCTCGCCGCCGAGCCAGCGCGGGTTGCGGCCGAACTCGAGGAGGGTCTGGGACGCCGCCCGGAAGAGTAGCCGGTAGATCAGCGCCGGGTTGCCCTGGGCGACGGGGTTGAGCTCGTGCGGCAGGGTGAACACGACATGCCAGTAGCCGATGTCGAGCAGATCGGCGCACTGACGCTCGACCCATCGGGCCTGCGAGAGCGTCTGGCACTTGGGGCAGTGACGGTTCCGGCACGAGGCGTACTGAATGGTCACCGCCCCGCAGCGATCGCACTCCGCCTTGAACCCGCCGAGCGCGGCGGTACGGCAGTTCACCAGCGCGTCGACGACCCGCTGCTGCTGGGCCGAGAGGCGATGGGATTCATCATACGCATCGCCTCGCTCGCGCAGGATGTCCGCCACCTCCAGCGCCGGCCGGGCGGTCGGCGCCGCGTGGCCGGCATGGGCCACCGGTCAGCCCTGGGCAGGACGCGGGAACTCCAGCAGGTCCAGGGGCGACGGGGTGGCGGAGGTCTTGTCCTGGGCCAGATGCAGGTAGCGCATGGTCGAGCGGATCGAGCTGTGCCCGAGCCGGCGCTGAATGACGTGCAGCTCGACGCCGGCCTCGAGGAGCCCGGTGGCGTAGCAATGACGCAGCGTGTGGATCCCGCCCGGCTTGTCGATCCCGGCCTTCTCCTTGGCTCGATCGTAAATGTTCGCCACCCCATGGCGCGTCATCGGATGATCGTAATGACCGGGGAACAGCCAGTGCTTGGGGCGCATACGGCGCCAGTACTCGCGCAGCTCGTCCAGCAGGCGGGGCGAGAGCGGGACGTAGCGGTCCTTGTTGCCCTTGCCCTGGTCGACGCGCACGCTCATCCGCTGCGAGTCGATATCGCTGATCTTGAAGCGACCGAGCTCGCTCGCCCGAAGCCCCGCGGCATAGGCCGTCATCAGCAGGGCCCGGTGCTTGCGGTTGGTGGTGACGCCGAACAGCCGGACCAGCTCGTCGTGGTTGAGGAGCTCGGGCAGGACCGAAGGCGTCTTGGCGCCCGGCAGGTAGAAATGCGGGTCGGGCAGGCCGAGCGTGATGCGGTAGAAGAAGCGGATGCCGTGGCGGGCGCAGTTGCAGCTCTGCCAGGTCAACCCGCGCTCGTCGTGCAGGAAGATCAGGTAGTCCTGGACTTCCTGGGCCGAGATCCGGTCCGGGCTGCGGCCGTAATGGCAGGCGAGGCCGGAGACGGAGTTCAGGTAGGACTTCTTGGTGTTCTCGGCGAGGCCGCGGACGGTCATGTCGTTGACCATGCGTTGCCGAAGCTGTGTCATCGGGCGTCTCCCTTTTGGTCCGATCGGTCACGAAAAGCACGCCCATGCTCTTGCTCGTGGGCGTTGGTGACTATCGATCGTCCAGGGAGAACGGGGACCGAACCGCGCGCCGTCACGTCTGGCGGACGGTCTCAGGCGGCTGGCCTGCTGTGGAGGGATCGCTCCGAATACCCCGCGCGCAGGACACCCCGCCGCGGAACGCGGCTCAGTTCAACTACCGTAATGCCGACAAGGGCCTAATGCCGAGTGAGGTTCAGGAATCGGCAGATTGTCGGGGACTACCTGCGGATTTACTCGGCATTAATCCTCGCCGTCACTTGCCGCCGAGCATGTCTAGCAGACTGTCCCTGGCATCTGGGAAAGCTCCGGGCTGGATTGAGGGTGGCGCGTTGTTCGCCAGGATTTCCAGTTTCTCGACCGGGCTGGCCCGCAGGTAGATTTCGGTGGTCTTCAGGTCTGCGTGACCGAGCCAGATGGAGACCTTTCTGATGTCTCCGGTGGCATGCAGGATCGTCATTGCGGTCGTGTGACGGATCACATGCGGGGTGATTCGCTTAGTCTTTAGCGATGGAAGCGCCTGTGTTGCCGTGACGACATGCCGGTCGAGGATGTATGTAAACCCGTCCGGGCTCATCGCCCGCCCGCGGGCGTTGAGGAAGAGGTAGCGGTTGTTGACCGGCGGCCGGACGTCGAGCCACTCATTGATGGCGATCTTCGTTTCCTTCCACAGCGGCAGTTCGCGCTCGCGCCGTCCTTTGCCCAGGATGCGGATAGTCTCAAGCTGGGGACCCGACAGGCTGTCGAGCGTAAGCGTGGTGAGTTCCGACACCCGCAACCCGGCGGCGTAGCACAGGTGCAGCATCGCCCGGTCGCGCAGGCCCGCCACCGTCGCGGTATCCGGCGCATCAAGGATCGCCTGCATCTCGCTTCGTTCGAGCCAGTCGATCAGGGGCTTGTCGGCGCGTTTCTGCGGGATGGCGCGCACCTGCAAGGCGAGGTCGAGGCAGCTCGGCACTCGGTATTCGAGATAGCGGAAGAAGGATTTGATCGCGGCGAGACGGATATTACGGGTGCCGACGCTGTTCTCGCGATCCTTCTCCAGGGAATCGAGGAAAGCCACCAGGAGCGCCACCGTCAGGTGCTCGATCTTCAGAACGCAGGGGCGCAGCTTGGTCTTCTCGGCCGCGTAGAGGACAAGGAGGCGGAAGCACTCGGTGTAGCTCTGCACGGTATGTCGGCTGAATCGGCGCTCGTTGGGGAGATACTCCCGCAGGAAGGCGGCGAGATGGGGGGCAAGATCGGTCATCGGTCCCTCCCATTCATATGCGCCTGTTCTGCGGCTTCCGCGATGCCGCGCAGCAGGGCCGGTGTCGCCTCCAGGTACCAGTAGGTTGCTGCGATATCGACATGGCCGAGGTAGGTGGCGAGGGCCAACATGTGACGGCCAGGGTCGGCGTCAGGCTCCAGGTTCTCGAGAGATCGGACGGCAAAGCTGTGCCGCAACGAATGCGGCGACGGCCCGCGTTTCGCACCGGGTTCGCGGATTCCCGTTTGTTCGGCTAGCTTGTGGAACACTGCTGACACGCGGGTCTGGCTAGGGGGCCGGCCGGTGCCAAGCACGAACAGATGCCTGTCCTGGGTTTTCTCCTTGTGTCGCACCATGAGATAGCGGTTCAGAGCATCCTGGGTAGTCGGGTGTAGCGCCACCAGCCGGGACTTGCCGAACTTGGTGTCGAGGACGACGAGGCCGTCGGGAGAGATGTCGTCCAATGTCAATGCCCGGGCTTCACCGATGCGCAGCCCGGTCGCCGCGACCAGTCCGAACATGTAATGCCAGGTGAGCGGCGCGATGGTGCCGGCAGGCGGCAAGGAAAGCGCGGCCGTCAGGATATTCCGGATCTGTTCGATCGATATCAGATGCGGAGGAGGTCTCCCGGAAGAGTCGGGACCGAAGGCGTCCCGCGGGGGCACCTCGTGGCGTTCATCCTCGGCGTGCAGCCATCGAGAGAATGCATGCACCGTGTGCAGTTTTTTCACCGACCGAGGCTGTGACGGCGCAGCCGATGCCCACTCAAGGACGGTCTCGGAACGAATGAGTGTTTCGTTGCGCTCGGCGGCGAAGCGCGCAAAATTCTCCAGGGTCAAGGCTTGCGTCTTGAACCGGTAGCCGAGCTTCTGCTTCACCGCGACGAACCGTGCGACGTGGTCCGAGATCGCTGTCATTGCTCCACCCTCCCGATCCAGGGCTGGGCGATCTCCTGCAACATCACCGCATCGGTCTTGGCGTAGATCATGGTGGTGTTCCGGGACGCATGCCGAAGCAGCGACTGGATGGTGTCGAGCGTCGCACCGGATCTGAGCAACTCTGTTGCTCGGGAATGCCGGAACACATGAGCGCCCCGCGTGGCGAAGGTCCTAACCCCGGCGCGGTCTAGAGCGCGCCCTGCCACGGAGCTGACGGTGCCGCCTCCGGCGAACGGGCGCCACGGCGCGGTCGCGCAGAGGAACACCTCTTCTTCGGCCACCCTGGGACGCACCGTCGAGATATATGCAAAAAGCGCGTCGCCGACGTCCTGGGGCAGCGGCAGCGCCGTCTGCCGTCCTGACTTTCCCGAGACTCGGATCTCGGCCCGGTCCCAGTCGATATCGCTCAGGCGTAGGGCAACGACATCCCCAGCCCGCAGTGCCAGCCGTGCCAGAAGAAGCAGGATCGCCCGGTCGCGCACGCCTAGGGGGTCCCCGCCGCAGGACGCGATAGCGCGCTCGACATCGTCGGCCGGGATATAGCGTGGCAGTCCCGACAGTCGCCACCGGGGCACGGTCGGCACGGCTTCCACCAGCGCCGGCGGCACGCAGCCTTCCGATACCAGGAAGCGCAGATACATGCGCATCGCGGTCACCCGGTCCCGGGCTGATTCCCGGGTCAGGTCTGCGATGGACTCCAACAAAACTCGCCGGATCAGGGCTGCATCGTAGGCCCGGGGGTCGTCCCCGAGCGCAGGCAGGATCGCTGTGATCAGCCGGACGTACCGGCGTATGGTCCCGGGACGGATGCCACGGTTGCGGTCGAGCCACGCGGAGAACATCTCAAGGCGTTCGGGTACGCCTTTCTCCTCCGAGCCTGATTCGAGGGGTTCAATCCGGCCGATTGCGGCGAGATGCCCCAGGAACCTGCTTATCTCCCTGACGTAAACACCCCCGCGCGAATGCGTCCTGCGACCGCCGAACTCGCCGAGAATCAAATGGGTGAGCGGTCTGTTCCAGAAGCGTGCACAGACATCCGGGGTCAAATCGCTAAGCCGAATCCGCGAGAGATGAAGCCAGACAACGAGAGCAGTACAAGCGCTGCGATGGTCCGTCACGGTTTTCTGTGCATAGCCATCGTGGCGCAACCGCTCGAGGAATATCTCAAGGAGGTCGAGGTTGTCGTCGAGATCTCCGGGTGTTTCGATTCTTCCCGTCCGCTCCAGAAAGCGGACAAAGCGCATGATCTCGGGTGAGGTACGGCGCTTCCGCCACGGGTGCACTCTGGCAGATGTCGGCACGATGCCACAGCAGTCGCAATCGTGCTGCAGAAAGCGATCGATCACCGTGCTGTCGACCGCTTCCAACAAAATGGCGTTGCTCTCTAGCCATACCAGAAAGTGGCGGGCGGCGGTCCGGTAGTGACAAACGCGGCTCTCGGCCACCTCTCCTCGACGATGCAGATCGTCGAGGAACGCACGGATGATCAGGTCGAAACTGGCGAGTGCTGTGGTCGCCAGCAGCTGGCTCTTGCGTATTGAAGACACTTGTCGTCCTCCTCTTCATCAAACGGGAGAACGACACTATTGGCGGCAAGTGACGGCGAGGATTAATGCCGAGTAAATCCGCAGGTAGTCCCCGACAATCTGCCGATTCCTGAACCTCACTCGGCATTAGGCCCTTGTCGGCATTACCGTATGGCATCCCCTGCTGCCGGGCTCTGGCACGGCGGGCGCGCTCGGCGGCGCGGCGCTTCTCGGCGCAACCTCCGCACACCTTCAGGCCAGGCTCGGGAGGAAGCCGGCCGCACCGGGTACACAAACGCTGCTCGAGGCGAGCGGCGTGGCGCTGGCGGAGGCGGCGATCCCGTGCCTGCTTTACCTTCACCGGGTCCTTGAGCGGCATGGCCGGCCACCCCGGTCAGCGCGCGGTGCGGGCGACGAATATCCCGGTCGCGGCGATCCCCCAGACTTGCATGCCGGAGTCCTTCAGCGTGACCCCGGTGCAGACGATGATCTGGTCGCGTTCGGGCCGCATTTTCTTCACGGCGGCCAGGCTCGCGATCGTGCGCCGTTGCCTGCGTCGGCCCTTCGTCCCGGGCTGCTCCGGCTGGACGGGTTCGATCTGGCCGTCGGGACGCGAGCGGTATTTCTCGACCACGTAGCGGTTGTCCTCAAGGCCTTGCCCGAACAGGTGCACCAGAAACGTCTGCGCGTCGCGATGGAACATCCGGCCGGTCCGCATGATGCCGTCTCCCCCGGTGATGGCTGCCGACGGCAGGGACACGCTCCGCAGCGCCGCCCCCGCCGCCCCGGTCCCGGCCGACCTCTCGCTCGCTGCGGCGCACGGCGCGGGCGTGACGAGTGGGGACGGCTGCTGGTGGCTGTCCGGACCGGCGTATCGGCGATCGTCGGGAAAACGCGCATAGTCGATCGTTCCCCCGGCAGGGCGGTGAGGCGCCCGCCGACGGTTTGGTGGTTGGTGGCATCCCTCGGCTGTGGGCGAACGGCTCGGCGCAGCGGCCGGGCCGATGGACGGCGGGCCGGTCGCGGCGCGGGCGCTGGCGACGCTGTCGGACGTGGAGGGTCTCCGCGTGACGGCTGTGTCCCGCCCGCCGGAGGCATCTACAGGGCCGCTGGAGCGCCCCTGGTGCCGCTTCGCCGCTTACGGCACCCTCAGAGACCCTGGTGGAGCGGCAGGCAGTGCCGGTCGCGCTGGCGGCGCTGAAGCCCATCGTGCCCTGCGAGGACATGCCGGCTGGCCGACCGCCGCCGGCGCTTCGCGCGGCGCCGAAGACCGGTCCGGCACCGCCATCGAACGAAGCGCATCCGGCGGGCGCAAGACGAACGTGAGCTTGCACCCGGAGAGCACGGAGTCTACAGATCGGAGCGATGACGACGGACGCCCGGCTGGCGGATGCCGATGACTGAATTGCCGAAGCGGCGCCGCCTGTCGCCGCTTGCGCTTGGCGCCGGTAGAGGCCGGGCCGGTGCTGCCGTCCGTCACTTCCCTGTTGTCCGGTCACCGGGACATTTTTCGGCCGGCCCGACTGCGATCTCGCCCCGGCCGTCCCCTGACGCGTTCGACATCGAGCGCGACGGCGCGGCGGTTGACGCCATTGGCCGCGACCGCGCCAACGCCGGTGCCATGATCGTCGGCGAAGCCTCAGTCTTGGAGTCGGTCCCGGCCTCCACGGGGGAGCCTGAGCGGATCGTCAACGCCGGGACCGCCGCAAGTTGAGCATCGAGCTTCGTAGCGGGAAGGACGGACCGGATTGAAGAGGATCACCGCAAACAGAATCCGTCGTGCGATCGGCGAGCCATCCTACTCACGGGGCGAGAAGTATTTCCAGCGCGGCCGGGTGCAAAACGTCCACTTCGAGGCGGCCTCCAAGGTCATTGGCCTGGTATTGGGCAGCAACTCGCAGGTGTACGCGGTCTCGGCGCAATTCAGGTCGGATGCGACCGCCTTCTCGCTTGAGGGGCGTTGCTCATGCCCGGTGGGCTACAACTGCAAGCATGTCGCGGCGGTGCTGCTTGCCGCGGCAAACTCGATGGCGGATGGGATCGGCGATGACGGCGCGGCGATGTCCTCCGCCGTGTCGCACGAGGTCGGCCGGTGGCTGGATCTCTGGCCCAAGAAGCTCGGTACCCCGTTGGAGGTTCGGCCGCCTGGTCCACCGTCGCCGGGCCAGGATCATCTGTTCTACGTCATCCACCGGGACACGACGTACGGCATGCGCGTCTCGCCCTACCGGGCCTATCTGAAGAAGGACGGCACGATCGGCAGCAACTTCCGGAGTTTCGACCGGCGCTCCACCTGGACGCGGCGGAACCTGACCGTGCAGGATGCGGGGCTGATCGGAAAGCTCGACTTTTTCTCCGACTACGGCTTCGACTCGAGCTACGAGTGGCCGGAGGGCGAGGCTCTGGTCGAACTCTTGCGCGAGATCGTCGAGACGGGCCGCGCCCGGGCCCACGAAATCGACGGCGAGGCTCTCTGCTGGAGACCGCCGCGCCGCTGCAAGCTGGTCTGGAGTGTCGGCGCAGACGGCGAACAGCGCCTCATGGCACACGATGCCGCCGGGGCCATTCTGACCCTGCTGCCGTTTCCGACCCCGCTATTCCTCGATGAAGGGACCGGCGAGACCGGCGTCGCGGAAACGGAGCTGTCTCCTCACATGCTGTCGTGGTTGGCTGACGCGCCGGAGGTGCCGCATGAATCGGTTGGCGCGGTCGAGGCCAAGCTGTCGCGGATCGGCCAGCGCTCGCCCGTGCCCAGGCTGCATCGTGTAGAGCCGCGCACCGACGTTGCGCCGAAGCCTGTGCTGATCCTGTACGGCCGAGAGCAGAACGCCAGGCGCTGGAGCGCCGGGGAAGACCGCAGCGGGCCCGGCGAGGACCTTTCCGCCGTCTTTCCCTGTGCCCTCCTGGAGATTGCCTACGACGGCATCGAGCGAAGACTGCGTCCCGGCACGCCCGGTAACCACTTGAGCGACGCGCATCCAGGCGGCGATTCCCCGGTCGTCATCCGGCGCCATCCTGAGCTGGAATCAGAATACCGGCGGGCGTTCGTGACGGCAGCGAAGCGCCATGGCGGCAAGCATCCTGACGGGTTGCGCTTCGACATCTCGCCACCCGCCGGGGTGCAGGACGCCGATATCGTCTTCGGGCCGCTCCGGCCGGGCGAAGATGAAGAAGTTCCGGGGGGTCTCGACTTCGCCGGGCAGGAGGTTCCCGCACTGCGCGCCGGGGGCTGGCGCGTCGAGATCGACAAGACCTGGCCGTTTCGCATCTACGAGGGGCCCGTCGCGTTCACGACCTCCCTGGAAGCGTCGGACTCCGACTGGTTCTCGCTTGCCCTTTGGCTCGAGGCGAACGGGCGGAAGTTCGCCGTCGCGCCGATCGTGCTCCAGTTTGTCGAGACGTTGCCGGTGGACGAGCTGGGGCGACTGGAAGAGGGCTTCGACGTCGAGAGACATCTTGCGGGCCGGATGTTCTATGCCCGCTTCGAGGACGGGAGCTATCTTGCGATCGACGGCGCGCGGTTTGCGCGGTTCGCCGAGGCGTTCCTGGAAGCGCAGGGGTTGATCGGCTTCCATCCTGCGGAGGCGCGGCGCCTGCTCGAGCTGGCCGAGGCGCTTGAGGGCTGTGGCGCGCCGTGGACCGGCAGGCGTGAGCTGCTCGAACTCGGGGCCCGGCTGCGGTCCCTCGCAGAGGCGCCGGAAGTGCCGGTCCCCAACGCGTTGCGCGGCGAACTGCGCCCCTACCAGCGCGTCGGCTACGGCTGGCTCAAGCTGCTTTCGGAATGCGGCTTCGGCGGCGTGCTGGCCGACGACATGGGGCTGGGCAAGACCGTGCAGACCCTGGCCTTGCTGGCGCACCGGCATCTCGAAGAGAAGACCGAACGCCCGAGCATTCTCGTGGTGCCGACCAGCCTCGTCGGCAACTGGCGGCGGGAAGCCGCCCGCTTCACGCCCGACCTGAAGCTCCTGGTCCTTCATGGGCCGGGCCGGCTCAGGCACTTCGCCTCAATACCCGACCATCATCTGGTGATCACGACCTATCCGCTGGTGAACCGCGACTACGACGCGCTGTTCCGCCATGAGTACGACACCGCCGTGCTGGACGAGGCGCAGACGGTGAAGAACCCGGCGGCCGGGATCACGAAACGCATCCGGGGCATCCGCGCGCGTCAGCGACTGGCACTGACCGGAACGCCGATCGAGAACAGTCTCCAGGAGCTGTGGTCGCTCTACGACTGGCTGATCCCCGGCCTGCTGGGAAACCGCAAGTCCTTCGCGAAGCACTATCGCACGCCCATCGAGAAGGAGGGAGACCGGGCGAAGCAGCGCCTGCTGTCCACCCGGATCAAGCCCTTCCTGTTGCGGCGCACCAAGGAGGAGGTTGCCGCCGAGTTGCCGGAGAAGACCGTGATCGACGAGTTGGTCCCGCTCGAAGAGGGTCAGGCCGCTCTGTACGAGAGCATCAGGGCGGCAATGGATGCGCGGATTCGCGAGGCCATCGCAGAGCGGGGCCTGGACGCATCGCGCATCACGATCCTCGATGCGCTGCTGAAGCTGCGCCAGGTCTGTTGCGACCCCCGTCTCGTCAAGCTGGACGCGGCCCGCAAGGTGGTGGAAAGCGCCAAGAGGGCGCGGCTCCTCGCGCTCCTGGAGGAGCTTGTCGCCGAGGGGCGGCGGGTGCTGATCTTCTCCCAGTTCGTCGAGATGCTGCGCCTCGTGGAAGCCGACGTCGCGGCCCGCGGCTGGGACTACGCCATGCTGCATGGAAGCACGCAGGACCGGGACGCTCAGATCGCGAGCTTCCAGTCGGGAGCGCTGCCGCTCTTCCTGATCAGCCTCAAGGCGGGGGGCACGGGTCTTAACCTGACTGCGGCCGATACCGTGATCGTCTACGATCCGTGGTGGAACCCCGCGGTGGAACGCCAGGCCATGGACCGGGCGCACCGGATCGGCCAGGACAAGCCCGTGTTCGTTCTTCGCCTGATCGCCGAGCACACCGTCGAGACCGCCATCCACAAGATGCAGCTGCGCAAGCAGGCCCTGGCGGACGCTTTGTTCGAGGGAACCGCCAGCGGTCCGCTGACACTCAGCGACGAGGATATCGATTCGCTCTTCGGTGCCTCGCCTGCCGCACCTTCGAGCTGAGGATGAGCGATGGCCCGGCAGAAGGGGCAGGCGGTGGCGAAACCGATCTGCCGAGTTCCTCGTCGTGCGACGGGCTCGGCCCACCTCGCCGCAGAGCGCTGGTCGGCGCCGACGCTCACCGACGACGAGCGTTCGGAGACGACCTACTCCCGCGATTGCCCGGGTCAGTTCAGTGGCACAGGCTCAGTCATCGGTGCCGAACAGTCGGCGACAAGCCTCTTCCGCCTCTTGCAAGCCGGCTTCGGTGAACACGACTGACTTGGCCTTGGTAGCGGGATTCGAAATCAGGCCCTTGCGGTGAAGCCGGTCCGTGGCATTCCAGTCGAACGACTTCCACGCGCGC
The DNA here is from genome assembly GCA_022826345.1 of Alphaproteobacteria bacterium. The sequence continues at coordinate 13,634 of JAJDVB010000133.1, forward strand.
ACGCCGTCATGAAGGCCCAGGTAAAGCAACGCCAGGACGGCCTCGTCGATCTTGGCCTCGTTCATGGGGTCCATCGCTCTGCGGCCCGGACTGCCGGTGACCGGCCAGGGCGCGCGCCGCCGTGTGGGGTGGGCAGGGACGTCGACGGACGGCGACAGGCGCGGTTGGCGCACGCTGCGGCTCAACCCGCGTCCGTCGCGTGGTGCAGTTACACGAGCTTGATGAGCGCCACGATCAGGGCCACGGCGCCCACCATCATCGCACCCAGGCGAATGGTCATGCGCTGCTCAAGCTCGCGCATCTCGCCCCGCAGCGCCGTCTCGGTCTTCCCAAGATCGCTCCGCAGGGTCTCCAGGTCGCCACGCAGCGACGCCTCGGTCTTCTCCAGGTCGCCGCGCAGCGACGCCTCGGTCTTCTCAAGATCGGCCTTGGTGGCCAGGGTCTCGCCCATGCCTTCGGCGAAGGTGTCGACGAGGATCGCGGCCTGCTTCTCGTCGAAGCCGCCTTCGTCGCGCAGCTTGCGCGCCGCCCTGAGCGTGTCGAACGCCACCATCATGACGC
>JAJDVB010000228.1 GCA_022826345.1 Alphaproteobacteria bacterium
GGAGGCATGCACGAGCGCCACGCCCCCGCCCGGCACCACGCCCTCCGCCGCCGCCGCGCGGGCAGCGTTCAAGGCGTCCGTCGCGCGTTCCTTTCGCGCGCGGAGTTCCGTCTCGGTCGCGCCGCCGAGCCGCAGGTGCGCGATGGCGGCGGCGAGGCGGGCCAGGCGCTCCTGCAGCTTCTCGCGGTCGAAGCTCAGGTATTTTTCCGCCTCTGCCTCGCGGCGCAGCATGTTGCAGCGCTGCGCGATCTCCTCTGCATCGCCCGCGCCGCCCACGATGGCGGTGCGGTCGCGGGCCACGTGCACCCGCTTCGCCGCGCCCATCATCGCGGGCTTCAGATTCTCCAGCTTGTTGCCGAGCTCGTCGGTGACGATCTGGCCGCCGGTCATGGCCGCGATGTCCTCCAGCATCGGCTTGCGCCAGCGCCCGAAGCCCGGCGCCTTGACGGCGACGACGCGGAGCCCGCCCTCGCGCTTGTTCAGGATCAGCGTGGCCAGCGCCTCGCCCACCACGTCCTCGGCGACGATGAGCAGCGAATGGGAGGACTTCGCGAATGCGCGGAGCGCCGGCACGATCGCATCCACGCTGGAAATGACCTGCTCGTGCATCAGCACGTAGGCGTCCTCCAGCATCACCGTCATGTCGTCGGGGTCGGTCACGAAGGCCGGTGACACGTACCCCTTATCGAAGCTCATCCCCTCGTGCACCGAGAGCTCGGTCTCCACGCCCTGGGCCTCGTCGATGGTCACCACGCCGTCGGGGCCGACCCGCGTGATGGCCTCGGCCAAGTGGCGTGCGATCTCCGCGTCGCCGCCGGAGGCCAATCGGGCCACGCGCTCCAGTCCGCCCTTCGCAGGCAGAGGGCGGGATTGGCGATCGAGCGCCGCCAGGACTGCCGCAAGCCCCCGCTCGATCCCACGCATGACGCTCATGGGATCGGCGCCCGCCGCGGTGGCGCGGTGGCCCTCCGCCATCAGCGCGGCGGCGAGCACCATGGCGGTGGTCGAGCCGTCGCCCACCTCGTCGGTCACCTTCGAGCCCACGTGACGGATCAGGCGCCCGCCCATGTCCTCGAAGCGGTCGTCCAGGTCGATGTGGCGCGCGACGGTGTAGCCGTCCGTCGAGACCCAGGGCTGGGCGTGGCGGCGCTCTATCAGCACCGCGCGCCCGCCGGGGCCGAGGGTGGTGCCGACGATGTGGCCGACGATGGCGGCGCCCCGCAGCAGCGCGGCCTTGGCTTCGGGCCCGGTGCCGACCCGCTTCGGCCCCGGAATGCCGCCGATCATCATGGCGCGCGCACTCGTCGCGGCCAGCCGCTACCGAAAACCCGTGAGGCGCGTGCGCTCGGCGGCTCAGCCCTCGTAGTCGATCGAGGTGGCTTCGCGGTCGTCCTCGTGCCGCACCCAGTAGAGGTCGCGCAGCCGCTCGGTCACAGGACCGGTGGCGCCGTCGCCCACTGGCTCATGATCGATCTTCGTAACCGGCAGAATCCCGCCCGCCGTGCTGGTGACGAAGACCTCGTCGGCGCCGCGCAGATCGTCCGGCGAGACCGTGCCAACCTCGCCCTTCACGTTGAGCTCGCCGAGCAGGTCGAGCGCGGTGCGCCGCGTGATGCCTTCCAGGCAAGTGCCGCCCGGCGTGGTCGCGGTGCCGCCCTTCACGGCGAAGACGTTGAAGCCCGGCCCCTCGGCGATGTTGCCGTCGAGGTCTACCACCACCGGCATGTCGCAGCCCCGCTCGTAGCTCTCGAACAGCGCGCGGATCATGTCGCCCCAGTGGAAGTTCTTGGCGGTGGGATCCACCGAGCCCGGCGGGATCCGCAGGTAGGAGCTCAGGTGCAGGTTGATGCCGCGCGCGCGCATTTCCTCGTCCGCGATCCAGACGAAGGGGATGGCGAAGGCGATGAAGCGGTTCTCGCAGGCTCTGGGATCGCGCGTGCCCTTGGGCGGCATTCCGCGGGTGCAGAGCACCTCCACGTAGGCGTCGCGCAACTGGCTGAGCCGCATGAGCCGCTTCAGGATCGCTACCACCTCGTCGCGCTCGTGGGGGATAGACATGCGGACGCTGGCGAGGCTCTTCTCGAAGCGGTCGAGATGGTGACTCAAGCGGAAGAACTTGCCGCCCCAGACGTGGACCACGTCGTAGGTGACGTCGGAGCGGGTGAAGCCCCAATCCAGGATCGGGATCCGCGCCTCCGCGATCGGCACGTAGGCGCCCTCGATGAAGGCGGCGCCGTCGGCAAAGCGGTTCTCCAATCGCACGACGCCGTCGGGCGTCGCTTCCGTGACCCGTGTCATCAGTGGTCTCCCCGGTTCGCAAATCCAGATCGGGCGACAGTGTGCCGCATCGCGCCCGTCGGCGCATCTTCGCTCGCGGCAGCCAGCCTTCGGCCGGCGCCTCCGCGATCGCGCCGCCACGCTCAACCCGGCTTCGGCGAGGGCCGTGATGCCCATATCCACCACGCGCCTCCTGGCTTCGCATTTCGCGCTGGGCTCAGGGGGCAGGGACAAATGCAGGACCGCAACCGGCAACAATTGTAACGAAGCCGCGATCCGCTTGGCATATTCGTTGCCCGCACATGGATTTGGGCCTATGTTTCGGGCGCTTTTCTGGCCAGGAGTACGAATCCATGGTTCCGAGGAAGTTGGTGAGTGCGCTCGCCAAGACGGGCGTGCTCGGGCTCGTCTTGATCGCGTTGGCCGGCTGCCCGCCTATGCAACAGGGCGGCGAGGGCGGCGAGGCCGGCGGCGGCGATATGCTGATGTCGATTCTGCCGCTCATCCTGATTTTCGTGGTGTTCTACTTCCTGCTGATTCGCCCGCAGCAGAGGAAGCAGAAGGCCCACCGCGAGATGCTGCATAACGTGAACCGGGGCGATGACATCGTGACCAATGGCGGCCTGGTCGGGAACGTCATCAAGGTCGGCCGCGGCGACAGCATACTCGTGGAGATCGCGCCCAACGTCAGGGTCCGGATCATGCGCAACATGATCTCGCAGATCATGCCGCGCCATGAACAGTACGAAGAAGACGATGACGACGAGGACGAAGAGGACGAGCGCGAGGACGAGACCCTCGAGGACGAGGTCGAAGACGAGGACGAGGACTACGAAGACCTCGACGAGGAAGACGACGAGGAGGAAGAAGAGGAGGAGGACGACAGGCGGAGAAGGCGCAGGCGCTGATCGGGCCGTTCCTCTCCCGCATAGCCGATGCTCCGTACCCGTCTCTGGCAAGTCGCCGTCGTCGCGGTCATTATCGCCGCGGCGATCGTCTTCGCCGTGCCCAACCTGTTCAGCCGCGTCTCGCTGGAGAGCTACCCCACGTGGCTGCCGTCGAGCCAGGTCAACCTCGGTCTCGATCTCCAGGGCGGCTCCCACCTTCTGCTCGAGGTTCAGGTCGCCGACATCTTGCGCGAGCGGATCACGACACTGGTCGATGACACGCGCGTGGCGCTCAGGCGCGGCGGCATCAAATACACCGGGCTGAAGGCCGCGCGGGACCGCGTCGTCTTCCAGCTCATCGACCCTGCCCAGATCGACGTGGCGTCCGAGGCTGTGGAGGACCTCGACCCCGAGGCCGAGATCGACAGCGATTCCGGCGGGGCCTTCCAGATCGTGCTCACCGAGGAGGCGGTTGAGGGCCGCCGCCTCGCGGCGGTGAACCAGTCCATCGAGATCATCCGCCGTCGCATCGACGAGACCGGCGTGCGGGAGCCCACCATCCAGCGCCAGGGCGAGGACCGCATCCTGGTCCAGTTGCCCGGCGTGGACGATCCCGAGCGCATCAAGCGCCTGCTGGGCCGGACGGCGAAGCTCACCTTCCACCTGCTCGACGAGAACGTGACTGCGGAGGATCGGCGCTCAGGCCGCGTGCCTCTGGGCTCTCTGCGGCTGCCCGGCGACGAGCTCGATGCGGAAGGCGAGGAAATCTTCTACGTCATCCGCAAGCGGGTCATGGTGAGCGGGGATTCGCTGGTCGATGCGGCGACCACGCGCGACCAGACCGGTCAGTGGGCGGTGAGCTTCCGCTTCGATTCCACCGGTGCGCGGAAGTTCGGCGACGTGACGACCGAGAACGTCGGCAGACCCTTCGCCATCGTGCTGGACGGCCGGGTCATCAGCGCACCGGTGATCCGCGAGCCCATCGTGGGCGGCAACGGGCAGATCACCGGCAACTTCACCGTCGAGGAAGCCAACGACCTCTCGCTGCTGCTGCGCGCCGGCGCGCTGCCCGCGCCGATGAAGATTCTGGAGGAGCGCACGGTCGGCCCCGATCTCGGCGCCGATTCCATCGAGGCCGGCAAGATCGCCTGCATCATCGGGCTCGCGGCTGTGATCGTGTTCATGGTGCTCTACTACGGCCTGTTCGGCCTGGTCGCCGATCTCGCGCTGATCCTCAACCTGATCATCATGCTGGGCGTGCTGTCGCTGCTCCAGGCGACGCTGACGCTGCCCGGCATCGCTGGGATCGTGCTGACCATCGGCATGGCGGTGGACGCCAACGTGCTGATCTTCGAGCGAATACGCGAGGAGGCGAAAGCGGGCCGGGCGCCGTTCTCGGCCATGGAGGCCGGCTATCGCCGTGCCTTCACCACGATCATTGACTCCAACCTGACGACGCTGATCGCTGCCATCATCCTCTTCATCATCGGCACCGGGCCTGTGAAGGGCTTTGCCGTCACGCTCGGAATCGGGATCGCCACCTCCATGTTCACCGCCATGTTGGTGAGCCGGATCATCCTGGTCACCTGGCTGCGCCAGCGCCGGCCCGCAGCGCTGCCGCTCTAGGGCAATGGGACGGACGTTCGCATGATCCTGATGCGCACCTGTCATGGCTCCGATCCGGCTGCTCTCCCCCACCGTCATGCCCGGACTTGTTCCGGGCATCCACTGGATCGCGCGATCTCCCAATGGCGCCGAGACACGGGCAAAGCGAAGCCGTGGATGGCCGGAAAAATTCCGGCCATGACGCAAACAAAGCGCGGTGCGATGAACGCGTTCGGCGTGCTTCCTACTGGTATTCCGGGGCGCTAGGGGCTGCGTCATGTGGCGTTTCCGGCTCATCCCCGACAACACGAAGGTCCCGTTCCTGCGGCTGCGCCGCACCTTCTTCATCGTCTCCATCGTGCTGGCGGTGCTCTCGGTCGCGGTCCTGCTGGGCCGCGGGCTCAACTTCGGGATCGATTTCGCCGGTGGCATCCTGATCGAGGTGGGAACGGAGCGGGAGGCCGACATCGGGCAGATGCGGAGCGCGCTCACCGGCCTCGGTCTCGGCGAGATCGCGCTGCAGGAGTTCGGCTCGCCCAACGAGGTGCTCATCCGCATCGAGCGCCAGCCGGGCGATGCGGGCGCCCAGCAGGTCGCCGTCACCGCCGTGCGCGAGGCCTTGAGCGCGAACTACAGCGATACGCTGAGCTACCGTCGGGTCGAGACGGTGGGGCCGAAGGTCGGCGGCGAGCTGATCCAGGCCGGCATCATCGCGGTGGTGGTCTCGGTCTTCCTGATGCTGGTCTATATCTGGTTCCGGTTCGAGCTGCCCTTCGCCATCGGCGCGGTGATCGCGCTGCTTCACGACGTGTTGCTCTCGCTCGGAATCTTTGCGGCGCTCGGGCTGGAATTCAATTTGCCCATTGTCGCCGCGATTCTGCTCATCGTCGGCTATTCGATGAACGACACCGTGGTCGTGTACGACCGCGTGCGCGAGAACTTACGAAAATACAAGACGCTGCCGCTTCTCGAGCTCCTCAACAAGAGCGTCAACGAGACCCTCGCGCGCACCGTCATTACCTCGGCAACGACAATGCTTGCCCTGCTCGCGCTGCTCATCTTCGGCGGTGCCGTCATCCGCGATTTCAGCTTCGCGATGATCTGGGGCGTGATCGTCGGCACCTATTCGTCGATCTTCATCGCCGGCGCGCTGCTGCTCTACGTGCAGCCGCAGCGGGGCGGTCAGAAGAAGACCGTAGGCCAGGCCGAGCGAACCGCCGCCCTCGACGAGGATCTGCCGCCCGCGCGGTTTGCCGCCGAGCCCGAGGTTGCCCTGCCGGAGCCGGAAGCGCCAACGGCCAGCGTGGCCGACATCGCCAGAGCTGCCGACGCCGCCGAGGCGGCTCTTGCCGGAGAGGATGGGGATGCTCCCGAGCCGGAGCCTCCCGGCTCGCGCAGGCAGCGCCGCGCGAGCAGCGCGCGGGATCGCAAGCGCCGGCGACGCAAGCGCGGCAAGCGCTAAGGGCGCACCGTGGATATCACGCCGCTCGTCCCCGAAGGCCGACAGATCATCGAGAGCTACGGCGACGACGGCTTCAGGATTAGCGGCGAGCGTTATCCGGGCCCGGTCATCGTCTGGCCCGAGGGCGTGATTCCTTGGGCGGTATCGGCCATAGGCGCTGCCGCAATCGAGACACTCGATGCGGTGTTCTCCGCCGAGCCCCCGATCGAGATTCTACTGATCGGCAGCGGCGCCACCTTCGAAATGGCACCGGCGGCATTGCGCTCAGCGCTCGGCGCGCGCGGCGTTTCCATCGAGAGCATGGACACCGGCGCCGCCTGCCGCACCTACAACGTGCTGATGGCCGAGGACCGCCGCGTCGCCGCCGCCCTCATTCCCGCACGGACGATCTGATCGCCTCTTCCCTTCAGAGCACGATCCGACCTTAGCGGCGCGGTCGCGCCGTCCGGGCCTTCGGCCCGGGAGGGCGGAGGGGGGACGTAAACGGCATCGTCAAGGGTCCCCTCTCCGCCTTTGGTGGCGGAGAGGCGGAGGTTTCTCTTGGGAACGGTCGGGTCGGATAGCCCTTCAGCCCGTATCGGCGCCTTCGAAGGCCTGCAGCTTCTCCACCAGCTCGGGCGGCAGCGGCGCCGGGCGGTGCGTGGTCTGATCGGTGTTGACCCACACCACCTCGCCGGATGCGAGGCGTTCGTCACGCCCCTTGGGGTGGATCTCCAGGCCGAAGGTCAGGCTTGAGCGGCCGATGCGCGCCGAGCGCACGCCGACCTCGATCTCGTCATCGAAGCGGATCGGCGCGTAGTACTCCACCAAGGTCTTGACGGTGTGGTAGTCCTCGCCCCTGCGCTCCACCTGCCCCTGGTAGTCGTAAGGGAGCGCGCGGAAAAACTCGGTGATCGCGGTATCGAAGTAGGTCAGGTAATGGGCGTTGAAGACGAGCATCTGCCCATCGATTTCCGCGTACCGCACCCTGAACGGGAAGAAAAACGAAAAGTCTGCCCTTGCCATACCCGCTTCCCTTCGTTGTCACCGCGCGCCCGCGCCGTCGCCCGGCGGACCGCCGCCTCGGACCCCGCCTGGGCGGTGCGAGCGGCCGTTACGTCTGGACTGCCCCGTGCGGAGCGGTCATCCTCGCGGCCCCGCGTCGCCCGGAGACTCCGAGGCCGCGAGACTATGCCATGACCGCCCCTCTCACCTAGCCCGGAGGCGCCCAAGACCGCCATGTCCGCACTCTTCGACCTCACCGGCAAGACCGCCGTTGTCACCGGCTCCACCAAGGGCATCGGCAAGGCCATCGCGCGGGCGCTGGCGCAGCATGGCGCGCGGGTGGTCGTCTCCAGCCGGGACGAAGGCCGGGTCGCGGCGACCGAGCGGGAGCTCGCCGACGAAGGGCTCGCCGTTCTCGGCCTCCCCTGCAACGTGGGGCGCAAGCCCGAGCTGGAGCGCCTGGTCGACGAGAGCCGCCGGGCCTTCGGGCAGATAGATATCGTCGTCGCCAACGCCGACATCAACCCGCACTACGGCTCGTTCGCCGACATCTCGGACGAGGCCTTCGCCAAGATCATGGCGACCAACGTGCAGTCCAACCTCTGGCTCGCGCAGCTGGTGGCGGACGAGATGCGGGAGCGGAAGGACGGCGCGATCATCTACGTCTCCTCGATCGGGGGCACCATCGGCTCCGCCATCATCGGCGCCTACTGCATCTCCAAGGCGGCGGACCTTCAGCTCGTGCGCAACCTCGCGGTGGAGCTCGGGCCGCACAACATCCGGGTCAACGCGATCACGCCGGGGCTGGTGCGCACGGATTTCGCCCGGGCGCTCTGGGAGGACGAGGCGCGCGCAGCGAAGCGAATCGCGCGCACGCCGCTGCGGCGGCTCGGCGAGCCCGACGACATCGCGGGCATCGCGGTCTACCTGGCCTCCGATGCCGGCCGCTGGACCACCGGCCAGAGTTTCGTGGTGGACGGGGGCACGTCGATTTCGGGTTAGCGTTCCGTTCGGGACGTTTCTGTCCATATGCGCGACGCCCTCAACACGTCATGGCCGGACTCGTTCCGGCCATCCACGCGGCGGTGCACACTCGGACGGACCCGGCGAAGATAGCTGGATGCCCGGATCAAGTAGTAAGTATTTCACGTTCATATTCCATAACTAACTGTTATCATTGAATGTTTATACACGTGATTGCTCTCCTATAGACGGACTCCCAAAATCCGTCATCAAACCGAATGCAGATTTTTTCAAAATTTGGACGCCCCATGGCAGCGCGTGACACCCGATTTCCATTTTCGGGCTGGCGGGGCGGCCGGGGGATAACCGGATAGTCGCCGGCATCGCCGGCCGCACCGTATGTCCAGTGCCCGTCCTTGCGCCCCTTGGCGTAGTGGCAATGTCCACCCGCCCGTTCGGGCGCTTGACCGTCACCGGCCATGCCAGCGGCCACGGTCGAGAATCCCCGTCGTCTCGGTCCCGTCGCTCGCGCCAGCGCCGCTCCCGCCGCATCGCGTCCGGTGTCAATGCTCGGTCCCGTGCAGCACATCGACGGTCCGCACGATCTCCGCCGCCAGGCTCGAGGCCTCGCCGGACCGGAGCGCCAGGTTGACCGGCGCAACGGCCAGACCGCCGGCATCGACGCAGCTCAACCGCAACAGCACGATCCGCTCGCCTTCCGCGTTCCTCGCGCCCAGCACGGTCGCCCCGACAACCGACAGATGGTCCTCGACCCGCTCGCCTTCGCTCATGATCCCGCTCCCTGCCGGTTGCATCAACGCTGCGGGGTCTGGCCCCCGTAGGTCCCGCTCGGCGCCACAAAGGCGCCGAAGAACACCCCGTCGCTGTCGTCGCCCTCCGCAAAGCGCGTGTACACGAACCCGGCCGCGAGGCGCGGATTGCCGTCTTCATCCGGCCTGTTCGACAGGGAGCCGCCCCAATGCCCCTGCGATGCCGTGATCTCTCTCGCCGGATGACGAACCGTCACCTCGGGATGCGAGATATTCCCTTCCGGGCTGATCGGCGCCCTGCCAAGATGCAGCTCGTAATCGGCGATGGTCGTGCGGGTGTCGTGCAGCTCGTCCCCGAGGAAGAAGCCGAAATGCGCGCGCCGCGAGACCAGGTCGCCCTCGCACCCGATACAACCGCTGATCGTGCCTTTCGCGAAATCGGCGGTCAGGGTGATGCGTCCCTCCCACTCTTCGGCAAAGCCCTTACCCTCTTCCTCGCCCCAATCGCTGCCGGGCAGGTAGGTGTAGATCCCGCCTGCCTGCCCGGCAGATGACGCCTGCCCCGACACCGGCAGTTCTGGCGGCGCTTCCAGTTCGGGGCCGTCCACGATGGCGTACTGGATCGAGTCCTCGAACGAGATGTCCGGGTAATGCTGATCGGGAAACTGCGCCCACCAGCCGGCCAGCAGATAGTCGGGCGTGTCGAG
>JAJDVB010000036.1 GCA_022826345.1 Alphaproteobacteria bacterium
TGATAGATTGCCGGTCCTCGGTACAGGAGGGTCCGGGCATGAAACGCTACGTGGTGACATTGGACGAAGCGGAAAGGGAACATTTGAAGGCGGTCGCGAACAAGGGCTCGCACCATTCGCAGAAGGTGATCAACGCGTTGATCCTGCTCAACTGCGACGCGGGGGACTTCAACGAGCGGCAGGCGACCGGGGAGGCCATCGCGAACATTCTGCGGATCAGCATGCGCAAGGTGGACCGGGTCAAGAGGCGCTTCGTCGAGGATGGTCTCGAGGCGGCGCTGGGCGCCCGGCAGGGACGCCGACCGACCTACTTGCGCAAGGCCGACGGCGAGTTCGAGGCACGCGTGGTTGCTCTGAGCTGCGGCGAGCCGCCGGAGGGCCGCGGCCAGTGGTCGCTGCGGCTGCTGGCGGACCGCGCCGTGGAACTGGGCTACATCGACAGCGTGTCGCACGAGACGGTGCGGCGGGTTCTAAAAAAAACGAGATCAAGCCTTGGCGCCGGGTCGGATGGGTAATCCCGGCGCAGGGCAACGCGGACTTCGCGGCGGCCATGGAGCAGGTGCTCGATGTATACCGGCGTCCCTACGACGAGGCCCATCCCGTCGTGTGCATGGACGAGACGCCGCGCCAGTTGATCGGCGAGACGCGCGAGCCGGTCCCCGCCAAACCGGGCCGGCCGGGGCGGCACGACTACGAGTACCAGCGCTGCGGAACCTGCAACGTGTTCATGGCCACGGAGCCGTTGGCGGGCAAGCGCATGACCCTGGTGACCGAGCGCAAGACCAAGGTCGACTGGGCGAACTTCCTCGCCGACATTGCCGCGCACTACCCCGACGCCCGGAAGATCACCTTGGTGATGGACAATCTGAACACCCACCGCCCGGGCGCGCTCTACGAAGCCTTCCCGCCGCCGCAGGCCAAGGCCCTTTGGGACCGGTTCGAGTTCGTCTTCACCCCCAAGCACGGCAGTTGGCTGAATGTCGCCGAGGTCGAACTCAACGTCATGATCCGCCAATGCCTGAACCGACGCATCGACTCAATAGACATCCTGCGCAGCGAGGTCGCCGCCTGGCAGGCCGCCCGCGACCGCATCCGGGCCAAGGTCAACTGGCAGTTCACCGCCGCCGACGCACGCATCAAACTGAAACGTCTCTATCCGACATTTGATGCGTGACGCAACACTAGGGTTCCGCATTGCGCTAGCGCGGTATCTGGTAACTCCGCTGGTCGCTGGGTTACGAGCAAGAGTCCGACCCCGTACTTCCTGCCCTCTCGTGCAATCCTGTTTGCCGAGTCCCGAGTAATATTGCTCGCATTGTCACCCAAATACCGGTGTGCTTCTTCCAATACAACCAGAACTGGACTAGGACGTCCAATACCGGGGCCACCGTAGTCGCAGCGCAGTGAAACCTCAAGAATCAAATTGAGGACCACACCGATTGCTAGATCGGCAGCGACAGCCGGTACTCCACTAAAATCCAGGACCGAAACTGGGCTTGTACGGCCTAACCAGGTATGCATGACATCGACCAAAGGGTCCGACCCGTTGGGATCGCCTGTCGGTTCCCGAAAAAACTGTAACCGTGGATCGAGTAGACCAAGACGCAAGAGGTCAGGAGTGGTTCCATAGGCTCCATGATTGGGACCCTTGTGCGGAGGTTGGCCGCCAGGGCCGTACGCCTGGAAAGTCGCTGGCCGTAGTGCAGTAGGATCGCCGTCATCAGTCCGACAGACTGTGGATGGGTCAGCGCGTACCTGACGAGTTTCGTTGTTTTCAATGTCCAACTGGTACCATACCCGGCGAATATCAAATGGGACTGGCGTATCGGATGTTACTGCACTCGGGTGAAGATCAAGCCAATTGGCAGATTCCGCAAATTCTCGGCGGTGCTGCGCTACAAGATCACTGAAGCGACTAAGAAAAGTTGGGCCGCCAGTGAGTCCAGCAAACGCGCGCATGATATCAGCGGCAGGTAATGCCCAATATGGCACACGCAACTGATTTTCGCCACTCTCCAGAACGCTCCTGATCGAAGCATGCTCGGACTTCGCCTGAGCGTACTCTCCGTGCGGATCGACAACAACTATATTGGAGGATCTCCATCCTCCACTAACGAACCCTTGCAGAAGGGTAGCAACAGTACTAGTTTTTCCAGAACCAGTGGAGCCTACGATGGCGGAATGGCGTACGACGAACCGCGACGCATCGACACAAACGGGAACCTCTTCAGCTGCAGCCATGCGACCGAGTCGAAGATGTTGGCTGTCAGGATTCGGGAATACGGTCTGAAGTTGATGTGCGGTCGCGAAATGTACCGGGTCATCTAACCCGGGATACGAACCGACACCTCGCTGGAAGCATCCGGTACCATGATCAATCTCGCCCAGCAACTGAACTTGGAGCCACCGTTCATCACGTTGAAGCGTTTCGACAGGCGTCATGGTTCCGGATAGCTCCGCAATACCGACTAGACTAACTGATGCGATTAAGTCAACTACTCCTTGGGGAATCCGAACTAGTGAACCAATCTGGCCAACGGGCTGAAGTCTTCCGCGGTAAATCGGCGCCGTACCAGCAAGGTCATCATCAAGCGCTACCGTCACGGTAGAGCCGAGAACATGCCGTATTTTTCCAATGCGGGTGGGGTCCTTCTCAGGCATTCTAATCTTCCTGTGGTTGGACATCGCGTTCGGCAATAGCGTCCTGCAGCAACGCTCGCAGACCACTGTCTCCCTCGTATTTGTGACCCGTGCTTCGCGCTAGGTGCCTCGCTAAGCACCTAAAGTCAGTTAGTAGGAATTCTCCGTCGGACCAAACAAGAGGTACGGCGACATCCGGTTCCGTCCAATTCCCTCGGATGCCTCCGATTACGGCTTCTCGTCTAGAAACTACTTGGAGATTCGGCGTGAGTTCTGCACGTTCAGCCAATTCAATAGGAATGTCTGAGTGCACGAAAGCTATGAACTCAGAACGTTCACGCCGTGTAGCAGCGTCGAAGATTAGCTCATTAAGGTGATCGTCGCTAAATGAGTAGCCGGAAATCAACATTAGTGTTTCAGGTTGATGAAGAGCACGCCTGAAGCGGTCTTGTAATACCACAAATGGAACGCGCCGCGATTCGTCATATTTTGTATCTGAGGGATAAATCGCGGCCGGCAACCCTTCTGGTACTGCCTGTCCTAATCTCACTATCTGATTATGGGTGTTCCAAATCCAATTGACCGAACCGTGCATCTTCCAAAGTCGTACAAGAAAGGACGGCATGACTTCGTCACCGAATCCTGGCAAAGACTCGACCAATTCGGTGTGAAACCTAGCATTGAGGTTTCCGATGAAACCATCGAAATAAGGTACGCGCATCCGTTCCAACGCGGTTTCCACAAGAGGTCATAATTGACCGTAAACAATTCTACGGGAAGGTGGTAATTGGCCCTTGCCGCCCATCCCGCCAAGCAGATAACGGCGTCGTTATCGTCCGCGTTGGTGTTCAGTGCGATAACGATTTGGCGACAGATTGTCTGGTCTAGTTCCTCTGCTTTTGCACGAGTTAGTCCATCTACGGTATCCTCGCCTGAGATTAGGGCTGAGATACGGCGTATCCGACTCAAGGCACCTTCGAGATTGCGGCCTTGAAGTTGATGCTCTAAAGCGGCGCGGTTGTCGTCCGCTAGAGCATCCAAGACAATCCGTTGGAGACCGGTCACATCTGGAAGCCCGCACGCTCTACCGACTCCGGCCCCCAGGAAGAAGCAAACATGGCGAGAACGTGCCGCGAGCTTTGCGCCAAGTGCAGTTACGAATTGTCGTGGTTCGTGCTCGGCCATTGATAATCCTGAAAGAGTGCCGCTAGTGATGGAGGGGAGCGACGGGCTTTGAGAAGGAAGTCCAATTGGTCATGGTCGAGAGTATAAGCTACCATCCAATGGAGCATGAGGCAAGTGGGGCGGCGGTCTTGGGTGCAGGCTAGCTTCGGAAGTACGGACCATCCTGAGATAAGCATCGGTTGATGTTGGGGACTGAAGCGCCTATCGAATGTGACGGGCTCTTGGTGCGCAGGGTAGTGCGTGGTTTGGGGCCTGGTCACCGCTCCGGGTACGTAGCGGAGCGACAAGACGACGATTGCCTACAGAGGCTGGGGCGGGAGTGCCCGTGTCTTGATCTTCGGCCGAAACTGGAGAGCCCCGACGAATCTCGAGCTGATCGCCGAGCGGGAGGCCCTGACGCGGAGATCGATTCCATGCTCGTTCGCGGGCAAAGATGGCAAAGTGTAGAGGTCAAGCGAATGAGCGCACTCAAGATGACGCCGTCAGTCCGCTCGGCACAAATGAACCTCCTGTACGCGGGCTGGTGCGACTTTGACCTAGAGTGGCTGCCCGCCTCCCGGCCCGGTCGGCGAGCGCTACCTCCGAGACGCCGAAGATCGCGCAGAATGCCGGATGAACCCGAAGCCAGAGAATCTACAACCCGATCTGTTCGAGTGCGCGGGTCTCAAACTTGGCGTCGGGCGCGCAATCGTGGCGGTCAGATCTTGGTGAGCGCGGCCTTGAACTCTTCTCGAGAGACTCCCGCCTGCTTCAACACACCTGACAACGTGCCGGTCTTGATCTCGCGGTGGATGGGCACGACGCAGCCCGCCGAACCCTGCCGCATGACGACATGGCTTCCCCTCTGGCGCACTGCCGTGAATCCAAGCGATTCGAGAGCGCGAATCGCGTCTCGCCCCGAAATACGGGGCAAGCTACGCGGCATGCGGGTGGACTTCGATGGTCGTCAGCAGCGGCTTGCCGTACGATGCCAGCGGAAATTCTTCAAGGTAGAGTTCGGTCGCTTCTTGGAGATTCGCCAAGGCTTCCTCGATGTTTTCGCCCTGAGACGTACTACCGGTTTCCGGATTCATCGCGATGAATCCGCCTTCCTCGGCGGGCAGGAGCACGGCTGTCAGCTGCATGGGTTTCACCATCGTCGGCCTGGATCAACAGGCCGAGCGTACCACGCGCAGGGGGCCGGCGCCGCCGACCATTCTCCCGGTCGCCGTGGCTGCGGATTGACTACCGTCACGACGCGGGACCACCGAGTCAGCTAGTATCGGCGGAGCGCGGCTGTCCGGTGCCGGGAACGGCGATGGACGGAATCTGCTGGCGGGAATTCTGACTGACTGTTCGTGCACGGAGCCTCTGCCACTGTAGGATGGCCCGTGGCGATGGGCGACAGCACGGACTCGGCCCCGGTCATCGCCCGCACGCCTTGTATCGGTTCTTGTAGAACCGCGGACACGGCAGTCGTGTGCGAGCGAACGGCCCCCATTTGCGCTACCAACGATGAAGATCCAGGTCCTCTCCGACCTCCACATTGAGCATGGTGGCCCGGTGCCGGAGCACCACCCCGAGGCTGACGTCATTGTCCTCGCCGGCGACCTCGCGCCGTACACGAAGGGACTTGTGGCGAAGCTCTCGGAGTTCTGGGCGTCCGCCCCGCACATCGTCTACGTCCTCGGCAACCACGAGTTCTACGGCACGGAGATCGACGACGCGAGGGCGGGACTCGCCGAGGAGTGCGCGGAAGTCGGCATCCACCTCCTCGACCCCGGTACGGTCCGGATCGAGGGCACCCGCTTCGTTGGGGCAACCCTGTGGACGGATCTGGAACTCTACGGCAAGGCCGATGAGATTGGGGCACACCGACGGCTGCGCCGGGGCATATCGGACTTCGCGGGCGCGATTCGACACCGGGGGCGGCACTTCAGCACGCGGGAGTCTGTCCGACGGCATCGGGCCGCCCGGCACTTCATCGAGGAACAGCTCGCACGGGCGGAGCTTGCCGGTGAACGAGTGGTGGTAATCACGCATCACGCGCCGAGCCGGCGATCGATCCGGCGGTGGTTCCAGGGCGATCCGTTGAACCCGGCGTTCGCCTCCGACCTGGACCGGCTGATCGAGCGGTACCAGCCCGCACTCTGGGTCCACGGTCACATGCACGATCCGGTTGATGAGCGGCTCGGGAAAACGAGAATCGTCGCCAACCCGGCCGGGTACGCGCACGAGCGGAAGCGGGGATTCAACCCGGCGCTCTGCATCGATCTCGACGCGCCGGAGACATGAGCGCGGTTGCTCGTGACTCTGCCACTCTGCGTCTCCGAAACGACACTCCCGTTTCCCGGATACTCGGGCGGGTATGTCTGACCTACAGCCGGGTCAGCAGACCTCGATCGGGGGTGGTCTGGCGGAGGAAGTCGGCGACCGGAAGGCACCAGATGTCGTCGATCCGCAAGCGTTCGGACCCGCGATAGAGCACGGCCGTCTCCGCTTCGGGGTAGTCCGCCCGAAACGACCGCAGCGCACGCAGGTCAGCGGAATGCACCCTGCGGGCGTTCTTGACCTCGAACGCCTGAAGCCCCGACTCGCCGTAGACGACGAAATCGACCTCGGCCCCTGCACGTGTCCGCCAGAAGAAGAGCTCCGCGTCGTTCCGGGAATATGCGGCCCAGGCGCGGAGATGCTGGGCCACGAGCCCTTCAAGCGCCTGACCGTCCATCTCCTCGGGGCGGTCGAGTGGCCCCTTGGGGCGGAGCGAACGGAACACGCCGGCATCGAACAGGTAGATCTTCTCGTGCGCGACGGTCGCGCGCTTGGCGCGTTTGCGGAAGACCGGCAGGCGGAAGGCGAGCAACAGATCCTCGAGGATCCCGACGTACCCCGCGACTACCTTGCGCTCGACCTGGCATTCCCTCGCGACCGCGGCGACGTTGAGCTGCGCGCCGTGGGAAAAGCTCACCGATTCCAGGAACCTGGTGAATCCGCTGACGTTGCGGGTGAGACCTTCCGCCCGTACCTCCTGGTCCAGGTACAGGCTCGCATAGGCGTCGAGGACATCCGACGGATCGGGCGCACCCATCACCAGGGGCAGCATTCCGATTCGGAGCGACCGATCGAGGTCGAACTCCGGCAGCTCCGCGGCCAGGAAGGGATGCATGGTGCGGTGGACGGCCCGGCCTCCCAGCAGGTCCACCCCGCCCCGCCGGAGCTTTCGGGCGCTCGAACCCG
>JAJDVB010000022.1 GCA_022826345.1 Alphaproteobacteria bacterium
ATCTGCTGGCAGGTCGATTCCGGCACCGGGATCTTCGAAGGCGCGACGGGGATCATCACCTCCAATTTCACGGTAAGCGGCTCCGGGGATGTGGTCGACAACCAGTGGGGCGTGATCTTCTTGAAGTAGTGCCGCCGCCCCGCGATGGGTCAGGACCCAGCTCGCGGACTCCGCGTCCCGATCACGCCCGGCCGAATGAACGGTCGCTGAGTTAACTGGCGCGCCCGGCAGGACTCGAACCTGCGACCCCTTGATTAGGAATCAAGTGCTCTATCCGGCTGAGCTACGGGCGCTCCGGCTCCATCGATAGCGGCGGCTGGGCGTTTGTCAATCGGACCGGTTGGGCGCGGGGCGACGCCCGCTCAGGCGTCGGCGAGGGCGGCGGGGCTCTCCGGCAGAATCTGCCCGCCGTCGAGCACCAGTGCCTGGCCGGTGATGTAGCGCGCCTGGTCGCTCGCAAGGTAGACGGCGGCGTAGGCGATGTCCTCGGTCTCGCCGATGTAGCCGGCCGGAATGACCGACCTGATTTCCTCCACCTGTTCCCCGCCGAGCTCCACCAGGCCTGGTGTCATGATCGAGCCGGGGGAGATCGCGTTGACCGTGATGTTGTGATTGGCGAGCTCCAACGCCGCGCCCATGACGAAGGCGTTCACGCCGCCCTTGGACGCCATGTAGTGGGCAAGCCCCGGCCAGCCCACGTTGGGGCCGGTGATCGACGAGATCACGACGATGCGGCCCTGTGCCTGCGCTTTCATCTGCGGGATGCACGCCTGGACCCCGTAGAAGACGCCCTTGAGGTTGGTGTCGATCACGTCGTTCCAGGTCTCATCGTCCATGTCCACGATGTGGGAGGTGGGGAAGACCCCGGCATTGGCGCAGAAGACGTCGATGGCGCCGTAGCGCTCGATGCAGGTTGCCGCCATCCGCTCCATGTCGGCACGCTGCTTGACGTCGGCCTGGAGGAACGACGCCTCGCCGCCGGCAGCGGCGATCTCATCGGCCGCGGCCTGGCCCGCCTCGGCGCTGCGGTTCACCACCAGCACCCTGGCGCCCTCGTTCGCGAACACCGTCGCGATACCCTTGCCGATGCCGCGACCCGCGCCGGTCACGATCGCGGCCTTGCCCTGTAATGTGATCGCCATGCTCCCCTCCCGCCGGTTGCGGCCGGACGATAGCATGTCTCGCCAACCGCCCTTAGAGTGGCGGCGCGGCAAGGCGAGGGCGCGGATGCGGGGCGAGGAGCTGGTCTTTTTCGGATGGCCCGATCTGGCCGGCCTCATGCGCGGACGGGGCTTTCCGGCGGCCGATCTCGATAAGCGTCTCGAAACGGGCATCGGCTGGGTGCCGGTGGCGCAGGCGATCGGCCCGCTCTCCACCCTGGCGCCGAGCCCGTGGGGCGCGCTCGGCGATGTCTGGCTGGTGCCCGACCGGGACGCCCATGCCAGGGTCGATCTGTGGCCGGAGCAGCCTCCGTTCCATGCTTACATCTGCGACGGCATTGCGCCGGACGGGGCGCCCTGGGAGGCGTGCCTGAGGGAACTTCTGCGGCGCGCGCTGGACGCTCTCGAACAGGAGTTCGGGCTGCGGCTCATGGCCGCCTTCGAGCAGGAGTTCTACCTGGTGGAGGGGCTGGAGCAGCCCGGCCCCAACTACAGCATCATCGCCCACGAGCGGGCGCTCGGCTTCGGCGCCGTGCTGGTGGCAGCGCTACGGGGGGCGGGTCTGGAGCCCGAGACCTTCGAGCCGGAAGGCGGCCCCGGCCAGTACGAAGTGAACTGTCGCCCCGTGCTTGGACTCGCCGCCGCCGACCGGGCGCTTCTGGTGCGCGAGCTCGTGCGCGCCGTCGCAACGCGCGAAGGGTATCGCGCGACCTTCACGCCGATGATCGCGGCGCAGGGTTTTGGGAACGGCGTTCACGTGCATCTGAGCCTGCAGGACCTGGATGGCGCGCCGGTCTCGCACGACCCGGTGCAGCCGGCGGGTGTCGCGGCGCAGGCCGGTAGCTTCGTCGCGGGGATCATGCGCCGCCTGCCGGCGCTCACGGCCTTCACGGCGCCCTCGCCGGTCTCCTACCTGCGGCTCGCGCCGGGCCATTGGGCGGGCGCCGCCGCAGCTTTCGGCGCCGATAACCGCGAGGCGGCGCTCCGCATCTGTGCGGGCCGGCACGGCCCCGGCGGAGTCGATCCGGGCCAGTACAACTTCGAGTTCCGCCCCGCCGATGCCGCCGCCTCGCCCCATGTGACGCTGACGGTCCTGGTGCAGGCGGGGCTCGAAGGGCTGCGCGAAGGTCTGCCGACGCCGCCGCTGGTCGGGCGCGATCCGTCCGATCTCAGCGACGCGGAGCGCGAGGCGCTCGACGTTCGCTGGCTGCCGCGCTCGCTGGAAGAGGCGCTCGCGGCGGCGGAGGCAGAGGACGCGGTGCGTGGCTGGTTTTCAGAACCGCTCTGGCAAGCCTATGTTTCGCTCAAGCGCCATGAGCTTGCGGCGGCGGGCGAGCTTGCCCCCGACGCAGTAATTCGGAGTTATCTCGATGCTTATTAGCGACATCACCGAGACGCTGCCGCTGGTCGACCATCACTGCCACGGCTTGTTTCCCGTGGACCTGGATGACGCGCGGCTCGCGGATTCGCTGAGCGAGGCCTTTGCGCCGGCGCCCGCCGGCACCGACCACTGGGACAAGCCGGTGGCGCTCAGCTTGCGGCGCTGGTGCGCGCCGCTCCTGGACCTGGAGCCGTTCTGTGCGCCCGCCGAATACGCCGAGCGCCGGCGGGCGATCGGCGCGGCGGAGGTGAACCGGCGCTTCCTCGCCGCGGCGGGGATCGGCACCTACGTCGTGGACAGCGGCAATCGGCCGGAGGAGCTCTGCAGCGTCGCCGAGGTGGGCGCGATCGCTGGCCGGCCGGCGCGGGAGATCGTGCGCATGGAATCTGTCGCCGAGAGGGTCGCGCAGGGGGGCGTCTCTGCGGCGGGCTTCGCACAGGCGTTCGAGGCGGCCTTGCGCGGCTCCCTCGGGGACGAAGTCGTCGGCCTCAAGTCGATTCTGGCCTACCGCGCGACGCTTCGCATCGACTACGCGAAGCCCGGCGAGGACGAGGTCGAGGCGGCAGCGGGGCGCTGGCTCGCCGAAATCGAGCGGACCGGCCAGGTGCGCCTCACCGACCCGGTGCTTGAGCGGCACCTGATCTGGACCGGCGCCGACATCGCGCGGGAGCGGGGCTTCCCGATCCAGTTCCATATCGGCATCGGCGATCCCGACATCGAGCTGCACCGCGTGGACCCGAGCCATCTCACGCCCTGGATCAAGGCGGTGGAGCCCTGGGGCTTCCCCATCACGCTGCTGCACTGCTACCCGTTCCACCGCGAAGCGGGGCTGATGTCGGAGAACTTCCCGTTCGTCTATTTCGACGTGGGCTTCGCGCTGAACTGGGTGGGGCCCAGCTACCAGCGGATAATGGACGAGGCGCTAGAGCTCGTGCCCTTCACGAAGCAGCTCTTCAGCACCGACGCCTTCGGCCTCGCAGAGCTTTACTACCTGGGGGCGCTGCGCTTCCGCACCGCTCTTGCCCGCGCGCTCGGCCGCTGGGTGGAGGATGACGAGTGCTCGGCGGTAGACGCCAAGCGCATCGCATCGCTGATCGGCGTCGAGAACGCCCGGCGCATCTACAAGGTCTAGGCGTGCCGATGCCTACGACGCTGCTCGGGCCGGACGACCCGCCGCCCTTCGAGACGCTCAACGAGGAGAGCACGTCGCGCGTGCTGCTGGTCTGCGACCACGCGAGCTGCCGGGTTCCCGCCGCGCTCGACAACCTCGGCTTGAGCGAGACCGAGCGCACCGAGCACATCGGCTGGGACATCGGGGCAGGGGCCGTGGCCCGGCGGCTCTCGGCGCTGCTTGACGCGCCGGCGATCCTCGCCGGCTACTCCCGCCTGGTGATCGACTGCAACCGGCCCGTGGGCGCGCCGGACCGGATTCCGCCGGTGAGCGACACGGTGCCGGTGCCCGGCAACATGGACCTCGACCAGGCGGCGGTGGACGCGCGGATCGCAGAGATCTTCGAGCCCTACCACGACGCGATTGCTGCTGCGCTGGACCGCATGACCAACGCCGGTCAAGTGCCGTTGCTGGTGGCGGTCCACAGTTTCACCCCGCAGCTTGTCGGTGGCGATCCGCGGCCCTGGGAGATCGGCATCTGCTGGGACAACGACCGGCGCATGGCCGATCCCATGATCGAGCGCCTGAGGGGGGACGGGCTCCGGGTCGGCGCCAACGAGCCCTACGACTTCGGCGTTCTCACCGACTACACCCTGCCGGTGCACGGCGAAGACCGCGGGCTGCCCTCGCTGCTCATGGAGATTCGCAACGACGAGATTCGCACGCCGGAGAGGGTGGAGATCTGGGCCGTGCGCCTCGCCGGCCACATATGCGCGCTGCTGGACCTCCCGGAGTCGTAGGGGCTGGAGCGCGTCAAGAGCTGATCCAGTCCGCCGCTCACTCGAAGGGGAGGGGGTCGAGGGCGTCGCCGTTCTCGGGGCGGCGGAAGCGCTGCATCAGGTAGCGGCGCAGGAACGCTTCCTCCCATTCGCGCGTGCGCTCGATCGCCAGGGCGACCTCCGGCTCTTCCATCGTCATCATGACCACGTAGGCGTAGTGCTCGGCGGCGGCACCGACCTCCTGCAGGTTGGCCTCCGGGGCGCCGGCGATGATCGTCGCCGTGCTGAGCAGGAAGAGCGCCTCCACGTCGTCCTT